>CAXUEW010000292.1:0-4195 GCA_964250115.1 uncultured Terriglobus sp.
TCTTCGACTGCTCCTGCAATTTCCTTTGGACGCAGTACAAGCCAGGTGCTCAACATCGTTACCGCAGGCGGAGCCAACACGGGCACAAAGGCCACGGGCGGCTTCTTCCCAGTGGGCCTGAACGGTCTGTTCATCTAAACCGCACTTCCAACGCAGCACCAAAGCCCATGGTCCGTAAGTGACCGTGGGCTTTGCTTTTTATAAATAGGAACTCTGCAGCTAACGTTTATCGTTGTTTGCACAGAAGAACTCGACGGAAGATTTCCCTCCGAATGAATAAAGCAGGTCAGACTGTCTGTTTGTGCATGATCGTAAAGAACGAGCAGCATGTGCTGCTTCGTTGCCTACAGTCGGTGCGGCCCTTGATCGATCACTGGGTCATCGTGGACACAGGATCGACCGACGGCACGCAGGACCTTGCCACTGAATACTTGCATGATCTTCCCGGGAAACTCATCGAGCAGCCCTGGCAGGATTTCGGTCACAATCGATCGGAGGCGATAGCACTGGCCCGGGGATGCGCGGATTATTTGCTAACTTTGGACGCGGATGAATACCTGCAGGCCGATGCTGATTTCCATTGGCCCACTTTGACAGACGACGCGTATGAGTTCACCGTGAACTCGGGCGGAACCACTTACAGCCGCATTCAGCTTGTGCGTTCGTCTTTGCCCTGGAGGTACGAAGGTGTCCTGCACGAGTACATCACTTGTGATGGAAGCCATAGCCAGAAGCAGATGTCCGGCATCTTGACAATCCGGCTACTGGAAGGCGCGCGATCACGCGATCCGCTCACCTATCGCAAGGATGCGCTGGTGCTTGAGCAGGCCCTTCAACACGACCCGGCAAACAAGCGCTATACCTTCTACCTTGCGCAAAGCTATCGTGACGCACATGAACCTGAACTCGCCATCAAGTGGTACCAACGCCGGTCCGTCATGGGTGGTTTTGCCGAAGAGGTCTGGTGCTCTCTCTACGAGATTGCGCGGTTACAGCAGGGTTAAGAAGTTGCCTGGACAGAAATCAAGCGGTCTTACCTGAAAGCATTTGCCTATCGCCCTCATCGCGCAGAACCGCTTTACCGCATTGGTCTCTACTATCAACATCGACAAGAGTATGCGTTGGCTATCGTCTTCTTCGGTCCTGCAATGCAGATCCCGTTTCCGGCAAAGGACGTGCTGTTTGTAGAGAAAGATGTTTACCAGTTTCTGCTGCCGCTGGAGTACGCAGTGGCCTGCTACTGGCTAGGACGGCACCACGAAGCCATTGCGGTGACGGACCGCCTGCTTGCAGATGACTCTCTAACTCCGGAGCGCAGAGCACATCTTCTTCGCAACCGGCAGTTCAGCGTGGACATCCTGCACGCCGGGTAAGCCTGCTCATCCTTTCGCGAACGCTTGAAGCGGCTCCTCTTGAATGTCAGATGTTACTAACTGATCTACAGCGGAAAGCTCTTCAGCCACTCCCGGAACTTCGGTCCAAGGTCGTCGCGCTTCAGGGCGAACTCGACGGTTGCCTTCAGGAAGCCGAGCTTATCGCCGGCGTCGTGCCGCTTGCCTTCGTAGTTGAAGCCGTACACGCTCTCATGTTGCAGCAAAGCCTTGATGCCATCGGTCAACTGGAGCTCGCCGCCCGCACCTGGTTGAATCGTTTCCAGCATCTCGAAGATGCGGGGCGTCAGAACGTAGCGGCCGATGATGGCGTTCTGGCTGGGCGCTTCACTCGGCTTCGGCTTTTCGACCATGTCGCGTACCTTGTGCAGCTTGCCGTTGCCTTCAACCGCGATGCAGTCGAGGCAACCGTAATTCTGAATGGCGTCGCCTTCCACAACCTCGCTGCCCAGGATGGATGAGCCCGTTTGCTCGTACATCTCGACCATCTGCTTCATGCACGGCACATCCGCATCGACAATGTCGTCCGGCAGCAGAACGGCAAACGGTTCGTTACCCACAAGTTCTTTTGCCATCAGCACGGCGTGACCCAAGCCCAGCGCTTCGGGCTGGCGCACGTAGCTGATCTTCGCCATCTGCGTGACCTCGCGTGCAATCTTCAGCAGGTCGGTTTTGCCGCGCCGCTCCAAGGAAGCCTCAAGCTCAGGGGCGCGGTCAAAGTGATCCTCCATGGTGCCCTTACCGCGGCCCGTTACGATGATGATTTCTGTGCAGCCCGCTGCGACGGCTTCCTCGATGCCGTACTGGATCAGGGGCTTGTCGACGAGCGGCAGCATCTCTTTGGGGGTGGCTTTGGTGGCGGGCAAAAATCGAGTGCCCATGCCGGCGGCGGGGAAGACAGCCTTACGAATCTTCTGAATCATGCAAACGTCCAGTGTTCAATGATGTGTGTTCTTGGATACTACTGCCAGCGGCGAGGGCTTTGATATCAGCCGGGCTACAACACCGGTGAGCCGTCGTGTAACATGCTCTGCCTGATCACCCGAATCGGCACCGGACCCTGGCGCATGAGTGCATCGTGGAAACCGCCCAACGTAAAGGCCGCGCCTTGCTTCTTCTTCAGGTCGTCACGCAGCTTCAGGATCTCCAGCTTGCCCAGCGTGTAGTAGAGGTAGGTCGCGTCCGCAGTGCCGCGCTTCGTTTCCATCTTTGCGACGGACGGGGATTGGTAGCCTTCGCTCACAAAGAACTGCTCAGCCTGCTCCGCTGTCCAGCCTTCTGTGTGCATCTTGATACCGGCGACGAACCGGGCATTCCGCAACAGAGCATCCTGCAACTGGCCCAGTCGAATCAGTTTCGCCTGCCGGGCGTCGGTGCCCGGTGGCTGAAAACCCTCGTCCAACATCATCTGTTCGCAATAGTGCGCCCAGCCTTCAACGTTGGTACTGGTGCCCAGCAACTTGCGTACCTTCGAGGAAAACTGGTCTTGCCAAAGAAACTGCACAAAGTGGCCTGGAAAAGCCTCGTGCACGCTGGTGCTAACAATGGTGCCGACGTTGAACTCTGCCATGTGTTCGGCGATGTGCTGCGGAGTCCAGCCCTTTTCCGGCAGCGTCACGTTGAAGTAAGCCTTGGTGGAATTGGTCTCAAATGGGCCGGGCGAGTCCATGCTGGCTGACGTGGTGGCACGCATGAACGGCGGCGTCTCCTCCAGCACGGGACGCACGCTGCTGGGCAGCGTAATGATTTTGTGCTGCTGGATAAAGGCGATCTCCGCCTGAAAGCTGTCGCGAAAGGCATCCAGTAACTTGTCCGGCGCGGGATGGGCCGTAGCCAGTTCCGCCAGCACTTCCGCGGCGGTCTTCTTCGCATCGACTTCTTTGGCGATCCTCGCAAACTCGGCCTGGTTCGCCTTCATGTTGGCGGCGTTTACGGCCAGCAAGCGGTCCAGCGGCGTGTCGACCATTTCGTCATACAGCAGCTTCTTGCGGTAGGTGTCCGCACCGAAGCGGAAGTCGCCGTTTGACCGTGGCAGCAGGTCGGTTTTCATCCACGCGGCGTAGCTTTGCAGTGCCTCGATTACGGCGGCGTTGGTCTTAGTGAACTCCGCTTTCGCGGCGGCATCAGTTGCATCGGCCAAGGCCAGCGGAACGTCGTTCTGGAAGAAACTGATGTTCCCCCCGACCTGCTCCAGAGCGATTTCTGTATAGATTCGGGGGGGATTTTTGAGGTTTTTGCGCGCCTCTGCAAGTACCACTACGGCCTGTTTTTCGCGTGCAATGACCGCGCGCAAACGTGTATTTACCGGTGCAAAAGGCCGCTCAATCAGCGTAAAAATCGATCCTGTGATGCCGCTGGCGTACATATCCGGGTTCTTTTCCCACATCCGGATCGTTTCCAGGTTCAGCAGCGAAGACCGGATGGAATTGATTAGGATTTCACGGTCCGCGGCCACGGGCGCATCCAGGCCGTCGGCAGGCACGGCTTCCAGCTTTGTCAGGTAGCCGTGCAGCGCGGCCGTCCACTTCCCTACATTGGCAGAATCGTAATCCTCCAGTTGTGAGTCGTACGCATGCAGCCCGGCAGCAGTTCCCGCAGTCGGTTGGAAGTGGAAGTACACCTCCTCAAAATACTGCTCAGCAAGCACGTTGAAGGTTTGCGCTGCTCCATCCGCAGCGACCCGCTGCCCCACCGCAAACGGCCCGGCAGCAAGCAGTGCAGCCACGATCAGGGCTGTACCCGGAAGACGCAAGGAGCCTCCAAAGTCCGCACGTTGCGGACACTCCAGTTTAGCGCGGCAGCAT
>CAXUEW010000293.1:0-4143 GCA_964250115.1 uncultured Terriglobus sp.
CGATCGCAAGCGGTCCAGCCGCCTGGCCGACGACCGCCGCTTCAAGATCTTCAGCGGTTCTGCCAACCGTGCGCTGTGCGAAGAGGTCTGCAGCTTTCTGGGCGTGCCCATGGGCCAGACCAAGATGGTCTGTTTCTCTGATGGAGAGATTCACTTCCAGTTGCTTGAAAATGTTCGTGGCGCTGACGTGTTCCTGGTACAGCCCACCAGCTACCCGGTCGAGACGCACATCATGGAACTGCTGATCATGATCGATGCGTTGAAGCGAGCCTCGGCCGGCCGTATCACCGTCGTGATGCCGTATTACGGCTATGCGCGGCAGGACCGCAAGGACCGCCCCCGCGTCGCCATCACATCGAAGCTCGTGGCCGATCTGCTTGAAAAGGCCGGTGCCAACCGCGCCCTGCTGGTCGACCTGCATGCAGCGCAGATCCAGGGCTTCTTCAACATCCCTGTCGATCACCTGTTCGCGTCGCCGGTGCTGGTGGGCTATTTCCGCGACCTGAACCTGCCCAACCTGACCGTGGTTTCACCCGACGCGGGTGGCGTGGAACGTGCGCGCTTCTTCGCGCAGAAGCTTGGCGTGCCGCTGGCCATTGTGGACAAGCGCCGCACCGACATCAACGTGACCGAGGTCATGCATGTGATCGGCGACGTCACCGGCCGCACCTGCATCATCCTGGACGACATCGTCGACACGGCCGGAACGCTGACCAAAACGGTTGAGGCGCTTCAGAAAAACGGCGCCACCGATGTCTACGCCTGCGCTTCGCATGCGGTTCTGTCCGGGCCGGCGGTGGAGCGGCTTGCGGCCAGTCCGCTGAAAGAGCTGGTCGTGACCAATACCATTCCGCTGCGGCCTGAGGCTGCGGCGCTCAGCAAGATCAAGGTTCTTTCGGTCGCGGGCCTGCTTGGCCGCGCCATTGAAAGTATTCACATGGAGACGAGCGTCAGTTCGCTCTTTAGTTAGGGAACAGGTTTTAGGGAACAGGGAACAGCCCTGTTGCTCAGCCGGTTTGAGACACAACGCCGCGTGTACCGGGCAGAACAGCAGATCGCGGTGAAAGCCGCAAAGGGAGTACGGGCAGAGAGTAGATCGTGAACACGGACGCTGATCCCTGTTCCCTGAAATCTGTTCCCTGCTCCTCGCCCGAAAGGAAAACATGGCAACCACAGAAGCAGTCAAGGCAACACTTCGCAGCGGCAGGTTCAACAAGAATGCGGCACGCCGCGTCCGAGTCTCAGGTTTGATCCCGGCAGTGATCTACGGCGCAGGCCAGGAATCGCAGGCCATTACCGTCGACCCCAAGTCGATCCTGAAAATCCTGCATTCCAACACTGGCCACAACACCATCTTCGACCTGAACATCGAGAGCGGTGCGGGTTCCAAGGCCATGATCGTGGACTGGCAGTACGAACCCATCAAGGGCGCGCTGCTGCACATCGATCTGAAGCGCATTGCGATGGACAAGGCCATGCGTGTGTCCGTGCCCGTGATGCTGAGCGGCATCCCGAACGGCGTCAAGCTGCAGGGCGGCGTGCTGGACCAGATTCTGCGTGAGATCGAAGTCGAGTGCCTACCGGGCGACATCCCTTCGCACATTGATGTCGATGTGTCGGGGCTGGACCTGTACGGTTCCATTCATGTCTCTGACCTGCCGCACACCGGCTCGGTCAAGTTCATCGAGGCTGAAGAAACACTGGTTGCGCACGTAACCGAGATCAAGGAAGACGAGACACTGGCCGCAGAAGCCGCCGCCGCTGCTGCCGTCACCGAGCCAGAAGTAACCAAGGGCAAGGGCAAGCCGGAGGCTGCTGCCGCAGCAGCACCTGCAGCCGCTAAGTCCGCACCGAAGAAGTAGGAATCATCTCTTGGCTTCTAGCTAGAGGCTAAAGCCAGGAGCAGGAGCTAACGCGTGAAGTTGATCGTCGGTCTCGGCAATCCCGGTCCGGAGTACACCTTTACGCCGCACAACGTGGGTTTTCTCGCCATCGACCGTATCGCGGAGCAGTGCGGTACGGCGGTGGCCAACCGCCGCAGCCGGGCACTTACCGGCAAGGCTTTCATCGGCGGCGAAGAGTGCCTGCTGGTGAAACCGGAAACCTTCATGAACCTGAGCGGCATTGCCGTCTCAGCGCTGGTGAAGGAGCTCGAAGTCGATCCATCGCGAGACCTGATCGTGCTCTATGACGAACTGGCCTTTGCACTGGGCGAGCTTCGGCTTAGGCCGGGCGGCAGCAGTAATGGGCACAACGGTGTGAAATCGATTACCGGTGCGCTTGGAACGGAAGATTGGATTCGCGTTCGGATTGGCGTGGGCAAGCCCTCGCTTCCGGACGGCCGCGAGATCAAGGCGGGTGGCAGGGATTACTTGCTGACACCCATGCGCAAGGCCGAACTCGCGGTGCTGGACGAAGTGCTCGACCGGGTAAGTAAGTCGGTCGAGATGGTTGTAAGTCAGGGCATGGCGGCGGCCATGAATGAGTTCAACCGCCGAGGATAGACGTTGTTCAAAGTTGTAAGTTCTAAGTTCTTCGCTAAAAACGTAGAACTTACAACTTAGATCTCAAGTACCGGCACTATTTATTTTCCATACTCTCCAACCGGAGGGTGCGAGTGACAAGGCTCGCAGAAAGAGAAGTACATGGATCGCACCTATGAAGTGATGTATATCGTCCGGCCGGATGTGGAAGAAGCCGACCTGGACAAGTTGATCGAGGGTTTTAACCAGGTGGTTACCGGTGGTGGTGGGGAAGTCACGTCCGTCGAGAAGATGGGCCGCCGCCGTCTCGCGTACCTGGTCCGCAAGTTCCAGGACGGTATCTACGTGTTGATGTTCATCTCGGCAGACGGCCCCCTGGTCGCTGAGCTGGAGCGCCGCCTGCGCGTTACGGAACCTGTGATCAAGTTCCTCACGGTTCGTACTGACCTGGAGAACAAGCGTGTCGCCAAGATCAAGGCGATCCGCGCGACCAAGGTGAAGGTCTCCGCTCAGCAGCAGCCTGCGGCAGTTTCTGCACCAGCGCCCACGCCGGCGCCCGTGCCCGAAGCAGCAGCGGAAGCTGCACAGCCTGAAGCGGCCGCGGCTGAAGCCACCGTCTAACAATGATCTGCAGCTCAGGCTGCGGCGAACAACGAACCTGCGGTAAAGCCTGCTTCCATTGTTCATGGGGTCCCATGCGGCCCCGGAGCAGGCCGCCGCCGAACCGATTCGAAAGGATTTTTCATCATGGCAGATGAGACTAGCAGCACCAGCAACACCTCTTCCGCACCCAGTTCGGGTGGCGGTGGTTACCAGGGCAACAACAGCGGACCGCGCCCTCCCCGTCCGTCGGGCGGACCCGGCGGCCGCAAATTTTTCCGCCGCAAGAAGGTTTGCAAGTTTTCGGCAGAGAAGATCGACCACATCTCGTACCGCGATGTGCGCTTGCTGCAGCAGTTTATTGCAGAGCGCGGCAAGATCACCCCTCGCCGCTTGACCGGCACGCGCACGGAGTATCAGCGTCAGTTGGCGCGCGCCATCAAGCAGGCTCGTAACATCGCCCTGCTGCCGTTTGCCGCGAAATTCTAACTTAGCGCATGAAGGTTCGTGACATGATCAAGCTGGTTGAGAAGGATGGTTGGCGGCAGGTGCGCACTACGGGAAGTCACCGGCACTTTCGGCATGAAAGCAAGCCAGGAACAGTTACCATTCCGGGGCACCCATCTGATGATGTTGCAATTGGAACGCAAATAAGCATTTTCAAGCAGGCAGGTTTGCGATGAGCGAGTATCTTGTGATCTACGAAAAGACCGGAACAGGTTATAGTGCCTACGTTCCTGATCTGCCAGGTTGCATTACGACCGGGCCGACGATCAGCGATACCCGGCATAACATGGAAGAAGCAATTTCTGGACACCTCGCAGTCATGCGGGAGTTTGGCGATCCTATTCCCCTGCCGACCGCAGTAGCAGAACGGCTGGCCGTTTCTGCTTAGTTGCAACTTGCCTGCCGATGACTAATGTTTCTGGAGATATGACATGGAAGTAATTTTGAAAGAAGACGTCGAGACCCTGGGACACCGGGGCGACGTGGTAAAGGTAGCGAACGGCTACGGCCGTAACTACCTCCTGCCGCAGCGGCTGGCCATTGAGGCCACCAG
>CAXUEW010000294.1:0-376 GCA_964250115.1 uncultured Terriglobus sp.
TGTCTACGCGAACAACCAGGTGCCGATCAATGCGGCTTCGGCAAAGTTCCTCAGCTTTTATCCGGATCCGAATATCGACGCAAACCTGTCGCTGGCTGCCGCCGCGGCGGACCGGGGCTACAACTATCTGAGTTCACGCCGCAACGACATCAACTCAAACCAGTTTGATATCAGGGGCGACCAGACGCTGGGATCGAAAGCGTCGATTTCAGTTCGCTACTCCTCGAAAGACAACAACCAGACCCAGCCAGCCGATCTGACGCTGCCAAACAGCACGTCTTTCGCGCGGTACCGCATCCTTGCCAGCAACTTCAACTATGCCTTTACGCAGCATGTGGCGAACGAGTTCAAGTTCGGCTTTACGTTGGAAAGAGAC
>CAXUEW010000294.1:386-2087 GCA_964250115.1 uncultured Terriglobus sp.
CGGCAGCAGCAACCCGTTCGATGGGCTCGGCTTCACGAAGAGCACAGGCTTGAGCGTGCTGAGCACGCCTGCGTTCTTCAATGGCATTCCGCACATCAACTTCAACGGCGGCGACGTCAGCGTATCTTCCATCGGCTCACGGCTCGGTTACGAAGAGCGCTCGCGTGTCTTCCAGTACATCGATAACCTGACCTACCAGGCCGGCACTCACACGCTGCGCTTCGGCACGGATCTGCGTCATCTGGTCGCACATACGCAGGCGGGTGGCGCCACCTCATCGATCAACTATGGCAACTTCTTTTTCGATGCCAGCTACTCTGCAACGGGAAATCAGTTCGCGGATTTCCTGGCAGGGGTGCCATACCAGAACCAGAGCAACAACATCCGGCAGGACAACGACGCCAGCACCAACAGCTACGCGTTCTATGCGCAGGATAGCTGGAAAGCCACGGCAAACCTGACCCTTAGTTTCGGCCTGCGTTACGAGTTCCACCCCGCACTCGCTTCCTCCAACGGACTAGCGGGTAACTTCGATCCTTCCATCGCCCGCACTGGCCGTCTGATCTACCCGGCAGGCTACGCGAACACACTGGATGTCCAGGAACTTGCCAACGTGAACGCCTGCCCCGTCGCTGGTGTCAGCAATCCTTACGCGAACGGCCAGCCGATCAACGGAGTGGGCTGCACGCCGGTCGTCTCAAACAAAGAAGCCGGTCTGCCGGCAGGCCTGCGCAAGGCTCCGCAACTACGCTTTATGCCGCGCCTGGGCTTTGCCTATAGACCTTTCGGCGATGACAAGACTGCCATCCGAGGCGGAGCCGGGTACTACAACATCACCACCACGGGCGCGCTGTTCTATGCGATTGCGCAGACCTTGCAGCAGAACTACCAAACGTTCAGCAACTACTACTCAACAGGCGCAAACACGGCGGCCTCCGCGACGTTTGTACCGCCAACCTTTTCGTTCCCGGGCACCAGCGCAAGCGGACAGTTCGCGCCAGCCATCGGCAGCGTCTACTTCTATAGCGCCATCGATCCCAACTGGCACGACCCCTACTCGCTGCAGACGAACCTATCCATCGATCACGACTTCGGCCATAACATTGGTGGCCGTATTTCCTACGTGGGCTTGCATACCTGGCACCTGATCTGGCAGCCGCAGTTCAATCAGTTGCCACGGTCGCGCACGCGGATCTCGTCGCAGGCCAGCGCATCGGAGTACCCTTTCCCGAATTTCTACCAGGTCACCGACCGCAGCACTTCGGCGCAGGCTGACTATCAGTCGCTGCAGGCGGAGTTTACCCGGCGCCTGTCTGGCGGCTTCTCTTTCGACTCCGTCTATACGCTTGCGAAGAATCTTTCCGATAACCAGGGCAGCGCCGGAAACTTCAACTCTGCGGGCTTTGTGGATGAGCAGGGCGGCTACAGCGCCACGGACAGCTACGACCGCCATCTTGACTATGGCAATGTCGCGGCCACGCGCCGCCACCGCTCGCTGACCACGCTGATTTACCAGCTACCCTTCGGCAGTGGACGCCGGTTCGCAAGCAATTTGCACGGCATTGCAAATGCCTTTGCCGGGGGATGGCAGGTAAGCAGTATCTTTCTCTGGCAGAGCGGACCCTTCCTAACGGCTTCGTTCCCGGCTGGAACGATTGATCCGTCGGGCACGGGTTCCGGTACCTATGTCGGCGGAGCCAA
>CAXUEW010000294.1:2097-4137 GCA_964250115.1 uncultured Terriglobus sp.
CGTATTGGTGATGCGAACGGCGGCCGCCGCACGCGCGACAGTTGGATCAACAAAAGCGCGTTCACCTGCCCAGGCAGCAGCGATCCATCTTCTGTCGATACCTGCAGCGTTGGAACAGGGACCCTTCCCATTGGCCGCTATGGAACCGAGAGTGTAGGCGATATTCACGGTCCCGGGACGGTCAATCTATCCACCGGCCTCAGCAAGTCGTTCCAAATCACCGAGGGCATTCGGCTGCGCACCGAGGGCACTTTCACCAACGTGCTGAACCACACCAACCTGGCCGATCCCGACCTTAGCCTGACATCCAGCAGCTTCGGCAAGATCACGCAGGCACGCGGCTCAGACTTTGGCGGCAATCGAACCGGACAGGTCTCCGTGCGAGTCGAGTTCTAACCGGTAGAACACCAACCCGAAAGCGTCTGAACGGCTGTCTGCTACCATCCACACGTCCATGCGAGTCGTTCAGACAGTCTTCGGTGTCTTCCATCACTTCGATCTCGCACGTGAGCTGGAGCGTCGTGGCCATCTTGCCGCAGTGTTTTCCACCTGGCCATGGCAACGGCTGAAACGCGAGGCCATTCCCCACGAAAAGGTGAAGATTTTTCCGTGGATTCACACACCCGAGTACCTGTTGAGGCGGATGGGCTTGATGCCGGCGTGGCTGGAGGATCAGACCGGCTATGCCAACGCGCTTGCCTTCGATGAATACACCCTGCGCAGGCTGCCGGAGTGCGATGCGCTGATCGGGATATCCGGCTCGTCGTTGAAGACGGGTGCGCTTGTGCAGCGGCGCGGCGGTAAATTCTTTTGTGATCGCGGTTCCTCGCACCAGCGCTACCAGGAAGAACTGGTCTCAGACGAGTACCGCCGGTGGGGCGTGCATGCACCAGTCAGCGATCCCCGGGACACCGCGCGCGAAGAGGCGATCTATGACATGGCCGATGGCATCACGGTGCCGTCAAGCTTTGCGGCACGTTCGTTTGTTGCCAGGGGTGTTCCGCAGGAGAAGGTACACACCATTCCATACGGTGTCCGGCTGGAACGCTTCTGTCCACCTGCAAACCCGCCATGCAGCCCCGCGGAACGCTTTGAGGTGCTGTTTGTCGGCAGTGTCAGCCTCAGGAAAGGTGTGCCGTACCTGCTGGAGGCCTTTGCCCGCGTGCAGCACCCGCACAAACGCTTGCGGATCGTAGGTGCGCTCTCTGGTGAGATAGCTGCTGTATTGCCAAAGCTGCCGAAGGAGAGCGTCGAGTTCCTTGGCCTTCAGCCGCAGGACCGTGTGGCTAAGTTGATGGGCGAGAGCCACCTGTTGGTACTGCCGAGCATTGAAGAGGGTCTGGCGTTGGTGCAGGGTCAGGCCATGGCAACCGGCTGCCCTGTACTGGCCTCGACAAACACCGGCGGCGAGGATTTATTCACCGATGAGCAGGAAGGCTTCATCGTTCCCATCCGAGACGTTGCAGCTCTAACCGATCGCATGCAGCGGATGATCGACGATCCCTCACTCTGGATGCTGTTACGTTCCGCGGCACTGGAGCGTGTGCAGACGATCGGCGGTTGGGAGGCCTACGGTGATCAATGGGAGGCGCTTCTTCGTAGAACTGCTGCTTAGCTGCTGCAACCGCCGCCTACAAAATGCACAAGCTCGATGCGGTCGCCAGCTACAACAGGGGTACCATTCCACTCGCCACGGGGTACGATCTCACCATTTCGCTCCAGCGCGACACGATCCGCACGCAGTTCGAGTGCGGCCACCAGGCTACTAATCGTGGGCATTTCACCTAAGCCGCTGAGGGTCTTCTCAGACCCGTTCAGCATAATGACAAGATCGTTTGGCACTTTTGCAGTTTAGCAGCGAGGCCGCCACATACGGCAGCCTAACGGATATGCAAACCCTGCATGCTCAGCCGTTTTGCAAACGCACGCTGCACACGCTGATGCCAGGGATAGACCTCACCACATTCCGCGAAGACCGCCCGTGAGCACGCCATCAGCAGATGGACCGCCTCGGCATCCGAGGACGACTCCCATTGATCG
>CAXUEW010000295.1:0-326 GCA_964250115.1 uncultured Terriglobus sp.
GCCCTATCACGCTGCCGATGGTTATCTACAGAAGCTGCTGCGCCGTGGCTTCCGCATTGCCATTTGCGAACAGATGGAAGACCCGAAGCTGACGAAAACCATCGTGCGGCGTGAGGTGACGCGCGTTCTGACGCCAGGCACAGCGCTCGATCCGAACGCAGGTCCCGGCGAGAATACATTTCTCGCGGCCCTGGCTGTGGCCCCTGACCGTAAGGCAGCAGGCGTCGCCTTGCTGGACCTATCGACGGGTGAGTTTCGAACGACGGAGTTTCGCGGAGTCAACGCCGTCCATGAAGCCGCCGAGGAGATCGCCCGCAACCGGCCTC
>CAXUEW010000295.1:336-1349 GCA_964250115.1 uncultured Terriglobus sp.
TTGCTGCCTGGCGGCCTGCACCTTGGCAGTTCGCAGGTGGAACTCGACGGCAGCGAACCGGGGGACGATCTGCTCAGCGGCATCCGCACACGCACACCGGTTGACGACTGGGCCTTTGCACCCGACTATGCCATGCCGCTGCTGCAAAGCCACTTTCGCGCGCACTCGCTGGACGGTTTCGGACTGACCCACCGCGTTGCAGCCGCATGTGCTGCCGGTGCGCTGCTGCACTACCTGCGTGCCACCAAACATAACGATCTGGAACACCTGGACGTTCCCCGCTTCTACGAGCGCTCCACCTGTCTTGAACTGGACGCCGTGAGCGTGCGCAACCTGGAACTGGTCGAACCGCTGTTCTCCGGCGAGAGCAACCAGACCACGCTTTGCTACGCGCTGGATGCGTGCCGCACGCCCATGGGCAAGCGGCTGCTTCGCGCCGTCATGCTGCGGCCTTCCATCGATGTGGAGGAGATTGCCAGCCGCCACGATGCGGTGGGCGAAGCGGTTGCATCGCTCACCGCACGCGAACGCCTGCGACGTTCGCTTGAGGGTGTGCTCGACCTGGAGCGGCTGCTGGCTCGGCTGGCGCTTGATTCTGCCGGTCCACGCGAAGTCGTCGCTCTGGGACGTACGCTGGCAGCGCTGCCACCCGTTCGCGACGCGCTCGGTGAGCTCAACAAAGGACGGTGGGTACACCTTCAGGCCGGCTTCGACACGCTTGCGGAAGTGTGTGCACGTATCGCCGCAGTCCTGGTGGACGAACCGCCGCTCAGGCTGGGAGAAGGCGATGCCATCGCCGAAGGCGTCGATGCGGAACTGGATGAGTTACGAGGCTTGAGTCGCAGTGGACGCGCCTCCATCGCCGCCATTGAAGAGCGGGAACGCACGCGCACTGGCATCGGCAGCCTGAAGGTCCGCTTCAACAGCGTGTTCGGCTATTACCTCGAAATCACTCGCGCCAATCTGGCCAACGTGCCCGCCAACCTCTATGCGGGTGGCTTCCACAACTTCAA
>CAXUEW010000295.1:1359-4137 GCA_964250115.1 uncultured Terriglobus sp.
GAGCGCAAGCAAACGCTGGTCAACGCCGAACGCTTCACCACGCCGGAACTCAAGGACTATGAGCGCAAAATCCTCACCGCGCAAGAACGCGTGGGCGAGATCGAGCGCCGCATCTTCGCCGATCTGCGGCGAGAGGTCCTGTTGGCTGCGGCACGCGTACGCGACACGGCACGGCGCATTGCTGAGATCGACCTGCTGGCGAATTTTGCCCACATTGCCGCACTGCGTGGATGGACACGTCCGGAAATTCTTCCGGATGGCTCCCTGCTGGAGTTTGCCGAGGCGAGGCACCCGGTCGTCGAACTTCGCCTGGAAGAAAGCGGCGCAGGCCGCTTCGTTCCGAACTCCGGCTTTCTCGACGGCGTGGCCGGTCCTTCGCTTGCATTGATCACCGGCCCGAACATGGGCGGTAAATCGACCTATCTGCGAATGGCTGCTTTGCTCGTTATCCTGGCGCAGAGTGGGTCGTTTGTACCAGCCGTCAGCATGAAGCTGGGACTTGCAGACCGCATCTTCACTCGCATCGGTGCCAGCGACAACGTTGCGCGTGGACGCTCAACCTTCATGGTCGAGATGACGGAGACCGCCGCCATTCTGAACTCAGCCACCGCGAATTCGCTGGTGCTGCTGGATGAAATGGGCCGTGGCACCGCCACCTACGACGGCCTTTCGCTGGCTTGGGCGGCTGTCGAACATCTGCACGACCGCATTGGTGCGCGCACCCTGTTTGCCACGCATTACCACGAACTGACGTTTCTGGACGGGAAGCTCCCCCGGCTGAAAAACCTGCGCGTCGCCTGCCGCGAAAGCGCCAGCGGGATCGTCTTTCTGCACCAGGTGGAAAGCGGCGCGGCAGACCGCAGCTACGGCATCGAAGTGGCGCGGCTGGCAGGCCTGCCGCGAGAAGTCATCGCACGGGCACGTGCCGTCCTGACGATGCACGAGAAGGCGAAAAGCGCCTCCACCGCAGCCGCAACACAGGCGGCGCAGATTGCGCCCACACCCATGCAGATGACCATCTTCACGCCCCTGTCGCAACGCGTCGTGGAACGCGTGCGCGGACTGGATGTAGACCACATGACGCCCATGGAAGCGCTGCAACTACTGGCCGAATTGAAGCGGGAGATTGCAGAATGACAGCGTTTCCACAACCTACGAAGCCAATGATCGTTGCAGGCGTGATGAGCGGCACCTCGGCCGACGGCGTAGACGTCGTGCTGGTCCGCATTACGCCTCCACGGCAGCCAGATTCTGCAAAGGTCAGCAAAAGTTTTGTAGCTGCTCGACCTCCTGAAGAAACTCCAGGAAAACCAAGGATCAAGCTGCTCGGCCATGTCCCGTTCCCCTATCCCAAGGCGATGCGGGCCGCGGTGTTAGCGGCCATGGACGCACCGGCAATCAGCACCTACGATTTAGCCAGGTTGCACTGGAGGCTGGGGCAGTTCTACGGCAATGCCATTGCAGAAACACAGAAGCAGCTTGGCAAACGCGCAGTGTTGGCAGGCGTTCACGGACAGACAATCTACCACCAGGGCACAGTAACTAAGTTCTTGGGTGAGCCGCTCCGCTGTACATGGCAGATCGGTGAAGCGAGTGAAACGGCTGCACGCGCTGGCATGCCGGTCGTCAGCGACTTCCGTCCGGGAGATATGGTCGCCGGCGGACAGGGCGCTCCGCTGGTGCCCATGTTCGACCAGGTGTTCTTTGCGCACAGGAAGCGCAATCGCGTACTTCAGAACCTTGGCGGTATCGCCAATATGTCAGCCTTGCCCGCTGCGTCGAATGACTTGCTCGCTTTCGACTCGGGACCAGCCTCGGTTGTCATCGACGGTTGCATGCAGGCACTCTTTGGCAAGCCATACGACAAGAATGGCGTCGTTGCAAAGCGCGGAAAAGTCCTGCAACGAGTTCTCGATGCCGAACTAAGGCTGCCCTACTTCCCTGCCGCTCCACCGAAGAGTTGTGGGCGCGAAGAATTCGGCGGCGAGTATGTCACTCGCTTCATCGCTGCGTGCAGGAAAACAGGCGCAAAGGATGCCGACATTGTGGCGACTGCCACCGCGCTCACTGCACAGAGCGTCCTCAATGCGTATCGCACCTTTGTCTGGCCTTTCCTTGGGCAGCGTGCCCCACTGGCAGACGCAACGGATTACATCGTCGCAGGCGGCGGAGCGAACAATTTGACTCTCGTGCGAATGTTGCGTGAGGGCCTGCAATCGCTGGGCATCACCTTCACCACAAGCGACACACATGGTGTTCCCACTCAGGCAAAGGAAGCCATGGCGTTTGCACTGCTGGCATGGCTGCGTTGGCACGGCCTGCCGGGCAATGTACCCGTAGCCACCGGCGCCTCCAGGGCCGTTCTACTAGGCCGGGTGACGCTGCCATGAAGCGGCGATGCGGCTATCTTTTACTTGCCAGTTCGCTCACCCTAAGTGCGTGCCACGAGAGGCCAAACGACAAAGCAGTCGTCATCGACATTGAAAGCTCACCCACTAACCTCGACATCCGCATCGGCTCCGACGCGCAATCAGAACACATCGGCGCATTGATTTTCGATTCCGTTGTACGCAAGGACGAGCACTACAATCTGCAGCCGGCCATTGCTACTTCATGGGAATGGACTGACCCGCTGACGCTGGTGCTTCACATCCGCGAGGGCGTCCACTTTCACGACGGCAAATTGCTGGATGCGGATGACGTCGCGTGGTCTATCGACAGCATGCGGCGTGGTGAAGGGCGTGGTGATGCCGCTCTGGTCGATGAAGACCATGCCGA
>CAXUEW010000296.1:0-1316 GCA_964250115.1 uncultured Terriglobus sp.
TTCGAGTTGCGCAACATCAGCAGGACGACAGTGTGTGCCGGGTTCGCCACCACCTTGTACACGCTGGGCACTGCAAAGTTATAGGAGGCACCAAGCGAGGTGGATGTCGCCGAGCCGGCGGCGGGTGCTGCGATTACGAAGTTGCCGGTCCGCTCGATTGCTGTGTAGACAGCCTGCGTATCCTGCGGCACGAAAAAGGACGACGCGAGGCCGACTGAGGTTGTGGTAGATCCTAGCGAAGACTCACTCGAATAGCTGATCGTTTGTACAGAGCCGTCGGCGCTATAGACGAAGCCGCGCAGTTGTTCCGGGTAGCTGATGACCTGCAAAGCGTTCGCGGAGAAACCGCTGATGTTGAATGTGCTGTTGGCGGTGTACACGTTGGAACGGATGTCCCGCTTTGCGTCCAGCAACTCGAGCTGCCCGTTGGCCGCACCGGTTTGTGATACGGCGACCATGACGCGCTGCGTCAAGCGGGAAGGCGGCACAGGTCGCCCTGCGAACTGATTCTCAGTGGTCTTATAGGGCCGGTTGCCGCAGCCTGTGAGAAGAAGCAGGGCGGTGGCAAGCAGAATGGCAGTTGCCGACCGCGCAACGGAAACACTTTTCAACATAAACCTCAGCGGTGACGCGGGGATTCCCCTTGAGCAACCTGCTGAAGTATATCAAAGCAGGCCCCGGCTTTCGACGGCGTCATGGAGCAAGT
Organism: uncultured Terriglobus sp.; assembly: GCA_964250115.1. GTDB lineage: Bacteria > Acidobacteriota > Terriglobia > Terriglobales > Acidobacteriaceae > Terriglobus. The sequence continues at coordinate 707 of CAXUEW010000296.1, forward strand.
ACCATGGACAGGACGTAACTCCATGCCGAACTCCACTGCTTCCAACAGCGCCGCGCAATCCACGGATAGAGTCTTCGGCCCGGCACCCGTTCTTTGCGACGGTGCCATGGGCACCATGTTCTACGCGCGCGGTGTCTTCATCAATCGCTGCTTTGACGAACTGAACCTGTCAGAGCCGCAGATGGTGCGTGAACTGCACGAGGAATATTTGCTGGCAGGCGCGGAACTGATCGAGACCAATACGTTTGGCGCGAACGCCGTGCGTCTGAAGCGCTTTGGCCTTGAGGGCCGAGTCGACGAGATCAATGCGGCTGCGGTTCGCCTAGCACGGGCTGCAGTAGACGGCATTCGCGAGAAACATGCGCACCAGGCGTTTGTGGCCGGTGCCGTGGGATCGCTGGGCTTGAAGGAAGACGAGCGAGATACGGAGGGAATGCTCGCCGCCTATACCGAGCAAGCCGTTGCCCTGGTTCAAGCCGGTGTGGACCTTTTCGTCGTCGAGACGGTGACGTCGCTCGCTGAAGCGCAGGCTGCGTTGCAGGCAATTCAAAGTATCGCGCCGCACCTGCCTGTGATCGCCATGATCACTGTGACCGATGGCGGCAATGTC
>CAXUEW010000296.1:1326-4113 GCA_964250115.1 uncultured Terriglobus sp.
GCCGAACAGGTCGTCGGCGTCGCGCAGGGCGGCGAACGCCCGGCCGTTCAGGGTGAGCGTGCCGATCGACTGGACCGGCGTCGCCGGCAAGGTCGCCGACGGCACCTCGCCGGAGGATGCCGCGCAACTGCTGGAGGCCGCGGGCGCACGGGCCATCGGCTGCAACTGCAGCGACGGTCCAACATTGGTGCTGGCGACCATCGAACGCATGCGCCGCGTGACCAAACTGCCGCTGGCCGCGATGCCAAATGCCGGGCTGCCAAACTGCGTGGACGGCCGCAGCATCTACCTGTCGTCGCCCGAATACCTGGCGAGCTTTGCACGGAAGGCCATGCGGCTGGGCGCAACCATCATTGGCGGCTGCTGCGGCACCACGCCGCAGCACATTAAGGCGATGCGGTCGTCCGTCAAAGCCATTCAGGCGCAGGCGGAGGGCGTGGCCCAGGCCGGGACGGCGGCAGCGACCAGCGAGATCCAGCCTCCGCTGCTGGCCGACCGATCCGCCGTAGGCGCTCGCATTGCACGTCGAGAGTTCGTCTCCATGGTTGAGATTGTGCCGCCCAAAGGCATCGACCCTGCGCGCGAGCTTGCAGGCGCGCGCATGCTAAGGGATTTGGGCGTGCATGCTATCAACGTGCCGGATTCACCCCGCGCCAGCGCGCGCATGAGCGCCGGCAGCCTGTGTCTGCAAATTCAGCAGCAGGTCGGCATTGAGACGGTGCTGCACTACACCTGCCGCGATCGCAACCTGCTGGGCATCCAGAGCGATCTTCTAGGCGCTGCTTCGCTTGGCTTGCGCAACATACTTTGCCTCACCGGCGATCCGCCCAAGATGGGCAGCTATCCGGACGCGACTGCCGTGTTCGATGTGGATGCCGTCGGGCTTACGCGTATCGTGCGGGACATGAACCACGGCCTGGATATCGGCGGCAACAGCATCGGTGCAAGCACCGGCTTTGCCATTGCGGTCGCTGCCAATCCCGGCGTTCCGGACCTGGATGCTGAGGTGCGGCGCTTCGCCGCCAAGGTGGAGGCCGGCGCGGAGTACGGCATCACCCAACCCGTGTTCGATCTGCGGCTGCTGGAGACATTCCTCAGACGCATCGAGGGCTTCCGCATCCCGATTGTCGCTGGCATCTGGCCGCTGACCAGCGTCAAGAATGCCGAGTTCATGAAGAACGATCTGAAGGTGAGCATGCCGGACGACATCCTGCAGCGCATGGGCCGTGCATCCACCAGCCCTGAGGCGTCGCGAGCCGAAGGCGTCCGCATTGCGCAGGAGATGCTGGCTGAGGCGCAGCCCATGGTACAGGGCGTTCAGGTGAGTGCGCCGTTCGCTCGTTACACGCTGGCTGCAGAGGTGCTGGACGCCATGCTGCAGCCGGCTATTGCGGCGGTAGGAGGGAACTGATGGCGACGTTTGAGGACCAGTTGAAGACACTGGAAGCCGTAGTCGAGAAGCTGGAGCGCGGCGATCTTTCGCTGGAAGAGTCTCTCGCATTGTTTGAGCAGGGGGTGGGTTTGTCCGACGCCTGCAAGAAAGAACTCGATGCCGCTGAGGGACGTGTGCAGGTTCTGCTGCAACGCGGTAACAGCCGTGAACGTGTGGCGGAAGACCTGCGGCTCGAAGAGTAGCGATCTACCTGAAAGCTCCGCCAAGGATTTCAGTTTCATCCAATTGCAACCAAGACATCGTTCACGCGCGTGCCGTACCATTGCGGCGTTGTTAAAGCACTGCAAGCCTGCATCGCTACGCCAGAGTTCTCACGTTTGGGGGTTCACCATGTCACCGAATCGCCGCACCTTCCTGCTCGCGGGTGGTCTCACCGCGCTCGCTTCAACAAAAGCCTTTGGCGCGTCAGACCGTCTTCGAGTCGGAGTTATCGGTGCAGGTGGCCGCATGCGGTCACTGCTCGACTCCGCCGAGAAGACAGGCCGAAGCTACGAAATCACGTCTGTATGCGACGTTTACACGCCCAATCGCGAAGCCGTGAAGCTGCGGCCGATCGCCGCGAACGCAACGCTTCACGGCGACTTTCGCGAAGTACTGGACGACAAGAATGTCGACGCCGTCATCATCGCCACGCCGGATCACTGGCATGTGCGCATTGCCATGGCTGCGCTGGCTGCGGGCAAGGATGTCTACCTGGAAAAGCCGGTTACGCACACGCTGGAAGAGGGTGTGTCGCTGCAGCAGGCTGTGCGTTCCAGCAAGCAGATTCTACAGTGCGGCATGCAGCAGCGCAGTTGGGGCCACTTTCGCAATGCGGTCGACCTGGTGCAGGGCGGGGCGTTAGGCCGCGTGACGCAGGTGCGGACCTACTGGTGGCAGAACTACGACGTAAACTGGGTGCCAAAGCCGGTCGATGTGGCGCAGCTTGATTGGAAGCAGTGGCTTGGCGGCCTTCCCGACCAGCCCTTCAGCCTGGAGAAGTACAGCCGCTGGCGGTGGTTCTGGCAGTCCGGCGGTGGGGCCATGACGGACCTATTCGCGCACTGGATTGACGTGGTGCACTGGGCCATGAAGGCCGACACGCCGGCCATGGCGACCATGCTTGGCGATCGCTACATCCAGACGCAATGGGAGTGCCCCGACACCATCCAGGCGGCCTTCCGCTATCCCGGCTTTGACGTGGTGTACGAGGGCATGATGAGCTCATCCATCGATGATGGCGGTTTGGAGTTCCGGGGCACAGAAGCGACACTGAAGCTCACGCGATCCGGCATGACCATGTGGCGCGAACGCGCCAGCCGCCAGCAAAACCCGCTGCTGAAGGAAGACAGCTT
>CAXUEW010000297.1:0-4099 GCA_964250115.1 uncultured Terriglobus sp.
CGAAAGGAAAGCAGGTCCTTCGACTTCGCACTGCGTGCTCCGCTCAGGATGACAATTTAGTGGCGAAATTCAGGCAGCCAATGGGATCACAATCAACATGTTCGTTACCTCAGCGCTAGCCTTCATCAGGCGGGAGATCTGCATTTGTGATTCCGTTGATCGCACGCGCGTTACGCTAATCGAACAGACTGGATGCCCGCCATTGACTGCCGTTTTCGCAGGGCCGGATACTGTGCGTGCCATCTATTTCGGTAGCAGCGCCTCGCAGGCGAGCCGACGGCAGGTTTCAGCAGCAAGGAGCTCGTACGCATGGGCGCAGTCGCAGGGTTTGCACCACCGGATAATTCGACCCGCCGCAAAGGCGTGCAGCCGCTGCGCGCGGGCAAAGGCAACAGCTTTCTGCTGCGCAAGCTGCATTCGCTGTCGGGCATCATCCCCATCGGCGCGTTCCTGGTCGAGCACATCATCTCCAACTTTGAAGTGGTGCACGGGCCGTTGGCTTATGCGCAACAGGTCAAGTTCCTCAATGGGTTACCGCTTGTCCGCGTGCTTGAGTGGGCTTTCATCTTCATCCCGCTGAGCTTTCACGCGCTCTACGGCGTCTACATTGCTCTTCGCGGCCGCGCCAGCGTCAACGTGTATCCATGGGCCGGTAACTGGATGTACGTGTGGCAGCGCGTCAGCGGCCTGATCGCCTTTGCCTACATCATTCAGCATGTGTGGCGGCAGCGGTTCGCGGGAGTCAGCCTGCCGGAACATCCCGGACTGGCCTATGCAAAGGTGCAGTATGAACTGCTTAACCCTTGGATGATGGCGATCTATGTCATCGCCATGATCGCGACGTGCTTCCACTTTGCTTACGGCGTCTGGCTATTCGCCGCCAAGTGGGGCATCACACCCGGCGACAACGCTCGCAAGAAGTCGGCGTATGTTTGCGGCGCGGTTGGAACTGCGCTATGCGCAATGGGTCTGGTCTCGATCTTCTGGGTTGCGTATGCGCGGCCTTACTCCAATGTGGACGTTATGCCGGCTCAGCCGGAAGGTGTCGTCATGCCGACTATCCCCACGGTTCCCGGGGCAGCACAATATCCGTCGAATAACGGTTTGCCGCAGGGCAGCAATGGCGGTTTACAGAACGACAGTGCGGGACAGCCGGTGCAGCCGAGCCCGTTACCGCAGCAGTAAGCAAGTGAACCCCCTAGTTCGAGCCCCAAGGCCGAATTTGGGGCTATGGCATGGCTGAAGCCATGCCCCTCCGAGAGGGGGCAAGCGGTGGCTCCTGGGGATAGTTGAGTACGACGATAGGGATTGCGGTGCAGCAAGAGTTTTCGGAAGGGCACGGCTTTAGCCGTGCCGATACAGCGCAAAGCACAGCGGGGCTTTAGCCCCTGAGGTCGGCTTTTCAGCGGCCACCAAGTTTGTAAGGAGCCAGTTGAATGGCAGCAGCAACAACACCACGCATCATCGTTGTAGGCGGCGGACTCGCCGGACTCTCGGCAGTTATTAAGATCGCCGAGGCGGGCGGCAAGGTCGACCTGTTCTCCATCGTCCCGGTCAAGCGGTCACACTCAGTCTGCGCGCAGGGCGGCATTAACGCGGCCAAGAACCTCAAGGGCGAAGGCGATAACGTCGATAAGCACTTCGACGACACCGTCTTTGGCGGCGACTTCCTTGCCAACCAGACGCCCGTGAAGCAGATGACGGCGCAGGGCCCGGCCATCATCGACCTGCTGGACCGCATGGGTGTGCCGTTCAACCGCACGGCCGAGGGTCTGCTGGACTTCCGCCGCTTTGGCGGCACGCTGTACCATCGCACCGCCTTTGCGGGCGCCACCACCGGCCAGCAGTTGCTGTACGCGCTGGACGAGCAGGTGCGCCGCTTTGAGAGCGAGGGCAAGGTCACCAAGTATGAGGGCTGGGAGTTCCTGTCGTCTGTGCTGGACGGCAGCGGTGTGTGCCGCGGCATCTGCGCGATGGATCTGCGCTCCATGGAGGTTCGCACCTTCCCGGCGGACGCCATCATCATCTGCACCGGCGGCAACGGTGCCATCTTCGGCAAGAGCACGAATTCCGTCGTGTGCACCGGTTCGGCGCAGAGCGCGCTGTACCAGCAGGGCGCGTACTACGCCAACGGCGAATTCATCCAGGTGCACCCAACCGCCATTCCCGGCGAGGACAAGCTGCGGCTCATGTCCGAGAGCGCCCGCGGCGAGGGTGGCCGCGTCTGGGTGCCGAAGAAGAAGGGCGACACGCGTCCCGGCCAGAATATCCCCGAGGACGAGCGATTCTACTTTCTCGAGGAGTGGTACCCCAAGTACGGCAACCTGGTGCCGCGCGACATTGCGACCCGAGCCATCCACAAAATCGTCTACGAGCATGAGCTGGGCATTGACGGCCAGCCTCAGGTGTACCTCGACGTGTCGCACATCGACCGCGCCACGCTGGAGCGGAAGATCGAGGGCATTCTCGAAATCTACGAGAAGTTTGTCGGCGACGACCCGCACGAAGTGCCCATGAAGATCTTCCCCGGCGTCCACTACACCATGGGTGGCATGTGGGTCGACTTCGACCAGATGACGAACATACCCGGCGTGTTTGCAGCGGGCGAGGCGGACTACTCCATTCACGGCGCGAACCGGCTGGGCGCGAATTCCCTGCTGAGCTGTATCCACGGCGGCTTTACGGCGGGCCCGAATGCGATGGCCTACGCAAAGAGCCTGCCCGCGCAGCCCGGCGACGGCGGCCATGCGTCGGAAAAGGTTCGGCAGATGGAGAAGAACAACGTCCTGCTGAGCAGCCCGGGCAAGGAAAACCCCTTCAAGCTGTGGCGAGAACTGGGCGAGACCATGACGCGGCACGCGACCATCATCCGGTACAACAGCGGCCTGCGCGAAGCAGACAACAAGATCGTCGAACTGCTAGAACGCTACAAGTGCATCAACCTGGGCGACAAGAGCCAGTGGGCCAACACCAGCTTTGCCTTCACTCGGCAGCTGTACAACATGCTGCAGCTGGCACGCGTCATGGTGCAGGGCGCGGAAAAGCGCGACGAAAGCCGCGGCGCACACTACAAGCCCGACTTTACCGAGCGCAACGACGAGCAGTTCCTGAAGACGACCATGGCGAGTTACGATTCGGCGAACAACCAGCCGATTATCGGTTTTGACGATGTGGATGTGCAGTGGATCAAGCCGCGTCCAAGACGGTACGACGCGACGGCGTAATGACGAAAGATACTCAAGTTACGGAGTTGGCAGGACGGCACTATCTGATCTCGCAGCTACTCGCTGGGGGCGTTGAGGTTGCGACCCCGCTTCGGGACCGAGGTATCGACTTGATCGCGTACCTTGATCGAGCTGACGAAGGAGAGTTTTACGCCTGCCCGATCCAGTTGAAGGCAAATGAAACAGCGCGATTCGGAGTTCACCGAAAGTACGAAACCATTCCGAATCTACTGATGGTGTACGCGTGGAATGTTTCAAGCGTAGCGCCAACTCTGTACGCAATGACTTATGGCCAGGCAACTTCGCTTCTTGAGGCAAGAGGACATACCGAAACACGAAGTTGGAATGAATTGGGCGGATACTCTCTGACCGTGAACAAGCAATGGGAGTCGGCCTTGGCTCCTTACCGGATGGGAGCGAAAGACTGGCTCCCAAAGATTGTCGAACTATGTAAAGCGACCGAAGACAGCTCCTCCGTCAAAGTCTCGGAGAGCAGCTAAGCGAGGAACAAGATGGCGACGAAGACAAAGAACGGCCACGGCGGCACAAAGGCTGAGCCTTACAAGGGCACCAGCTACAAGGTTTCCATCAAGCGGCAGGCCCACCCCGATGCGCCCGCACGTACCGAGGTGTTCGAACTGCCGTATCGCAGGGGCATGAACATCACCAGCGTGCTGGGCGACATTGCCATGGAGCCCGTGAACGCAGCGGGCGTCGAAACCACCTCGATCGCCTACGACGCGAACTGCCTCGAGGAGATCTGCGGCTCGTGCGCGATGCTGATCAACGGCAAGGCGCGCATGGCGTGTTCGGCGCTCGTGGACAAGCTGCTGGCCGAGTCGAAGAGCGACACCATCACCCTCGCTCCCCTGTCG
>CAXUEW010000298.1:0-4079 GCA_964250115.1 uncultured Terriglobus sp.
TGCAACCTGCAGCGGCTGGACGGCCCGGTGCGCGGCAACAAGCGCATTATCGACGAGTTGGAAGGCGTCTTCCGAGGCGCTGGATGGAACGTCATCAAGTGCATCTGGGGTTCCGACTGGGATGCGCTCTTCGAGCGCGACCATACCGGCCTGCTGCTGAAGCGCATGGAAGAGTGCGTCGACGGCGACTTTCAGGCCTACAAGGCCAAGGGCGGCGCATACCTTCGCCAGGAGTTCTTCGGCAAGTACCCGGAACTTCTGGAACTGGTCAAGGACTACAGCGACGAGCAGCTTGCACGCCTGCACCGCGGCGGCCACGATGCAGGCAAGGTCTACAACGCCTACAAGCGCGCCACCGAGCACAAGGGCGGCCCGACGGTCATCCTGGCAAAAACCGTCAAAGGCTATGGCTTTGGATCGACCGAGGGCCGCAACGCCGCGCATAACGAAAAGAAGCTGACCGACGAGGGCGTGGTTGCCTTCGTGAAGCGGTTCGACATTCCCGTGCCCGACGAGCAAGCCGCCGCAGGCAAGCCCTGGAAGCCCGCGGATGACGCGCCGGAGCTGCAGTACATGCAGGCACGCCGTGCCGAGTTGGGCGGCTACCTGCCCAAGCGCGAAGTCAAGCCGTTTACCTTTGCCGCGCCCTCCATGGACTTTTTCAAGGAATGGCTCGGCGGCTCCAAAGGCCGGGCAGTATCTACGACGATGGTCTTTGTCGCCATTCTGCGCGCGCTGATGAAGGATAAGGAGATCGGCAAACTGATCGTGCCAATCGTGCCGGACGAGGGCCGCACCTTCGGTCTGGAATCGGCCGTGAAGCAGGTCGGCATCTACGCCAGCGAAGGCCAGAAGTACATCCCGCACGACAGCGACATGCTGCTGAGTTACCGCGAAGAGAAGGACGGCCAGATTCTCGAAGAGGGCATTACCGAGGCCGGTTCCATGGCAAGCTTTACCGCTGCGGGAACGGCCTACGCAAACTATGGTGTGCCATCGGTTCCCTTCTACATGTACTACTCCATGTTTGGTTTTCAGCGCATCGGCGACATGGTTTGGGCGTTCGCGGATTCGCGCGGTAAGGGCTTTCTGATGGGTGGCACCGCCGGCCGTACGACCATGCTGGGCGAGGGTCTGCAGCACCAGGACGGCCACTCGCACGTGCTCTCAAGCACGGTCCCTACATGCGTCAGCTACGACCCGGCATATGCTTTTGAGCTTGCCGTCGTCTTGCAGGACGGCCTGCGCCGCATGTACGCGGAAGACGAGCAAGTCTTCTTCTACGTCACCATGTACAACGAGGACTACATCCATCCCGAAATGCCCGCGGGAGACGGCGTCCGCGAAGGCATTCTGCGTGGCCTGTACCGCTTCAAGGCTGCACCAAAGGGCGAAGCTAGCGTTGCACAACTCTTTGGATCGGGCACCATCCTGAACGAGGTACTCAAGGCGCAGGAGATGCTCTCATCGCAATACGGCATCGAGGCCGATGTGTGGAGCGTACCCAGCTACACCGAACTGCGGCGCGACGCTCTGGCCACCGAGCGCTGGAACCGTCTGCACCCTGCCGAACCGGAGAAGCAGCCTTACCTGCTCACTGCACTGGGTGAAAGCAAAGGGCCGGTGGTTGCTGCCAGCGACTACATGAAAGTCATGCCCGATTCGCTGGCACCCTGGCTCCATTCGCGCCTGGTCACGCTCGGCACAGACGGCTTTGGTCGCAGCGACAATCGCGAGTATCTCCGCCGCCACTTTGAGGTGGATGCGGGAGCCATCGTGGCCGCTACGCTGTCGAAGCTGGCGCGTGAGGGTAGTCTCGATGCCACGATTGCCCAGAAGGCTCTTGTTGACCTGGGAATCGACACCGAAGGCATCGATCCCTCAAAGAAATAGAAGGCACGCAGAAAGGGCGCTGGCACGGTCAGCGCCCTTTCTGCCTCTCCACCACGAATTTAGGAGCAACATGGGTAAGCCGCTGATCAGCGATGCCGCCTTGCGCGGCATGTACGAAGCGATGCAGCGGATACGTGCAGCGAAGCGCCAGGTAGGCGACCACACTCGCGCCGAGCGTTCCGCGTTGCAGGCGGAACCCGAAGCACTACTTGTGGCGCTGCTCTCAGAGCTTCGCCGGCGCGACACCCTACTGACGGAAGGGCCTCGTTCGATCCTGCAGACGGCGCTTTCCGCCTACTTTCCAATAGGCAATGCGCCGGCGGTGCATACCTGCAACGGCACCGTGGAAGAATGCGCAGCGATGGCTGTGGGCATGGCGCTACGAACCGCAGGGAAGCTTTCCGGGAAAAATGTGCAACCGGGCAGCGGAGACCAGCCACCGAGGCCTGTAGTGATCGCGCTTCTTAGCCAGCTTTCCGCGTGGAAAGGCACCCTGACACTTATTCAGGAGCATGACCTGCCGGTGCTGTTGATTGCGGGTGGAGAGGCGGAGAGCCGCGCCGACGCTCAACGGCGGCTCCAGTCCACCCGCGTCCCGATCATGCCGGTGGACAGGTGCGACGCCGTCGCCATCTGCCGCGTCATGCAGGAATGCTTGCTGCGTGCACGCAACGGCTGGGGAGGTGCGGTGATTCATGCGGCACCCATGCCCGGATCGTCTGACCCTCTGCTGTTGCTGCGGCAACACATGGACAAGCGCGGCCTGCTAACCGAGGTCCTTCCGCCAGCCTAGCGTGCAACCGGTAGACTGTTCCTGTGGCTGTCCACAACCAACCCCCTGCTCGCCGCCCATCGCCTTGCCGTATGGTCATTCTGTCCTGGGTGCTGGCGGGCTTTAGCCTTGCCGCGAGCGCACAAGGTACAGCAAGCCTGCTGCTTGAAGAGGCTCCGCTGGTTCAAACCAAGCCTCTGGTATTGGTTGGACACCTCACGCCTGACCGCCATTTCGACCTGTTCGCGCCGGTTGTAACGGGCTCTTCCGCGGCACCCGACGCAGCCCAGGGCCAGAAGCCGTTCATTCAGCGCTATAGCTACGACGGCACGCAATACGTCACGCCCGACCCGCTTGGATCGACCTACATTCCGATGGATAGCTGGATGTACCCGGCGCTGCTGCGGCTTTATTCGCTTGGCTACCTCGACACTGCATTTCTGGCGCTGCGGCCCTGGACTCGGCGAAGTGTGCTGCACATCCTGGACGAGTCCGAGAGTGATATCCGCTTTGACGGGAACGATCAGGCGCTGGAATTGCTCGACAAGCTGTACTACGCTCTGCGCGATGAACCCCGTATCGACGGGCCAACCAATCGAGGTGCGGTTTACGGCTTAGAGTCCGCCTACGTTGGCGTTCGCGCCATCGGAGGCACCGTTTTACGCGATAGCTGGAACCTGGGCACCACGTTCAATAACGACTACGGCAGGCCTTACTCGACTGGGTTCAACACGTACAACGGCGTGTCTGGCGTCGCGGAGGCAGGTCCGTTCTCCTTTCGCGTGCGTGCCGAGTACCAGCACGCGCCCGCCTACGAGGGTTACAGTTACGCTCTGGCGGCACAGCTTTCCGCTATCAACCGCATCCAGTACCCTGCGCAGATCGGGCCTGCCGTGCCGAATCAGTTTGGCGGCATTGACCGCCCACAGGCGACGATACCGGAAGGTCCACTACCCTCGGAGAACAACCTCCGCATCCTCGAGGCAAACGTCTCAGCGCATGTGATCGGGCACGAGATTTCGCTCGGGAAGTCCGACGCATGGCTGGGACCGGGCGTTGGCGGCGTTTCCGGCTCACTGTCATCAGTGCCCAAATATGCATCGGAGCCCGCGGGGTTTTCCAGTTCGCGCACGCGGGCAACGGAATCGCCGGCACGGCGGGTCTCAAAATAGGCGATCGGCAATGCGATCAAGATGGTCCGCGCGGACCTGACGCGGCGGATCGCGCAGGATCTGGCCGCGATCGGCCAGACTGGCGGCCAGACCGCCGGACAGACTGGCGGCCAGACCGCCGGACAGCCGGCGTGATGCGCTCGGTGCTCCTCGGCACGGGGTCCGCGCTGCCGGCACGGCGGGTGTCGAACGCCGAGCTGGCGAGCCAGGTCGATACCACCGACGAATGGATCGTCGAGCGC
>CAXUEW010000299.1:0-4017 GCA_964250115.1 uncultured Terriglobus sp.
GGCGTGCACGTCTTTCACTGTCTGCACTGTGCCGCTGGGCCAGCGCACTTCTATCGTCTTGACCGAAGCGGCTTTTCCCAGTCCGAAATGAGCGCGCTTGTCGCTGGACGAGAGATAACTGCCTGCGGTTGACACCATGGCATATTGTGACCCGGACTCGGTTGTCACCTTAATTTCAGCGCCGATGCCGTCACGGTTACTGCGATGGCCGATTAACTTTACTGTGAGCCAGTGATTGGTTGTTTCTGTCTGGTTATGCAAGATATGTGCCGAACCGTCATTGGTGGTAACAACCGCATCGATACGTCCGTCGTTGTCGATATCTCCGATAGCCATGCCGCGGCCGGCCCAGTTCTGCTTGAAGACATCGCCAGACTGTGCAGAGACGTCCATGAAACCCGCGCCCGTATTGCGCGCAAGCAGCATGGGTTCCTTGTAGCGCAACTGCGGAAAGTTGAGCTGCACGGTGTCCAGATCGTGCCCTTGCGCGATCAGCAGATCCTTACGGCCATCGTTGTCGTAATCGACAAAGTGAATACCCCAGCCGGAGTGAAGCAAGGTCATGCCACCAATGCCACTGACGTAACTGTCGTAAGTAAAACTTGAATCGCCGTTGTTACGGTATAGCGCGTATTTCTGATTGGCGAGATTGGTGATAATAAGGTCCGGCAGGCCGTCGTTGTCATAGTCCTGAAAGTCGACACCCATGCCGGCGTAGGTTTTCCCGTCGCCATCCACGGCGATTTCTGCCTGCAGGCCAATCTCTTCAAAGGTGCCATTGCCTTTGTTGCGATACAGGAACTCGAGCATGGAGTCGTTTGCGATGGCCATGTCTACTTTGCCGTCATGATCGAAGTCCGCGATGGCGATGCCAAGGCCTTTGGCGGGCTTGTCCAGGCCCATCTTCTTCGCGGCCTCGGTAAAGCGGCCTCCACCGTCGTTGTGATACACGAGCGGAGCGATGGCAGGAAAGATGTCGGGATGGCAGTAAGCGCGGTACCCTTCACGGTGTTCGCCGCACCAGATGTCGTCAAACTGCCACTGAACGTAACGGAGCACGACAAGGTCGAGCAGGCCATCGTTCTCCAGGTCGACCCAGGCAGAGGATGTTGCCCATCCACTGCCAGCCGTTCCCGATGCTTCGGTGGTATCGGTAAAGGTGCCGTTGCCGTTGTTGTGGTAGAGGCGCGACCCGCCGTACGCGGTGACGTACAAGTCCTCATAGCCGTCGTTGTCGTAGTCGCCAACAGCCACGCTCATGCCATAGCCGATGCCCTGCAGGCCGGCCTTGACGGTCACGTCTTCAAAGGTGCCGTCCTTCTTCTGGTGATACAAGCGGTTCCAGTATTTCGGATCGGTTTTCTGCGGCACCGTGGTCTTCAGCGTCGGGTCTGTGAGCGGCGCGCCGTTGACGAAGAAGATATCGAGCAAGCCATCGTTGTCATAATCGAACAGGGCGACACCGGAACCCATCGTTTCTATGAGGTACTTCTTTGCCGTGTGCGAGGCGTGGGCTTCAAAGGCGATGTGGCTGGCGCTTGTCGTATCGACAAAGCTGCCTGCAACTGCGGCAGCATTGGGCAGAGTTGTCGCAGTGGCACCAGCGTTGCGCGATGGAACTTGCGCCCCGGCAGCGATTGCCGCAAGGAGCAGCATAGCGAGACAGACGTTTTGTAACTTCCAGTACCTGAGCTTGAGTTGCATCGAACTAATCCTGATAATCCAGAAGGTTATGGAAGGCTTTTCGCTGTGCTGCACAGTATGAGCTGGCCCGATGTTACCGGGCAAGTCTGAAGGGTATGCCGAACCGGCCGATCTGAATGACGGATTTCCCCTGCGGCGGCCAGATTTTGAAGGACTCGACCCGCGTCGACCCCGGAATACTCTTTGCATCGGCGGAGGCGCGCATCCTGCCAGTTGCGGCCTCGTAAAAGTGGACGTTCAGCATGGCGTCTCCGCGCTGCCAACCCATCACATAGTCGCCCGGCGGCAGTCTGTCGTCGCCGATCTGTAGAGGAACTTCCGTCACGAAGAAATGCGAGTATTTTCCGTCGGCCGAGTAGCCGGCCGTGATGAGCACAACACCCGCAACAAACTTGCCGTGGCCGTTCGTGATGCCGGAGGCGGTCCTGAGTTCTGTTTCAATGTGTTCCTTCTCAACGGGCGCGCGTGCAGGCAGCAGGGCTTTCAGCTCTGTGTCGCTTGCCGTTCGCCATGCATCGGTGGCCTGACCGCGGCTTACGGAGCAGCCGGGCAGGAGGAAACACAGGACGAGCAGAAGAGCGAAGTGCCTTCGTGAGACCAGATGATTTTGTATGGGGATCATCGATTTACCTTTGCGGAGTGTTCACTGTTCTAGTCAAGGTGGACGATGCCGCGCTGGATGGCAGCCGTTACGGCCTGGGTGCGATCGGTTACTGCAAGCTTGGACAGCAGGCTGTTGATGTGGGTCTTGACGGTTGCTTCCGAGATCAGGAGGTCGCTGCCTATTTCCTTGTTGCTGCGTCCATGCACGATCCGTTGCAGAACGCCAAGCTCGCGTTTGGTGAGTTGCGGCCCGCTCATGCGGTCGGCGAGTTTTTCCGCGATTTCGGCGGGAACACGCGACCGGCCAAGATTCACCGCGCGGATGGAACTGATCAGTTCGTCGACGGACATGCCCTTCAGCAGATAGCCTTTGGCACCGGCTTGCAGGGCGCGGTAGATGTCCTCGTCGCCGTCGAAGGTGGTAAGCACAATGATCTTTGCCGCGGGATAGTCCGCGCGAATAACCTGAATGGCTTCCACGCCGCCCATGGTACCAAGCCGCAGATCCATCAGTGTCACGTCCGGCAGGTGCTCCCGGTAGAGCTTGACGGCATCTTCTCCGCCGTTCGCCTCTGCAATCACTTCCATGCCCTCGACCGTGCGCAGAAGCGCGACGAGCCCATGCCGAACGACAGGATGATCATCCACGACAAGCAATCGAATCGGTTGCATTCAGTTCCTCTGCTCTTTCTTCTCGTGGCGCGAGATGGGCACATCAACCTTCACCGTGGCCCCATGGCCCGGCTTGCTGTCCAGGATGAGTGTTGCACCGATCGCCTGTGCGCGCTCGTGGAGGCCGGTCAGGCCGAAGTGTCCCGCATCACCGGAGGGCGCGGCGGAGACGTTGAAGCCACGGCCGTCATCGGTGATCTCGAGACGTACCCGGTCCTGCGCATATGCAAGCCGGATATTGATCTCAGAGGCATCAGCATGGCGAAGCGCGTTGGTGACGGCCTCCTGCGCGATGCGGTAGAGTTCGTCTTCCGCGACAGGACTGAGCGGACGATACACGCCTGTGGTCTCTATCTGCGAGTCTACGCCGCGAGCAATCACACTTTGCACGGTGCGCGCCAGGCGGGCAGGCAGCGTCTGGGCGTCGGCACCCTCCGTTCTCAGGTTCCAGATGGAGCGCCGGGCTTCGCCGAGGCTTTCGTGCACAAGGGCGCGTGTCTCGTTGAGCTGCTCACGGCACTCCTCCAGCCGATTGCCATGGAGGATCTGCGAAAGAATCTCGAGCCGAACGGAGACAGCGACGAAGCCCTGCGCCAGTGTGTCGTGGATTTCGCGGGCCAGCCGGTTTCTTTCCCCTGCAACGGCATCGAACCGGGCTTTCAGGGCCTGCACCCGCAACCGGTACAGGCCAAGCAGCAAAGCAGCCAGCAGGCACAGCAGCAGCAGGCGGAACCATGCCGTCTGGTAGAAGCGTGGGCGCAACTGCAGGTCAACGGCACCGTCCGCCTCGCCCCAGGGTTCGTTGCCGTACCGCGCATTGACTCGGAAACGGTAACGGCCGGGCGGTATGTTCGTGTAAAAAGCGGTTCGTCGCGTGCCTGCCTGGATCCAGTCGCGGTCAAAGCCCTCAAGCCGGTACCGGTACTGCAGCCGCTGCGGCGAAGCAAGGTTGATGCCGGCAAACGAAAAGGAAAAGTGAGAAGGGCCGGGCGGCAGCGATGCAAGTTCTGCCCGTGTTACCTCACGATCATCTGCTGT
>CAXUEW010000300.1:0-3996 GCA_964250115.1 uncultured Terriglobus sp.
CATAGTACGGACGCCCATAATTCCCGCCGCCGTAATAGCCGCCGCCGTAGTAAGGATATCCATACCCAACACCGTAGGCGTATGGGTAGGGCGCTACGTACCTGGGTCCGTAATAGCCACCGTAATAGGCAGGCCCGCCGATGCTTATACCGAAGCCGATTCGCTGAGCCTCAGCTTTCTGCTGCGGTGCCGCAAACAACAGGGCACCTGCGAGGGCCGCGCCCGTGAGCCACTTTGCTAATGTTTTGATGATCGGCATTTCTGCACCTCCATCGTGCAACAGTGAGAACCCATGCGTGAGAAAAGTGTTGCGCGTGAGCATCTGCTGTGCGGTTATAGGCCATTCTGTGCTGATTCAATGGCTTGGGCAACCCGCAGCAGCTTGCCCTCGGCAAAATGCGCAGCCAGTACCTGCACGCCAATCGGCAGGCTTGTTGACGTGGTCCCGCACGGCACGCTAATGCCGCAGATGCCTGCCAGTGACGCCGCCACCGTATAGATATCTGCGAGATACATGCTGATCGGGTCATCGGCCTTCTCGCCCAGCTTCCACGGGGGAGTGGGTGTCATGGGCGTCACAATCGCGTCGACCTGCCCAAATGCGGCGAGGAAATCGCGTGCAATCAATGTGCGCACCTGCTGTGCCTTGCGGTAATAGGCGTCGTAGTAACCGGCGCTGAGCGAATAGGTGCCCAGGAGGATGCGCCGTTTGACCTCAGCTCCAAAGCCTTCTTCACGGCTCTCCCGGAAGAGAGCAGATAGGTTCTTCGGGCTTTCGGTGCGGTGGCCGTAACGCACGCCATCAAAGCGCGACAGGTTGCTGGAGGCCTCGGCCGTGGCAAGCACGTAATAGGTTGGGATCGCGTACGCGGTGTGCGGCAGGCTCAGGTGGTGTACCGTGCAGCCCGCGGCCTTCAGGTTTTTCACGGCGCCTTCGACGGCAGTACGTATCTCTGGATCGAGCCCGTCTGCGAAGTACTCCGCAGGGATGCCGATGCGCATGCCCTCGACGGGCTTTCTTGACTCCTCCGCGTAATTCTCCACGGGATGCGTGGCGCTGGTCGCGTCCATGGCGTCGGGGCCGGCCAGCACACCCAGCAAGGTCGCCGCGTCTTCTACCGTGTTTGCGAATGGACCAACGCGGTCTAGCGAACTGGCGTAGGCAATCAGTCCGTACCGCGGGACCCTGCCATAGGTCGGCAGCACGCCAACTACGCCGCAAAAGGCCGCCGGCTGCCGAATGGAGCCGCCTGTATCCGTGCCCAGCGATGCGGCGCAAAAGCCTGCTGCAACCGCAGCAGCCGAGCCGCCGGAAGAGCCGCCCGGCACACGGTCCAGCGCCAGCGGGTTTCGGACCGGACCATAGGCAGAATTCTCATTGGACGATCCCATGCCGAACTCATCGCAGTTCAGCTTGCCCAGCAGGGTCGCACCTGCAGCATCCAGCCTGGCGACGGCTGTCGCGTCATAGGGTGGGTGGTACCCCTTTAAAATGGCGGAACCGGCGGTCGCAGGCGCGCCGCGCATGGTCAGGAGATCCTTTACGCCCATCGGCACGCCGGCCAGCGCGGGCAGGGGATCGCCCTTATGCGCCGCTTCGTCTACGGCAGCCGCCTGTTCCAGTGCACGATCCTCAGCCAGCGACAAAAAGCTGTTGATTTCCGAGCCGGGTACCTGGTCCTGTATTCGGATCCGCGCAAAGGAGTCGATCGCCAGAGCCGTTGCGGTGGTGGTCCGGTCCTGGATGGCGTTGCGGATGCTGCGTATGGTGCGTCGTTCGTATTTCATCAATCGTCTTTCCTGCCGCCTAGCGCTCGATCACCTTGGGTACCTTGAAGAAGCGGCCATCCGTTTCTGGAGCTTCGTGCATCACCGCGCCCCGGTCCAGGGAGGCTTTGGGTTCGTCCAGCCGTAGGCTTGCGCCATTCGAAATTGGAGCGTTGGCAAGAAGTTCTCCCACCTGTGCCATGGCAGGCACACCGGTCGTATCCAGGCTGCTCAGCGCGGCAATGTGTTCCAGAATGGCGTTCAGGTCGCGCTGCATGCGCGGCTCTTCCTCCGCCGTAAGCTGCAGATTCGCGAGTGTCGCGACATGACGAACGTCGTCCAGTGTTACCGTCGTTGGGCCTGCGGGAGCAGATTTCAGACCGGCTTCAGATTGTGCAATGAGTTCGGGCATCTTAAGTTTCCAATGTTCATACTGCACCGAATGCCTCCACAGCTGTCCGGTACGTCTTATTCAGGCAATATGAAAAGTATATCGGTCAATGGAACGCGGCTGACCCGGGCAAGGTCTGCGCATAGTTGTGACCGCAAAACCACCAACTGATGCCGCCAGGCAGATGATTCAGCCGTGATGGTCGCAACGCCGTCCGCAAGGGCTGTCACAGCCGAGCGTTCTGCGATGGCGTGACCTGCTACCACCGGCCAGGCAGCTGCTAGACGATCCAGTGGCAATAACCTGGAGAGCGACGCCGCCAGCGCACTCCGCAAAACATCCTGCATCACCTGCATCGCGTGTACCCCTGCAACATTCTCGCAGTCAATTCTTGTCCGATTCCGTGGCGAAGGTGCAGCCTAGGCGACGGTGCACATAGCCTCATCCACGCTTGCCAGGGAATCTGCGGCAGCCGGCATCATGTCCAGAATCGCCGTGCGCATCCCTTCGAGGAAGTTTGGCGTCGCAAAATGCGCGGCGTGATCTTGCGCGTCCTTTGGATCAAAGCTGAGTTCTTCCCGTTCGAACCGCAAAATAGCAGCGGAAAGCGCATCTGCTGTTTGCTTTGAGAAGAAGATCCCTGTTCGTCCCGGCTTATCGCCTGTGCCACGAACGGTTTCCAGCGAACCGCCTGCGCCATACGCGATAACCGGCCTCCCGCAGCTCTGAGCTTCCAGCGGCACCATGCCGAAGTCCTCGTCGGCGGCAAACAGCAGCGCACGGCAGTGGCTGTACTCCTCCCACAGCTGTTCCTGTGAAAGCTTGCCAAGGAATGTCACGCTGGGCCCCGCTGCCTTGCGTAGCGACTTCTCCTCAGGCCCGGTTCCAACAATTCGCAAAGGTTTGTTGAGCCTGGTACAGGCCTCAACCAGGACCTCTGTCCTCTTGTAAGCCACCAGGCGGCCCACTGCCAGGTAGGAGTCGCCAACTGGCTCGATCCGGGCGCGATGCAAATCAATGGGCGGGTAGATCACCTGTGACACCCGACCGTAATTTTCCTGGATACGCCGCTGCACATACCGCGAATTCGCTACAAACTGCGTAACCCTCTGGGCTGCTGCCCTGTCGGTTTTGCGCACCCGGTTTGCCGTCAAAGTGAACAGCCACCGCTTTGCGGGACGCATCGCAGCGCGGTAACCCTCAAAACCGTCGTACAAGTAGCGCATGGGCGAGTGGCAGTAGCACAGGTGGGGCGTTCCCTCGCGTATTCTGGCACCCTTCACAGGACCGGAATCCGAAGACACAACCAGGTCATACTCGCGAAGGTCCAGAGAGCGCGCTGCCTCAGGGTAAAGGGGCATCAACTCTCGGTGCATGTTTGCGGTGCCCGGAATTCTCTGCAGAAAAGAGGATTTCAATGTGCGGTTCCGAAGGGAGATAGGCAGTCCCTCGGAGGAGTGCAGCAGGGTGAAGAGGTCAGCCGACGGCAGAAGAGCCGCAAGGCATTCCGCGACCCGCTCGCCGCCACCTTGGGTTACAAACCAGTGATGTAAAAGGGCGACGCGAATACCAGGCACGTAGCTTAGTATGCACCGTCTGCGTTGACAACCTTGGTGACGGTTCGTAGCAAAATCTTCACGTCCCCGAGCAATGACCATTGTTCAGCATACCTGCGGTCCAGCGCGACCCGTTCATCATAGGTTAGCGTGGACCGCCCGGAAGCCTGCCACAAGCCAGCCAATCCCGGTTTTACCGCCAGGTAGTAGGCAAAATCCGAGCCGTACTTTTCCGCGGACAGCGCCTTTAAGCCCTTGCTTTCGACCTTGCGCGTCAAGCTG
>CAXUEW010000301.1:0-2844 GCA_964250115.1 uncultured Terriglobus sp.
CAGCTCAAACAAGGCCGTCATTGTGCAGATGAAGGAATCCGCCATTCGCAAGGCTGCCAAAGAGAAGACGGCAGCGCAGGCGCAGGCTGAAACCCTGAATGCTGTCGAACTGACGTTCGAGCGCAAGGTCGGTGCAAACGATACACTTTTCGGCTCGGTCACCTCGGCGGATATCGCCGCTGCGCTCGAGAAGCAGGGCTTCGAGATCGACCGGCGCAAGATCGCTCTGGACGAGCCTTTGAAGCAACTGGGCGAGTTCCACGTTCCGGTCAAGCTGTTCCGCGAGGTGTCGGCGCACGTCAAAGTCACCGTAAAAAGCGACGATCCGAACTACGTTCCCGGCAATGCCGCCGTCGCGGAAGAAGAAGTGCCCGCATAGAAATTTCCCATTGCGGTTCGGTTCGACACGTAAAGGAGCGCCATTTGTTGGCGCTCCTTTTACATTTCCGTAATGTTGCTCTTATGATGGCCATCACCTATGAACCGCCTTCATGCTGTCGACCGAGTTTCACTGCCTTTGATTGTCGTCTTTGTGCTGACTCTGCTTGCCTTTCTGCCGCTTGTCATACCTGCCAGGAACACGTCGCTCCATCCTGTGCAGGGATACAGCACGCCTGGGTACCACCCCGGGCAGGGCTCCTCGCAATCGCCACCTGATACACGTCGCTGACTTATGCGATGAACGGTGCGCAATAAACTCACCAGCAGCATGATCCCACCGCAACCGCGCAGGCGTGGGTCCGGTTCTGCGCCGATACACCCTTTCGATCGCCGGTACGGGACTGATACCGGTTCACTCATTCCGGGCGAGCAGCTTGCCACCGGTCACCGTCACGACCGCCACATCACGGCGTACCATGGCGTGGCTCCGTCCTTGTTCCAGAAACTGCTGCTGCGTTGGCAAGCCGTAGCTTTGCACCCTGTGCAGCGAACGGCCTTTCTCGACATCGGTGCCGGCAAGGGCCGTGCCATGCTGCTGGCAGCAGAACTGCCCTTCCGCCGTATCGTAGGTGTCGAACTTCACCAGGGCCTTGCCGCCACCGCTAGCGTGAACCTTGAGCTGTGGAGAGCGGCACATGCCGGCCCACCGATGCGGCTGCAAGAGGGCGATGCCATGCGCCTGCCTATGCCGTCCGGACCCTGCCTGCTGTTCCTCTTCAACCCGTTCGACATCATCTTGATGGATCGTCTGCTGACACGCTTGTCCCACCTGTTCCGGAACAGGCCGGGCCAGCTCGATCTATTATACGTCAACGACGAACAGCGAAGGCTGCTGCAGGACGAGCATCGCAGCTACCGGGAGTTATGGCGTGGTCGCATTCACCTTTCACACGAGGACAGGGATGCGGACAAAGCCATTATCAACCACGATGCGGATGGCCTGTATGTCACCACCGGCTATGAAGACTGTGGCATCTGGCGCTTCGAACCGTGAAAGTTTTTGCACGGCTGACTTCGTTCCTGAATCGTCATCCTGAGCGAAGCGCAACGTAGTCAAGGACCTGCTTTTTTACGGAACCCGTACTGCAGCCGACAGAAAGCAGGTCTTTCGACTACGCACTGCGTGCTTCGCTCAGGATGACGGACGAATATGGATCATCTTCCGTCTTTATGCGGCGTGAAGCTTCTCAATGCCTGTTTCGCGGAAAGGGTCGATCACGATCTTGGTGACGCGGTCTTTCTTCTCTTTCCAGATCTTGTACATCTCCGGCGTGTCCTGGATGCCGATGCGATGCGAGATCATAAAGCTGGGATCGATCTGGCCCTGCTCCACGCGCTCTAGCAGCGGCTTCAGGTATTTATGCATGTTTGTCTGGCCCATCTTCATGGTGATGCCTTTGCCGAAGGCCGCACCGAAGTTGAGCTTGTTGATTGCGCCGCCGTACACGCCGGGGATGGAAACAGTGCCGCCCTTGCGCACGGACTGCAGAATCTGGCGTAGCGCCGTGGGGCGGTCCGTCTCCATCATGGCTGCCTGCTCCACTTTGTCGTAGATCGCGGTGACATCCACGCCGTGCGCTTCCATGCCGACGGCATCAATGCAGCTATCGGGTCCTACGCCACCCGTGAGGTCACGCAAGGCTTCCACGATACTGGGATTGCCATCAGCGTAGTTGATGACGGTCGCACCGCAGTAATCGCGTGCAAGCGCCAGTCGCTCAGGAAAGCGGTCGATGACAAAGACCTTGCCCGCACCCAGCATGTACGCGCTGGCCGCCGCAAACAGCCCTACAGGACCCGCGCCCCAGATGGCTACGTTGTCACCCGGCTGGATGTTTGCGTTCTCCGCGCCCTGGTAGCCGGTGGGATAGATGTCGGAGAGAAACAGCACCTTCTCATCCTCAATGCCGCTCTCAATCTTGATGGGTCCTACGTCTGCAAACGGCACGCGCACATACTGCGCCTGACCGCCGGCGTAACCGCCATAGATGTGCGAGTAGCCAAACAGCGCCGATCCGCTGTAGCCGTACATCGTCTCGCAAACATGCGCGTTCGGGTTGGTGTTGTCGCACAGCGACCACAGGTCTTTGGCGCAGAAGAAGCAGTTACCGCATGCGATAGTGAAAGGCACTACCACGCGGTCGCCGCGCTTCAGGTTCTTGACTTCAGAACCAACTTCTTCCACGATGCCCATGAACTCGTGGCCGAGGATATCACCCGACTCCATGGTGGGAATGTAGCCGTCGTATAGGTGCAGATCGCTGCCGCAGATTGCGGTGCGCGTCACCCGCAGGATGGCGTCTCCCGGGTTGATGATCTTTGGGTCTTCCACGTTCTGCACTTCGACCTTGCCTGTGCCCATCCAGCAGACTGCCTTCATAAACCTTGCTCCCGGCGCATGCG
>CAXUEW010000301.1:2854-3993 GCA_964250115.1 uncultured Terriglobus sp.
AAAAGGGTGGATTAGCGCAGGCGGCGAACGCCGTACCACGCGGCCAGGCCGGCAGCCGCAGCCACCATCCCGAGGATCAGCGGCGTGTTGACCGCGCCACTGTTCGACGGCAAATCCTGCGGGCGGGGACGGTCTGCCGTACCCGGCGGTGTGGGCAGATTCTCACCCATGAGGAACTGCTTCCACTTGCCGATGATGCCGCGCGGACCCGCGGGTTGGCCCTCCACGCTGGGGATTTCGCGGCTCTCAATCAATTGCTTCAGGTGGCGCAGGTTCTCGATGGTGGCCTGCTCCGGGCTGCGTGAAACAACGGCACCAATGGCGTTTGCGAGGACACCGCCGGGCAAGCGAAAGTCATTGATCATGGTGACGACGGTGCCCCTGCCGTTGACTTCCTCTTCAAACGTCACCGTCACCGTCGTGCTCTTAAAAGGCCCGCTGGTTACGCGCGAGACGTGGCGTTGCGAGGGCACGGCTTCCAAAATCTCCGAATCGAATTCGAGTTGCTTGCCGGTGCCCGGGTCTTGGACCAGCCAGTGCAATGTATTTTCACCGGTAGACGTCACGGAGATGATGCCCTCCTGCCATGCAGGCAGCAGCTCTGGCCGGCTGTAGGTCTGGAACACCTGCTCAGGCGTAGCGCGAATGGTTTGTACCGCGTGCGCCACAACGCGGCCGCCTTCTTTGCTGCGCGGCAGCGGTACGTAGTTGCTGCCGATGCGTGGGAACGTTGGTTGCTGCTGATCCTGTGAAATCATGCCTTCCATAACACCTCTGCTTACCGGGCAGATCGCGCCCAAATGCTATGACGGCATTTCAGCACCGGTATGCTGCACTTGCTTACCGCCATATCGGGCCAAGCTGTGGATCAACAAAGCACTGTATTGCCAGGGCGTATCGACGTTAGTGCGTGCCGGCATAGGGCGTATCAACATATAGGTGCTTGCAGTAATTTGCGGCTTTAGCCGCCGAGATAGGAAGGGTATTTCTCTGCAGCGCGGCTTTAGCCGCTGAGATGGAACTCTCGGCGGCTAAAGCCACATCCACTAGGACTCACTGTTGGCTATCTCAGCGGCTAAAGCCGCAGGTTTGATCCGCAATGTACCTGGCGCTGATCCTCTGGAAAGCTAGATGCCGAT
>CAXUEW010000302.1:0-1398 GCA_964250115.1 uncultured Terriglobus sp.
AGGGTCTCCTGAACGCGGTTACGGTGATGCTCTCGTGCGCGGTGTTCCGGCATTGTCCAGCTTGCCTCTTTGACCTCTCAGGTTATCAGAATAGCCATTTCGGCTGCGCAGAAGGCTTCTGCTAAACGGTTGGCGAATTTGCATCCCAAACCGGCGTGGCTGCCGTATAGACAAGTGACAGGGGAACGCGTGACCGTCACGGAAGACGAATTCCGCAGGGTTGTCGATGAGCATAGCTCCATGGTGTATTCCGTCGCGCTGCGCCTTTTAGGCGATCCCGGTCTGGCAGAAGAGGTAGCTCAGGACGTCTTTCTGGAGCTGCATAGCTGGCTCCCGCGCCTGGAAGGCGTCGATCATGTTCGCCACTGGCTGCGGCGCGTCGCAACGCATCGGGCGACCGATGCCATAAGGCGGCGCAGGGTACGGCCCGAGGGTACCTCGGAGGAGTGGGACGACAAGTACGACTGTGCGCCTTCCGGCAGTTCCCTGAAGCGGGACAGTCCCATGGAGACCGCCATGGAGCGCATGCTGTTGTCGCTGCCTCCAGCCCAGCGCACCGTCCTAGTACTGCGCTATGGAGAAGAGTTGACGCCAGAGGAGATCGCCCGCACAACAGGCGATCCGTTGGCGACGGTGAAGAGTCACCTGCAGCGGGGTTTGCAATTGCTGCGGCGTAAGGGATCTGTGGTGTTGAGGGAGTATGTCCGTGGATGAATTAGAAGAAGTCGAAGCTCGGCTCAGGCGCGATTTACAGCATGTTCCCGCACCCGCAGGTTTCACAGACCGGGTCATGAGGCGGGTTGCGGAACGCGAGGCTGCACACCAGGTTGCGAGTCAACGACAAGGGCATCGCAGCGGCTTTTTCATCGGAGTGCACCGTCAGACGGCGTGGTGGACTGCCGCTGCGGCGGCGCTGGCGCTGGCCGTTGGCGGAGACGTTCTGCATCTGCATCATCAGCGACAGATGCGCGAAGCAGCAGCCGCGCAGGCGCAGATCGAACTTGCGATGCAGTTGACCAGTCATGCCCTTGCCGGGGTTCAAAGCGGTCTCCACCGTAGCCCCGCCGGACGCTTCACACAGATTTTTTACGAAACAGGAAGGTAACGAGAGGACATCATGAAGCAGACAGTGTGGAAGACGACAGGTGCGGTGGCTTCTCTGGCATTGTGCATGGGAGCATTGGGTGCGCGGGTTGTGCACGGGCAAATGACGCCCGTCTCAGTGCAGGTTGATGCAAGCACCGCGCAGCCCGGCATATTACCCGCGGTGGCCGATCCGCAGGCCAAGGACGAACTGCTGGAGGGCCTGGAACGGCTGGGCGCAAATGCGAAAGAGCGGAACGAGGTCAACCTGGATAAGAGCATGCTGGCGCTCGCCGGCGGCCCGGCGCCCGCGAG
>CAXUEW010000302.1:1408-2812 GCA_964250115.1 uncultured Terriglobus sp.
GCGGCAAGAAGGGTGGCAAGTACGGCGATCTTGCGCAGAAGATGGACTTCATCGTGGTGCGTAATTACGAGTTCGCGCAGAAGGGCCAGTACCAAAAGAGCGACCTGGACACACTGCGCCATCGCTTGGAGGGCAACGGCTGGTCGCATGTGGTCCGGAATGAAAGCGATGGCGAGACCAACGACATCGTCCTTAAGTCTGACCGCGAAGGCTTCATCAGCGACATGGTCATCCTGAATGCCGAGGCCAAGGAACTGAATATCGTGCACCTGCGGGGCCACTTCCGCATGGAAGACGTGCAGGGTGCCATGGGTAGTGCAATGGGTGCCGGCATGGGAGCATTGGGCAGTGGTCTGGGTGGGGCCATGGGACGTGTCGCGGCAGTTCCGCCGCAGCAACCAACGCCGCCTGAAACCGCGCTGAAGAAGCGCTAGTCCAGCAGGTCAAGTTGCGTGTCGAGGATGGTGACGCCCAGCCCGGCACCAAGGCGCTGCACGGCCTCTTCCACCTCGCGCATCTGCCCGTCAAGGTAGTCACGGGATGAGTTGATCGCGGCCACGGCAAGTGTTGCCCGGTTCCACAGCGAAGCGTCGTCCAACTCCGCCACGGAGATGTTGAAGCCGTGGCGGAGTTTGTCTTTGATGGACCGCACCACCTGCCGCCGATCCTTCAGAGACTGTGCGCCTTCAATGGCGAGTTCTAGCGTGAGCGTCGCGACAGGCATCAGGCAGTGTGCGGTGGCGGCAGACGGTGATCGGGAGGTACAGGAGTCTCGTCCTGAACCGTGGTCTTCTTCCTGCTGAACTTGCCCAGCAGCGTCTGCAGCAGCACGTACAGCACGGGGATAAAGAACAGGTTGAGAACCGTGGATAGCAGCATGCCGCCAACGATGGCGGTGCCCACGGAGTGCCGTCCGAGCGCGCCCGCACCGGTTGCGAAGTAAAGCGGCAGAACGCCCAGTATGAACGCAAAGCTGGTCATCAGGATGGGCCGCAGCCGAAGCTCGGACGCTTCAATGGCCGAGTCAATAATGCTCTTGCCACTCTTGCGGATGTCCTCTGCGAACTCCACGATCAGGATGGAGTTCTTTGCCGAAAGTCCGATCAGCATCACCAGCCCGATCTGCACGTACACGTCATCTGTAAGCCCTCGCAGGCTTACCAGTGTGAGTGCTCCCAGCACCGCCGTGGGCACTGCCAACAGGATGATAAAGGGCAAGGCGAAGCTCTCATACTGAGCCGAAAGTGTCAGGTAGACGACCAGCAAGCCGAGACCGAAGATCAGGATCGCCTTACCGCCTGCCTCCACCTCCTCCAAAGCCAGCCCCGTCCATTGAAAAGTCATGCCTTGCAGCTTGTACTTGTTGAAAGCAGTCTGCATAGCTGCGAGACCCTGACCGGAAGA
>CAXUEW010000302.1:2822-3080 GCA_964250115.1 uncultured Terriglobus sp.
AGGCCAGGAGCCTGCGACCCATCGATCTCTGCCGCGCGGAAGATGTTGTAGTGGTTGATGACCTGCGGTCCGCTGGTCTCCAGGATCGAGACAAGGTTACCCAGCGGCAGCATTTCGCCGGTGTTCGACCGCACATAAAACTGGCGAAGGTCCTGCGTGTTGCGGCGCGAAGCCTGGTCCGCTTGCACATACACGCGGTACGAACGATTGTTGAAGTTGAAGTCATTCACGTAGCTGGAACCCATGTAGGTGTTCAGC
>CAXUEW010000302.1:3090-3986 GCA_964250115.1 uncultured Terriglobus sp.
CTTCGCCTTTTCACGGTCGATGGTGACAAATACCTGCGGATCGTTCGAACGGAAGGTCGTATTCAGGTTGCTGAGACCCGACCCGGGACGGAAGCCCTCTGCCGCGAGCTGATGCGCAACCTTGTCGATGTCGCCGAAGGTGTTGCGGCCGCTGTCCTGCAGCATGAACTGGAAGCCGCCCACGGTGCCGATGCCGGCGATGGCGGGTGGCTCCGCGGCAAACAGAATGCCGCCGGGCACGCCGAACAGCTTGGGCGCAATGCGCTGGACGATGGAGTGCGCGTCATGCCCGGCGCCGAGCTTGGTGCGATCGGCCACCGGCTTTAGTGGCGCGAAGATGAGGCCGGAGTTGGGTGACGATCCTCCAGACAGCGAGAAGCCCATGACAGAGAAGGTCGCGGCTACATCGGGATCCTGCCGCACAATGGCAGTGCCGCGTTCTGCGACTTCCGTGGTGTAGGCCAGCGAGGCACCGGCAGGCGTCTGCACAATGATCAGGAAGTAGCCCTGATCTTCCTGCGGCACAAAGGCCGTGGGCACGTGCGTGTACATGTAAGCCGTCGCACCGAGTGATGCCGCAAAGAACAGCACCATCACATAGCGCCAGCGAACCACAAAGGTCACAGCCGCAGCATAGCTCGAGATCAATCGCTTCAACCCGGCCTCAAACCAGCCGACAGGTACGCCGAACCAGCGGTTCAGCGGACCGAAGATCTTCGGCAACAACTGCTTGTCACGGTGCAGCAGGATGGCTGAAAGCGCAGGTGAAAGCGTCAGCGCGTTGAAGGCAGAGATGGCAATGGAGAATGCGATGGTCAGCGAGAACTGCTTGTAAAGAATGCCCGTGGTGCCAGGAAAAAAGCTGACCGGGATGAACACGGAAATCAGCACCAGCG
>CAXUEW010000303.1:0-1248 GCA_964250115.1 uncultured Terriglobus sp.
AGCAGCAGGCACCGATGCACTCGACCTCTTCCAGCGAAAACTGGCCATCGCGGGCAACTTCCTTGTGGCCGATGCCCAGCTTTGCTTTGCAGTGGTCCAGAATTTCGTAGCCGCCCACCAGCATGCAGGAGATGTTCGTGCACACCTGGATGTTGAACTTACCTGCCGGAACGGTGCGCAGCATGGAGTAGTACGAAAGCACGCCCCGAACGTCCAGTTCCAGCAGGTCAAGCCGTTGGGCAATCTCCGTCACCACCGCATCGGAAACGTAACCTACCTCATCCTGCGCGTAGAGCAGCATGGGGATCAGCGCCGAGCGCTTCACGGGGTAAAGCGTGACAAGTCGATCAAAGCGCTCAGCAGTCGCCGGCGTAAAAATACTGTTCAGGACGGTGCTCACGCATTGATTATCTCCGATGCAAGCCGTTCTGCGAACAGGTCCATTTCATCTTCGTCGTCACCCACACGCGCGCGTCCGTTTACCGTCAGCGCAAAAGTCTGTGTCGTGCCATCCATTGCGGTGTACTTTTCCGATGTGAAGCGGATAGAGCCCCGCCCAAAGCGCACCAGAATCTCCACGTCCGAAACCTCGACCACGGCATGCTGGTCCTTGCCCAGCGCGTGAACGGCCGCGTACGACCGCAGCAGGGAAGCCCATGAAGTCCAAAGCTCCCGCTGAAGTTGCGGCGTCAATGCGAACTTTCCGGAACGTCCGCCGCGGGAGAATGCTGCACATCCGGCGTGTCGGTGTGCGTCTGCACTTCTTCCGCCGCGTCTTCGGTCAGCAGGTTCCAGCCGTCATAGCTGCCGTTCATGCCGGCGGCGGTGTGCACCAGATCGGCGACGAACTCTTCCCGGACGGCGTCACGGATACTGCGTTTCACCCCCACACGAATGTGAAAGCGGCCATCCGGCTTGCACTCCGGCTGCTGCAGGATGCGGGTGCCCTTGGCAAACAGTGCCTTATTGATCGCTTTCGCGCAGTCCTCTTCCGGCGACGAGAAGCAAAGCACCAGGCTCCGCTTGATCTCGACGTTGTAGTGGCCCTGCAGCATCTCTTCCATGCGGGCGGTGTTGTTCTGCAACTGCTCTTCGAGATTGGCTTTGGCGCTGGCTTCGTTCGGCATGCGGACCACCTCTACTACCCATTGGATGCTTCCTACCGCTGCCCAAAGGGCTTGCCGCTAAGCTGGAGGTGCTGAATCGATTTCTTCAAAGATATCGGCAAGAGCGATATGTACCTGGGAT
>CAXUEW010000303.1:1258-3299 GCA_964250115.1 uncultured Terriglobus sp.
GCGTCTTCCAGCATGGGAAGCGCACCTCCGCTCGTGTCGATGGTCCACGCCTCGCGTGTTTCAGGATTGATGATCCAGATGTGCTCTACACCCATGGCACGATAGTCCTGTACGCGCGTCACCATGCGCGAGAAGCGATCTTCTGATGACAGTACCTCAACACAGACCACTGGCGGCGCGGAAGGAATGCCAACCATCGGCTGGGATGATGGTATGGCACAGACATCTGGAATACGGTAGCGTGTGGACGAAACCTTCAGTCTCAGTTCCGTAGCTGACCGAAGCTGCCATGCACGCCGGTTTGCATAAAAGATCGCTGCAACAGCAGTTTGTAATGCGGCATGCTTCTGATCGCCTAGGTTTCGCCCCTCAACTTCGCCATCTACATAGTCGCAGTCAGGATGATAGATGGTCCGAAGGTACTCGCTTAGCGGGATTTGGACTGATGTCGCCATGGGAACAGTATGCCTCCAGCGTCGGTATTTCGCACCCGGAAAATTGCGCTCCAAGACCTCGCCCTCCACGTAGTCACGTAAGGGCAGGAGACCGTGCAAGGATCGAATAGAAGATCTGCTTCAGCTCCATCTTCCCATTCTGGGACAAGATCGACCAATTCTGAAAAGCAGGGGAATGCAAGTAGTTGTGGTCCAGCGTACATGGTGTCACGCTTCTTTGGAGTACCCACCAAGCAGTGGATGCTCGTTGCGGACATTTCGCCTCCACTTAACTGGCACTAACCTGAGGCGAATCTTATGCACTACTCGGTGTTCACAAGCGGTGATTTACCTCCATTGCAAGCTGCGAAGAAGGGTTGCAGAAATCATGCCAAGCATGAAGGAAAGCTCACAGTTGTAGAGCTATCGAGTTTTCAGAGACTTTTGTTGTTGTACCTGCGCCGCTTTTCAGCGGCGAAAGCGCCCCATGATCTGCGTGCTTCATTTAGAACGAGCTAATCGCTCACGATTACTGCCGTCTTAGACATTACAGACCTCAACGTTGTTGTAGGACAAGGCATTCACAATGATCGAAAATGAACTCCGTGAACAACTTCGTCGGCAAGGCTACGAAGTGGAGGAGAAAGAAGAGGAAACCCGGGTTTTCCCGACACTGCAATTTCTCTCTGCCATCCTAGCCAAGCGTCGTCTAATGTTTTTCATTGGCATGTCAGGCCTGCTTTTGGGTGCGGTGCTGGGATCGGTGCGCCCAAAACAATACAGGTCTACACTCCAGTTGATGCCGCCGGATGCCGCCGCCCTCTCCACCACTTCCACGCTTGCGGCGCTGAGCGGCAACCCTTTGGCGGGAGGTCTGGGCGGCGGCGGTGGTCTGCTTAGCTCCCGCACCCCAGGCGGCACGATCATTGGCATCCTTGGCAGTCCGGCGGTTCAAGATGCTATTGTCGACCGGTTTCATCTTACGCAGACTTTCGGCACTGAATATCCACAAGATACCCGGAAACGTCTGACCAGCATCACCGAACTCGACGAGGACAAGAAGTCTGGAATTGTCTCTATTGGTGTTACGTACAAGGACCCTGCCTTGGCTCGTGACATAGCCAATGCTTACGTTTTTGGGCTGGATACCGCGCTTAGTAACGTTAATACCTCAACGGCACATCGTGAACGGGTGTTTTTAGAGGAACGGCTCGGCTCTATAAAAGCGGAGATCGACACTTTGGCACATGAGTTAAGTGCGTTTTCTACTAGGACAGGCACGCTCAATCCACAGGTACAAGGCGAAGCGCTGTTTGGATCAGTTGCCAAAATACAAACAGAACTGGGGTTGGCGGAGGCTGAACTATCCAGTCTTCGCGCCGTCTACACCGATGGCAACGCTCGAGTTCGAGCTGCTCAAGCTAGATTTGCAAGTCTGAATCGGCAGCTCGCTGCGATGGGTGGCTCCCCAGCTAGCGCTATCGGCTCTCAGCAGAATGGTATTGACAGCTCAGATGACAGCAAGTTCGCAGCCGGAACCCATCTGAGTCATGTACTGCCTACGATTCGGGAACTGCCTACCCTAGGCCTTACCTACGTCAACTTGA
>CAXUEW010000303.1:3309-3975 GCA_964250115.1 uncultured Terriglobus sp.
AGCCAGCGTCTTACGGCAGAGCAGGCCGTCTACGCTACCCTCACACGTCAATACGAACTTGCCCGCGTGGAAGAAGCGAAAGAGATCCCTTCGGTAAGAGTGCTATCGCCTGCACAACTACCACGAAAGGCCTCTAGTTCCACCGTGCTCTTTACTGCAGTTGTTACATGCTTTGCATTCATAACAGTAACGTTTGTGATGATTGCGCTATGGGCTCTTTTTCGATTTGCCCCCGCTGCGATGCCATTGAAAGCTGCTGTACGAGCAATCACTGCATCAGCCAAAGCACCTTTTACAGCGTAGGCGTCCTCATGCACAAGCCGAACTCTACACCGTTAATTCAGATATTGCTTCGGCCAGATGTCCTTTTTACGGTCGCTACAATACAAGGGCTCTCGCCGTACCTTTTCTGGCCTCTCGGTGTAGGAGCGTCGGTACCGTCTTCCGACCTTAGCTACCTGCCATTGCTTATTCACCTGACCGGCTGGTTGGCTTTTCTCTTTGGCGCCTCGTTGGTATGGACGCCTATGACCCCGCAGGTAAATTTTTTTTTCGCACCGTATGAGAAGCAGATAACAGGCCTAATTTGGCTTGGTCTGATTGCCGGTTTCATCGAGGTTTACCTTACCATCAAAGTGTATGGGGCTATACCCATGCTCAGCTACA
>CAXUEW010000304.1:0-3927 GCA_964250115.1 uncultured Terriglobus sp.
AAGACGTGCGGTGGGTACAGATTGAGGTGCTTCCGAAGAGAGCGGCGTTACGATTGGCTTGGACACGCGGACAGGATACATCGCTACGCACCCTAATGTCAGGCCAACCATTCGCCAGGCGGGAGTTGAAGCTGATGCACGCTATGCCCTGCTAGAAGACACCAGATGCGTGTACCCACCTGGACACCTTAGGGTGCGTTTTCGTGCACACGCCGTCTACCATAGACAACGATGACGATGCGCTCTCTCTCATCCTTCTGCGGTTGTGCACTGCTCCTGCTGCTTTCAGCTGCGGCTCTGCACGCGCAGGACAACGTCTTTACCGGCACCAACACCGGCGCGGACCGCGTGCGCATTGCGGCGGCCGACTTCAAGGCGGGTTCGCCCGATGCCGCCGCGCTGAAGCGGGTATTCGACACGGTCTTGTTCAGCGACCTTGGCAATGCAGGCGTCTTTGACCTGGTCTCGAAAAGCCTGCAGCCGCAAGCCACTCCCGGCGTACCTGCCGAGTTGCGGCTGGCAGATTGGGGCGGCGGGACCACCAACGCGTCGTTCGTAGCCTTTGGCTCATACAACCTGGCCAATGGGCGCTCCAGTGTGAATGGGTACGTCTTCGACACGCACAATGCGCAGTACCCGCAGGTATTGGGTAAGCAGTATGTCGACGCGGCAGATGAAGGCGGGGCACGGACCATCGCGCATAAGTTCGCGGACGAGATCATCCTGCGGCTTGGTGGTGGGCTGCCCGGCATTGCCGAAAGCAAGATCTACTACGTGCATGCGGGTGGCGGCACGAAGGAAATCTGGGCCATGGACTACGACGGGGCCAATCCGCACGCGGTGACACACCTGGGTACCATCTCCATCTCGCCGCGGGTGTCGCCGGATAATTCGCGCATTGCGTTTTCATCGCTGGGCAATGATGGATTTCAGATCCGGGTGTTCTCGCTGTTGCTGAACCGCATGATCGCCTTCCCGAACAGCAGCGGCACGAACCTTTCGCCGGCGTGGTCGAGCAGTGGACAGCTTGCGTATGCGTCCTCGCGTTCGGGCGATCCAGAGATTTACGTGAGCGATGCCGGCGGTAACTCGCCGCGGCGAATCACGACGTCGCGGGGGCCGGATGTATCGCCCACGTGGAATCCCAAGACAAATTCGCAGATTGCCTGGGTCAGCGGACGCACTGGGCTGCCGCAGCTCTACGTCATGGACGCAGACGGCGCGGGCATCGTACGCATGACCGATGGCGGTTACGCTACCTCGGTTTCGTGGTCGCCAAACGGGCAGTTTCTGGCATTTGCCTGGGACCGCAAGTACGGCCCGGGCGCGCCGGGCGGGCAGGACATCTACGTGATGGAAGTGGCCAGCAAGAAGTGGGTGCAGTTGACCAATGGCGTGGGCCGCTGCGACTTCCCTTCGTGGTCGCCCGATGGCCGCCATATCGCCTATGCAGTCGGCTCCGGCGCGCGTGCCGAGGTGTGGACCATGCTGGCTGACGGCACCGGCAAACACCGCCTTGCAGGCACCGGCAGCGACATGCCGAACTGGAGCTTCCGCTAAGGTAAACGGAGCCTCGTACACTAATCAGGCGACTACAAGTTCAAACACCCTGAACACAGGGCAGGAGAGATTGATGAATCAGCCACACCTGCGGACAAGAGCGCTGCTGACACTGGCAGCCGCTTCCACGCTGATGCTTGCAGGCTGCCACAAAAAGGCATCTGCGCCGCCGCCGTATACCGCGCCCACGATTGCCGCTGCGGCCGCGCCAACCGCGACACTGACTGCCTCGCCTGAGGCGATCGACGTGGGCCAGTCTGTCGTGCTGACCTGGCGCACCACCGGCGCTACAGCGGTGACCATCGACGGCATTGGTCCGGTGAACCTGAGTGGCACGCAGAATGTCACACCGTCGAACTCGACCAACTTCCATCTCACGGCAACGGGTGATGGCGGCTCGGCCGATGCCAATGTCCGTGTCACGGTGCGCGTACCGGTTGCTCCAACTTCTGGCACAGCCAGCAACCTGGGCGACATGGGCACGGACGCCGCCTTCCACGCGGCAGTGCAGGATGTCTTCTTCGATTACGACAGCTACGATCTGCGGCCGGATGCGCAGACCAATGCATCACAAGCCGCGACGTACCTGAACGCGCACCCGGCCATCAAGGTGCTTGTAGGCGGCTACTGCGACGAGCGTGGATCGGCGGAGTACAACCTGGCCCTGGGCGAGAACCGCGCAAACGCCGCGAAGACGGCTCTGGTAAGCGCGGGTGTACCGGCCAGCCGCGTGCGTGTGGTCTCGTATGGCAAGGAAAAGCAGTTCTGCACGGAGCAGGCTGAAAGCTGCTACCAGCAGAATCGTCGTGCGCAGTTCCTGCTGGATAAGTAAGTTGCGTGATCTGCATTCGCCATCAGGGAAGTAAGAGCGAGTCAACAGGAGACTTTCGGAAGGGCATGACTTCAGCCATGCCGTAACAATTTTGAGGTACACGGCTTTAGCCGCCGAGGTCTGCTTTAGAAGCTGACCTCAGGGGCTAAAGCCCATAACACTTAGAGCGTATGGCGGCACAGCTAAAGCTGTGCCCTTCCGAAAGCATCGCTGATCAGCATGCGCTACTCCGAAGCTTCCGTATCGATCGTCTGGAGAACACCATGCCCCGTTTCCTTAAGATGATTCCCGCAAGCCTTGCACTTGCCGCCGTCGTACTTGCCGCGCCCACACCGTCCTTCGCCGCAAACAAGGACATGATCCAACTGCAGACGCAGATGCAGGCTCTGCTGGACCAGGTGGCGCGGCTGCAGCAGTCCAACGATGAGCGCATGGGCGTGCAGCGCGACCTGATCCAGCAGACCATCGACTCCGTGAACCGCATGTCGCAGTTGATGGACGCGATGCAGCGGCAGGTGCGTACGCAGAGCGATGCCAGTGGCAAAGGTGTCGAACAGGTCTCCGGGCAGATGCAGTCACTAAATGACTCCGTTGACGAGTTGAAGGCGCGCCTTGGCCGCATTGAGAAGACGCTGGGTGACCTGCAGAGTTCGCAGCAATCCATCAACGCACGCATGGATACGCCTGCAACGCCTGCGGCTGGATCCTCGTTCCCCTCGAACGATGCGCCGACAGCTGCCGCGCCAATCACCCGCACGGGCCGCAATGGCAATGTCCCTGCAGTTACCGCTGCGCCGATCGCGCCTGCTGCTCCTCCCGTGGAAGACCTCTATCGCACAGCGTTCAGTGATTACAACGGTGCGAAATACACCGTTGCCGCGGCAGAGTTCAATGACGTCATCAAGTTCTATCCTGACGCGAACTATGCAGGCAACGCCTACTTTTACCTGGGCGAGATTGAGTACAAGGCGGGCCGCTTTGCAGCCGCCTCGAAGTTCTACGACAAAGTGGGCGAGCAGTACCCTGGCAATCCCAAGATCCCGGTCGCACAGCTTCGCAAAGGCGAATCGTTGATTGCTCTAAGGCAGAACGATGCCGGCATTCGCGAGCTGCGCTCACTGATCCAGCGCTTCCCCAACTCGCAGGAAGCAAGCGCGGCACGCAGTAAACTGAGCGGCATGGGCGTCACGGTTACGCCACGTATGCGATAGGGCTTATCGACATATAGGTCTTTGTACTTGTTTTGCGGCTTTGTCGCTGAGATAGATAACGTGATCCCTGCTAAGCAGGCTTTAGCCGCCGGGATGGAATCTCAGCGGCTAAAGCCGTACACCTAATATCTCCGCGTTCTATCCCGGCGGCTAAAGCCGAGCGAAGAATCTTCCGCTTGGCACAGGTCAGGAACTTTACGACCGCATGGCCCGCAGCAGGTTTGCGATCTCTGCCTGACGATCTGCCAGCACCGGCAGTAGCGGCAACCTTGGTCGACCGCCGAAGTAGCCGGACAGCTCTGCCCCTGCCTTGATGGCGGCAAT
>CAXUEW010000305.1:0-3387 GCA_964250115.1 uncultured Terriglobus sp.
CGCAGCGGCCGGATGGGTCGTTCGCGCAGAATTTTTGGATCGACGGAACCCCTTACTGGACCGGCATCCAGTTGGACGAGGTCGCGTTCCCCATCATGCTGGCGTGGCGGCTGTGGAAGCAGGACGGCCTGTGCAACTTTGACGTCTTCCCGTTTGTCGAGCACGCCGCCGCCTTTCTGGTGCGCTACGCGCCGATTACGCAGCAGGAGCGATGGGAAGAGACGGCGGGCTACTCGCCGTCAACGCTGGCTACAGTCATTTCCGCGCTGGTCTGTGCTGCTGACATCGCACGCGCCCATCACTCCCCGGAACTGGGCACTTTTCTGGAGAGCTACGCGGACTGGATCGAGAGCCACCTGGATGAGTGGACGACCACAAGCGACGGTGTTCTGCTGCCCGGCGTCAAGCGGCACTATGTCCGCATCCAGCCGCCAAAACCGAGTGAGTCGTTCTACAACCCTGACTTTGGCGAAGGCCGCTACAACATTGCAAATCGTGGCCCGGGCGAGCGGTACAACTTCGCCGCGAATGAGATCATCGACGGCGGCTTTCTGGAACTGGTGCGGTACGGCGTGCGTCGCGCGGACGATCCGTTGATCGTGGACTCGCTAAAAGTGGTCGACCACATCCTGAAGATCGACACGCCTTACGGCGCGTGCTGGCGGCGGTACAACCATGACGGGTATGGTCAGGGAAAAGACGGCGGCCCCTTCATTCACTTCGGGCAGGGTCGCGCGTGGCCCATCCTTACCGGCGAACGCGCCCACTATGAACTGGCGGCGGGCGGCGATCACGCACAGCATGTCAAGGCGATCGAGCGCTTCTCATCCATTGGCGGCACGCTGCCGGAGCAGGTGTGGGATTACAGTGACATGCCGGGGAGGGGCCTGTACTTTGGCCGGTCGGCAGGCTCTGCGCAGCCGCTGGTCTGGGCTCACGCCGAATACGTCAAGCTGCTGCGATCGGTCGTGGACGGCAAGGTCTTCGATCGCATTTCGGTCGTGGAGGAGCGGTACGGCGTGCGCCAGGAAGACCGTACCTTCAAGAGCGAGATTGAATTCTTCCAGGTGGCACGTCCGCTCAGCCACCTGGCCAAAGGCAAGCGGCTGCAGGTACTGGACCGCGAACGTTTTCGCGTGGTCTGGACGGTGGACGGATGGCAGACCACCAACAACACCGAAGCGAAACTGATCGGGTATCCCGGCTTCGCGGCGGAGTTGCCCATCCCACAGGAAGAGACCGGCGTGCTGGAGTTGACGCTGCACTGGCCCGTGGAAGATCGCTGGCTGGGCGCGAATTACCAGGTCCTGCTGGCGGACGAATAGACACATCGTTTACTTGACAGCCGCTCCAGGCTTGTACACTGAGCGGAACGCGTTTGAAGTGGCAATGGAAGCGCGACACATTTTTTGACGGAACGCAGGCGCCTGCATGACCTGCTGATCGACACCCGGCGCCGCGGCGCCCATACCGCAGAGGGAATGAATGACCGATCTCGACAAGATTTCAATTGATACTCTCCGGCTGCTTGCAGTCGACGCCATTGAAAAGGCCGCAAACGGCCATCCCGGCGCGCCCATTGCACTGTCGCCGCTGGCGTATCTGCTGTTTGCCAAGAACATGAAGCACGATCCGTCCGACGCCAAGTGGACCGATCGTGACCGCTTTGTCCTGTCGAACGGTCACGCGTCCATGCTGCAGTACGGCGCCCTGCACCTGTCCGGGTACAACCTTTCACTGGACGACCTGAAGGCTTTTCGCCAGTGGCATTCGCATGCGCCGGGTCATCCAGAGTATGGCTTCACGGACGGTGTGGAAGTTACCACCGGCCCGCTGGGACAGGGTCTGGGTATGTCAGTGGGTCTGGCGATTGCGGAAAAACACCTGGCGGCGATCTACAACAAGCCCGACTTGGCAATTGTCGATCACCACACCTACTGCATCGTGGGAGACGGCTGCCTGATGGAAGGCATTTCGCACGAAGCTTGTTCGCTGGCGGGCACGCTTGGCCTGGGCAAGCTGATCGTTTTCTACGATGACAACCTGATCTCGCTGGACGGCCCCACCGAGCTGAGCTACACGGAAGACGTCGATAAGCGATTTGACGCCTACAACTGGCACGTTCAATTTGTCGACGACGGCAACGACCTGAACAAGCTGCAGCAGGCAATTAACCTCGCCAAGCTGGAAACGAAGAAGCCCTCGCTCATCCGCGTGCGCACGGTGATCGGTTACGGTTCGCCCAAGGCCGGTACCAGCAAGGTGCACGGCGAGGCGCTGGGCAAGGAAGCCACCCGCAAGACCAAGGAGTTCTTCGGCTTCGACCCGGATGTCGACTTCGCTGAACCTCAGGAAGCGCTGGACAACTGGGTACAGGCAAAGACGCGTGGAGCCGAGGCGCACGAGGCCTGGAACGAACTTTTCGAGCAGTACAAGACGGCGCACCCGGAACTGGCGGCTCAGTTCGATCGCGTCACCAAGCAGGAACTGCCGGAGAACTGGGCCAAGGACATCAAGACCTTCCCGACCGAGAAGCCCATCGCGACCCGCTCGGCTGGTGAAGTGGTGTTGCAGGCCATCGGCAAGGCCTTGCCGGAAGTGATGGGCGGCGCGGCCGATCTGACCTCGTCCACAAAGACGATCTTTAAGGACTCCCCCAAGTTCCACGACGATCCCACCGGCAAGAACATTTTCTTCGGCGTCCGTGAGTTCGGCATGTGCGCGGCGGTGAACGGCATGGCCGCGCATGGCGGGTTTATACCGTTCGGCTCGACCTTCTTCGTGTTCAGTGATTACGCACGTTCGGCAATCCGCATGGCCGCGCTGATGAGCACGCATTCGCTGTTCGTCTTCACGCACGACTCCATCGGCCTGGGCGCGGACGGCCCGACCCACCAGCCAGTCGAGCACCTGATGAGCCTGCGCGCCATCCCGCAGCTCACGGACTTCCGCCCCGCCGACGCGAACGAAACCGCCGCCTGCTACCAGTTGATGATCAATCGCAAGAGCGCCTCGTTCATGGCGCTTTCGCGGCAGGATCTGCCGGTTCTGGATCACGAAAAGTACGATGTGATCGAAGGCCCGAAGAAGGGCGCTTACATCCTGGTCGATGTTGAAAATCCGGACGTGATCGTTGTGGCCACTGGTTCGGAAATTTCACTCGTGATGAAGACGCTGCCGGAGTTTGAGAAGGCCGGCCTGAAGGCGCGCGTGATCTCCATGCCTTCGTTCGCCATCTTCGAAGAGCAGGACGAGGCATACAAGCAGAGCATCTTCCCGCATGGCATCGCCAAGGTGGCCGTGGAAGCCGGAGCAACCATGGGTTGGTGGAAGTATGTCGGGCGGGACGGCGGCATCGTCGGCCTCGATCACTTCGGCGGATCGGCC
>CAXUEW010000305.1:3397-3908 GCA_964250115.1 uncultured Terriglobus sp.
CGGCTCCGGGACCGGAAGTGCTGGAGAAGTTCGACTTTACGCCGGCAGCCATCGTCAAGGCGGCACAGAAGGCAATCGCCCGCTAGGCACTCGCCAGTCGCTTGAACACCGGCGGCCGGCTTCGCTTTGCCACTTACAGATCACTACGAACAGAAGAGGATTGTTATGGAAATCGGTCTCATTGGTCTCGGCAAAATGGGCGGCAACATGGCGGAGCGTCTTCGCCAGGGCGGCCACAAGGTAGTTGGCTTTGACTTTAGCAAGGAAGCAACGGCAAAGCTGACGGCTGCAGGCTCGACGGGCGTCAACTCGCTCGAAGACCTGGTGAAAAACATGCAGTCGCCACGCGCCATCTGGATCATGGTGCCCGCAGGTGACCCGGTCGATCAGACCATTGAAAAGCTCAAGCCGATGATGCAGGCGGGCGACATCTTCATCGACGGTGGAAACTCGAATTACAAGGATTCCATGCGTCGCCATGCGGCCTTGAAGCCAGAAGGTTTTGAGTTTG
>CAXUEW010000306.1:0-3886 GCA_964250115.1 uncultured Terriglobus sp.
TGTGGCGCGAACGCGCCAGCCGCCAGCAAAACCCGCTGCTGAAGGAAGACAGCTTCGAAGACGGCACCATCACGCACATGCGCAACTTCTTCGACTGTGTTGCCAGTCACAAGGAGCCGAATGCGCCGGTGGAGGCCGGCATCGCCGCCGCGGCCGCAGGTCATATTGGCAATCTGGCTTACCACCGAGGCGGGCTGACCGCGTGGCCTGCGAAGGGGAAGGTCTAGTCCCAGGGATTCAGGGTTGAGAGGTCGAGGCCAGCAAAATCCTTTACGTTGCGCGTGACGAGAGTCAGGCCGTGTTCTATGGCAGTTGCTGCGATCAATCCGTCACTGCTGTCCAGGGTTAAGCCTTGACGCCTGGCTTGCGCTATCAGCCCTGCCCAGCGGTTTGCAATGCTTTCTGTCACGGCGAGCTTGTTCGACCCGAACCACTTGGGAGCCTCGTTTTCAAGCCAGCTTTCAAGTTGTAGCCTGCGTCGGCCGATCGGCAGATATTCCAAGCCCAGCCGCAACTCACCTAAAGTAATGACACTAACAAAAAGCAAAACGGCTGGCGTCTCATCTAGCCACCACATGACGCTTGCGTTTGGTGCCGGCTTTGCTGTCTCAGAGATGACGTTTGTATCGACTAGATACCTGATCAAAACTCAGGCACGCGCGGTCCGTCTTTCGACCGCTCAATCTGAAGGCCGGAATTCCATAGGGGTGAGTTTCTCAGGAAGTCGCCGAGACTCTGTTTTTCCGCCCCCGTTACACCGTCCGAAGTAGGAGCGGTTCTCAACGATTGCCGAAGTAGGTCTTCAACGCTTGCGTACTCTCCGCTGCTCATCAATTGCTGGATGCGCTGCTCCAGCTCGGGCTCTCGAATCTCGATGGTCATAGTGCCCTCCTCACACATTCAGTGTGGAAGCGACGACGCGGCCTGTCAATGTGAGCCTTTGCCGCTCTTACAATGGAAAGGATGCCCCAGGAAATCATTGCAATTATGTCTGAAGTAGATCCGGCCGTTCCCGACGAGCCAGCGCGCTACAACCCCCACGAGATTGAGCCGCGCTGGCAGGCCGTGTGGGATGCCGACCCATCGCTGTACGCCGCTGAGCCGCACACCAGCGCCAAGCCGAAGTACTACGTGTTGGAAATGCTGCCGTATCCCAGCGGCAAGCTGCACATCGGCCATGTGCGCAACTACAGCATTGGCGACGCGCTGGCGCGCTACCAGTGGATGAACGGCTTTAACGTGTTGCATCCCATGGGCTGGGACAGCTTTGGCCTGCCTGCGGAAAATGCGGCGATCAAGAACAACATTCCGCCCCGCGAGTGGACGCTGTCCAATATCGCGGAGATGCGCAAACAGTTTGCGCGGCTGGGCCTGGGTTACGACTGGGCTCGCGAAGTGACCACGTGCCTGCCGGAGTACTACCGCTGGAACCAGTGGTTCTTCCTGGAAATGCTGAAGCGCGACCTTGCATACCGTAAGAAGAGCAAGGTGAACTGGTGTCCAAGCTGCAACACCGTCCTTGCAAATGAGCAGGTGGTGGCCGGTTGCTGCTGGCGGCATGAAGATGTTGTCGTAGAACAGCGCGACCTGACGCAATGGTTCTTTCGCATCACGAAGTACGCGGATGAGTTGCTAGACGGCCTCAATCAACTGCCCGGCTGGCCCGACAAGGTCAAGACCATGCAGCGCAACTGGATCGGCCGCAGCGAAGGCGCGGAGGTCACGTTTGCGGTCGATGGCTGCACCGACATCATGACCATCACGGTCTTCACGACGCGCATCGACACCATCTTCGGCGCGACGTCGCTCCAACTCGCGCCGGATCATCCCATCATCCAGCACTGGTGCGGCCTCGACGCTCCGCTGCTGGTCGAAGTCGACCGGATGCTAGCCCAGCAAAAGACTGCTCGCGACACAGACATGCTGGGCGAGTTGCCGAAGCACGGCATCCCCACGGGCCGGTTTGTGACCAATCCATTTACGGGCGAGAGCATTCCTGTCTGGGTCGCAAATTACGTTCTGAGCGGATACGGCACCGGCGCGGTGATGAGCGTGCCTGCGCATGATGAACGCGACTTCGAGTTTGCCACCAAGTACGGCCTGCCTATCACGCGCGTCGTGGCACCGAATCTTGATACCAACGATCTTGCGCTGCCGTACACCGCGAAGGAAGAAGGCGTCCTGATTGACAGCGGCGAGTGGACCGGCGAAGCCGTCCTGGAAGCCCTGGACAAGATGACGAAGCACGCCGAGGCAGCCGGCTTTGGCAAAAGAACTATTACGTATCGCTTGAAGGATTGGGGTGTATCTCGCCAGCGGTATTGGGGAACGCCGATCCCAGTGGTGTACTGTGACGCGTGCGGCATGCAGCCGGTGCCCACAGACCAGTTGCCGGTGTTGTTGCCGGAGCAGATTGACCTCGCGGATGTGGATGGATCGCCGTTGGGTCGCGTACCCGGCTTCGTCAACACGACGTGTCCCGCCTGCGACGGACCGGCGCGGCGCGAGACCGACACCATGGACACCTTTGTGGATTCGTCCTGGTACTTCTACCGCTACACTGACGCGCACAACAGCACCGCGCCCTTCAGCAGCGATGCGGCCAACTACTGGTTTCCCATCGACCAGTACATCGGCGGCGTGGAACACGCGATCCTGCACCTGATCTACTCGCGGTTCTGGACAAAGGTCATGCGCGACATCGGCCTTATCGCGAACAACGAACCCGCTTCACGCCTGTTTACGCAGGGCATGGTCATCAAGAACGGCGCGAAAATGTCGAAGTCGAAGGGCAACGTGGTGTCGCCGGATGACATGATCGCGAAGTATGGCGCGGACGCCACGCGCATGTACTCCCTGTTTGCCGCGCCGCCGGACCGCGATCTGGAGTGGCAGGAAGACGGGGTGGCCGGCGTGTACCGCTTCCTC
Organism: uncultured Terriglobus sp.; assembly: GCA_964250115.1. GTDB lineage: Bacteria > Acidobacteriota > Terriglobia > Terriglobales > Acidobacteriaceae > Terriglobus. The sequence goes on from CAXUEW010000306.1 coordinate 2,929, forward strand.
ACAAAGGTGCATCGGCTTGTGACGAAATTCGCGCCCGGCCTGCGAACGGCCAGGCACTGCTGCGCAAACTGCACCAGACCATCGCGAAGATCACGCTGGACTTCAGCGGGCGCTGGCACTTCAACACGTGCATCGCAAGCATCATGATGCTGGTCAACGAGATGACGGCAAGCGAAGCCGCGATGGATAGCGGCGCAATCGGCCCTGCGACACTGCGTGAAGTCTTCCGCTCGTTGACGCTGATGCTGGCACCCTTCGCGCCGTTTCTCGCGCAGGAGGTCTGGACGGAGCTTGGGCATGAAGGCGTGGTTTTCCGTCAGCCGTGGCCGCTATCTGACCCTGAGCTTGCGCGAGAGGATGAAATCGAAATCCCGGTGCAGATCAATGGCAAGCTGGTTACCGTGATCCGGGTGAACCCTGAAGCCGACGTAGAAGCAATCAAAGCAGCGGCACAGGCAGACGCCAAGGTCGCGGGACGGCTTGCGGGCAAGGCAGTCGTGAAGATCGTTGCGGTACCGGGCAAACTGTTGAACATCGTCGTGAAGGGATAGTGCCTGTGACATCGCAGCAGCAGCTTGAGAGGCAACGCGCCACGCAGGGATTCGTCGCGAACCTGTCATGGCTTCGCCAGCGTCCCGCGCTGACGTTGATTGAAGTTGCGTGGCGATGGATCTTCGGCATCCCGGCGTTGCTGCTTGTGTATCGCGAGGTGAGCCGTGTGCTGAACGCCGTGCCATGGCAAGCAACAGGCGTGCAGAACAGCAGCGTGAATGAACTGCTCACAGATCCCATGCGAGCGGCTACGCGCTTTGCGGACTTTGCCGCGGTATCCGAGCCGGGGCTGTACCATGCCGCCGCGTGGCTTGTGCCGGTGCTGCTGATCGCCTGGGCGATGATTTCCGGACTGGGAAGGGCCATGCTGCTGCGGCGAATGGATCCTGTGCTGCGGTTTCGTCCA
>CAXUEW010000307.1:0-3880 GCA_964250115.1 uncultured Terriglobus sp.
TGGCTTGGATCTTCGGGCTGAACCAGGTTGCTTCGCAGATTGGCGCGCACATCATGGCACCGTTTCACCTGTTGTTGTTTGTGCCGTTCATCCAGGCCGGTGTGTACCTGTTCCGGACACGGCAGTTGCCAATGAGCAGAAAGCAGTTAGAACACCTGAGCCACCATCCGTTGCGGATGCTGCGTGATATCTGGCAGTGGGAGTGGCATGCGCTGGTGGTGTGGGCCGTTATCGCCTTGGTGCTTACGCCGCTGCTCGCCATCTACCTGCGGCGTGGGTTGGTGCTGCTGATGCGGAGGCACCGCACGCTGCTGCACGCACGGTCCGCGGCGCACGGCAGCGCGTAGCCTTCTGCTTACCCGGCGCATCCAATCGCAAGGCAAGGTGGTGGATGATGGCGACTGAGACGGCAATTCTGGCGGGTGGATGTTTCTGGGGCATGCAGGAGTTGCTGCGCGACTACCCCGGCGTAATTTCGACTCGCGTGGGATACAGCGGCGGTGAGGTGCAGAACGCAACCTATCGCAACCACGGCAACCATGCTGAGGCGGTGGAGATCGTCTTCGATCCAGCGAAGCTGAGCTTTCGAACCCTACTGGAGTTCTTCTTCCAGATCCACGACCCTTCCACACCCAATCGCCAGGGCAATGACCGTGGCGCAAGCTACCGCTCGGCCATCTTTTACACCAACGATGAGCAGAAGCGTGAGGCGGAAGACACGATTGCGGACGTGAACGCGTCCGGCATCTGGCCGGGCAAGGTGGTCACCGAGGTTGCCCTTGCCGGTCCGTTTTGGCAGGCTGAGCCGGAGCATCAGGATTACCTGCAGCGCATTCCCTACGGCTACACCTGCCACTGGGTCCGGCAAGATTGGAAGCTGCCGAAGCGCACCGCGGAGGTGGGTGCCAGCGCCTGATCTAGCGGGTTGTGCGGAATAGCACTGGAACCAACTCGTTCCGGGGCGGCAGGCATAGCCGGTCGTTGCAGGCCTGGTACTGCACCAGGACGTGCAGCCCACGCATGGGTGGTTCTGTCGTGCTGGCAAGCCGAAGTGTGAACGTTGTCGACCCAGTGAAGGAGTTCGTCACAACGTGTGACTCCGGGTCCACAACGTGACGGGGCCTCAGTTGATCGACGCGCAGCAACTCCGCAGGCTCGCCTTTCTGCAGGGCGATCTCGGTGGCAAGCGGAAAGGCGTCTGCCTCCTGCAACGCGTACAGGTGCCATCCATCATCAATGGCCGCGTGCAACAGCACGTTGAAACGAGAGCCCGGCTGCAGTTTCGGTGGCAAAGAAGATTCCGCCGACCAGTGGACTGGCGAGAGCGTAAACCGCTGAGATTGCGCGTCGTCTACAGCCCACGCACAGAGTGCAAGCGTCAGCACGGCGGGAGAGTAACACCTTTGAAAACTTTGGCGCACTGACTATCTCCCTCCTTTGGAGAATGGATCAATTGCCAACGGCACAAAGGCCGACTGCATCACGCGGTGCGTCCGCGTGTCCTGCATCCAGGCCACCACACCGAGCTTTGCCGGGTTGAGCGACACGTCCTTGCTGAGGAAGCGCACGGGGCCGAAGCGGTCATTCTTTATTTCGAAGCCGTCCAGGTAGGCGACGAGATCACGTCTGAGCGCCACGTGGTCGAAGGCTGCCTGGAATGCCTCTGTCTTTCCTGGGTGCAGGGGTTGGCCGTAGGCAGGATTGCCGGCCACGGCGCGCACCACCATGCGGTGGAACCGCACACCGTTTTCGCCGCTGTAACGCACGTTGTCTTCCACCAGCGCGAAGTTGACGACCAGTTCCGGTGGAAAGGTCGCGTCGGCATGTGCACGCTCGGCCTCGGCGATGCTATCGCCCGGCCATGGCGCAAATTCGTCCGCGGTAATGCTCTTGAGACTGTCAGGATTTTCTGTTTTGACGGAAGCTGTTGCATGCACCTGGCCGTCCGCGCTCCACGTAGCGGATAGCTGAATGCTCACACCTGCCGGCCTTGCAATCTGCGTGTCCACCAGCCTGGTCAGGCCGGCGTAGACCTCTGCGGCACCCTCGCGCGTGGCGCCGAACAGCGGCATCCGCTTGCCGTCGAGGAAGTACGTAGGCGTGTTGGTCACGCCCATGACGTCCGCGCGCGCGACCGACGCGGGGTTGGCGAGCGGATCGGGTTGCGGCACATGCTCATCCTGCTCTAACACCACAAGCTCGTTGCCGTTGTACGTCTTTAGCAGTGTCTCGACGGCGAAGTCGGCACCCACGCAGGGCAGGCAACTGCTGCCCGTAAACAGCTCTAGCAAAGCGGTATGCCCAGCGGTAATCGGTTTGCGCAGAGCGGGCGTGAATGGCGGTGGATTCAGTTCGGCATAACGACGGTCCAGGTCCGCTTCCAACCCGGCATCGCTGCCCGCATGCGCTTCACGGTACAGCTTTACCAGGCTATTGTGTTGCGCGGCTGAAATCTCGCCCAGTGCCTGTGCCTGTTCGAACTCGTCGAGTGCGACGGCACCTTGCTGGCCGTTAAGCGCCAGTTCGCCGTGAAGGGCGTGCAACTGCGGGTTGCGAGGCTGAAGCTTCTCCGCCTGGTCCAGCAGGGTGATCGAAAGCGGAAGCTTGCCCTGCCGCAGGTACACGTGCGCCAATGCCAGCAGGGTGGCCGCGCGTGACTCCGTGTACTGCCCGTGCAGCTCCTCCGGCGTAGGCATTTCCGACTGCAGTTCACCGAACATGCGGGCCATGCCGCGCAGGAAGGTAGCCTCCGTCAGATTGCGGTTGCTGTCCTCCGCCAGCTTCTGCGCCAGCGGCAGCAGCACGCCCGCGTCTGCCAGCAGATCGGCCTCAGTAGACTGCTCGCGCCAGCGCTGATAGCCCTTGTCGGCATTGGCAATATTGACCTGCACCTGGTCGCGGATCTCAGCCGTATGCGTGGGATAGTACCGCAGCAGCAGGCGCAGAGCGGCTTCCTGCACGCTGTCGAAGTACTTGCTGTCCTGGTACTCAACGGAAAAGGCACGCAGCGCGGTCAGCCGCTGTGCCGGATCGTCGATGGACATGGCCGCGCGGTAGGCGCGCTGGTCCGCGGGTAGTTGCCGGTCCGGATCGGGCTGCTGCGCTTGCGCCGGCAAAGACAACAGCGCTGCCCCTAACCAGACCGAAACAGCTTTGCCAACACGAAGCATCACAGACTGACTCTAGCGCAGGGCCGCTGAGAAGCGTCACCACATCTTTTTCGTTGTCATCCCGCAGCGCAGCGGTACCCTCATCATCATGCAGGTTCACCTGATCGACGGCACCTACGAACTGTTCCGCCACTTCTATGCGTGGCCGTCCATGCGCGATACCGATGGGCGCGAAGTGGGCGCGGTGAAGGGCGTGCTGGCATCCGTGCTGGCGATGGTCAAGGAGGGCGCAACCCACATGGGGGTGGCCACCGACCACGTCATCGAGTCGTTTCGCAACGATCTGTGGCCCGGCTACAAGACGGGCGAAGGCATCGACCCCGACCTGCTGTCGCAGTTCCCGCTGCTGGAAGACGCCCTGCGTGCCCTGGGCGTGGTGGTCTGGCCCATGGTCGAGTTCGAGGCGGACGACGCACTCGCCTCAGCCGCGGCTTTTGCAGCAGACGATCCGCGCGTGGAGCGTGTCGTTATCTGCACGCCGGACAAGGACTTGGCGCAATGCGTACATGGAACGCGAGTCGTCCAGTTGGACCGCCGCAAGCGCGTCGAGCGCAATGATGCCGGCGTGGTGGCGAAGTTCGGTGTGCCGCCCGCGTCCATCCCGGACTATCTGGCACTGGTGGGCGACGCCGCTGACGGCTACCCCGGTCTGCGCGGATGGGGCGCGAAGTCCGCCGGGGCGGTGCTGATGAAGTATGGCCACTTCGAAG
>CAXUEW010000308.1:0-3852 GCA_964250115.1 uncultured Terriglobus sp.
CATGAGCTATCTGCCGTACCCAGACAACACATATGCCTATAACTATCCGGTACGTGCAAACAATAGCTACCAGCCCGCAAATACAAGCGGCGGTCCGGCACTGCTTTCAGACGGCAGCGTCGCCACCTTCCAAAAGGGCTTTCCGGCACCGATTCCAGTTGCCATTCCAACAAATGGCATCATCCAGATCGAAAATCAGACGCAGACAGGCCGACAGCTTACATCGCAGGCCTACACCATTGTTCCCAAGAACTTTTACAACCCGTATGTCATGAGCTGGAATGTTGCGATTCAGCAGGCGTTGCCATACGACATGACGATGCAATTGGCATATGTCGCCAACCACGGCGTTCATATGCCGGTTGCTCAGAACATCAACCTGCCAAACTTTCTTGGCGGCGACACTGCGAGCGAACCCCTCAACATTGCTTATGGCCGAACTGCTGCTGCAACCGCACAGTTCCTTGGGTTCTCTTCGAATTACAACTCGTTACAGGCACAGTTGAGCAAACGTTTCTCTCACAGCCTGAGCTTCACCACTGCTTTCACATGGGACCGCGCGCTGAACTATCAGAGTGGTGATGATGGTGGTCTCCTCTTTTTCGCACAGCCTCGTCGCAACTACGCACGAGCCGATTTCGACCGGAACCTGAACTTCGAAAGTAGCTTCACCTATGAATTGCCGGCTGGCCGGGGTCATAAGTACTTTGCCTCCGGTATAAGCCAGTATGCGTTGGGTGGATGGAAAGTATCGGGCATTCTATCCATAGTGTCGGGCCTGCCATTTACTACCACGGCGAGCGGAACATCGCTCAGAACACCAGGGACAACACAGACTGCGAACCTGGTGACACCGTTCAACAAACTGCAGACTCGCAGCACTCTAGGAGTTGGTTTTTTCGATGGATCGGCCTTTGCTCAGCCTCAGGGTTTTAATGGCACTACCGGCTTCGGCATCACTGGAAACACGCAGCGTAACCAGTTCACCGGACCGGGATACATCCAGAACAATCTAACCGTTGCAAAGCAGTTTCCGATCTTCCGCGAGGCGAACCTTGAAACTCGCTTTGAGGCATTCCAACTCAGCAACACACCGCAGTTCGGTCTGCCAAATACAACCTTTGGCGCCGCTAACTTCGGCTACATTACAAGCACCCTTGGCTCCGGCCAGGGTAGTGTGAATGGTGTGGGCGGCGGACGTAGCCTGCAGGCTTCTGTGAAGCTGCAGTTCTAAACTTAATGTCTGCGGTGACAATTTGCCGCAGTAACACACAACAGCCGGTGGTTCCAGTGAATACCGGTTGCTTTTCTAAGGGCTGCTGCGTTCTGGCGCAGGAGATACCGGATTAAGGAGTCACATCATGGTCACTCGCCGTAACTTCCTCGAGGGTGCTGCCGTTACAGCTGCGGCAGTCGCCTCCACTTCAGCTAAGAGCTACGCACGCATTATGGGCTCGAATGGCCGTGTTAACTTCGCCGTCATCGGCGTGCATAGCCGTGGTTATGCGCACCTTGCGGCGCTGCATGCCAACAAGGACAATGCGCAGATCGTCGCTGTGGCTGACGTGGACAGCCGCTACCTCGACAAATTCTGTGCTGACACAACCGCCAAGATGGGCGTAGCACCGAAGGGCGAAAAAGATTTCCGCAAGGTGCTGGCCGATAAGGATGTGGACGCGATCACGATCGCCACGCCCGACCATTGGCACGCGCCCATGGGCATCCTGGGCATGCAGGCCGGCAAGCACGTGTACGTGGAAAAGCCCTGCGCCTACAACGTGCAGGAAGGTATCTGGCTGGTCGAAACTCAGAAGAAGACAGGCAAGCTGTGCCAGATGGGATCGCAACGCCGCTCGTCCAAGCCGGTGATCGAGGCGATCGAGAAGCTGCGCGCCGGTGTGATCGGCAAGCCCTATTGGGCCGAGACCTGGTACGCGACGGCGCGCAAGCCAATCGGTGTCGGCAAGCCCGTCGCTGTGCCGGCCACACTCGATTGGGACCTGTTTCAGGGTCCGGCACCGCGCCGCGCTTACACCGACAACGTGCACCCGTATAACTGGCACTGGTTCCGCCAGTGGGGCACGGGCGAAACGCTGAACAATGCCACGCATGAAGTCGATGTGGCAGTCTGGGCGATGCAGGTGGGCCTGCCGCACCGCGTGACAGCCGTCGGTGGCCGCTACCAGGCAAAGGACGACTGGCAGTTCTACGACAACCTTGACGTCGCCTTTGAATACCCTGACGCCATGATCACGTGGAAGGGATCGTGCATTAGCGCCAAGAAGACCTACGGCCGCGACCGTGGCGTGGCCATTCACGGCACCAACGGCACCATGGTCATCGACATCGGCGACTGGGAGGTTTATGACGAAAAGGATCATATCCTCGAAGCGTCGGTAAAGGTACCGAAGTCCGCTGCGGCACCTTCGTCAGATCGCGCAGGCATCGACGTCCATACCGATCAGCACTTTGGCAACTTTATTGGTGCCATTCGAAATGGTGAAGCGCTGCACCAACCAGTCGCACAGGGCAACATCTCTGTCACGGCGCTGCACCTGGCGAACATCGCTTACTTCACCAAGCGTTCCTTGAACATCGATGCAAACGGAGTCATTGCAGGCGACAAGGAAGCACAGGCCATGACGAAGCGAGCAGAGTACGCCAAGGGCTTTGAGCCCAAGGTGTAGCTGGTCGAAGTTACTAACACGAAAGGCCGCTCCTGTTGGAGCGGCCTTTCTCATCTCGATTAAGGTGACTTAGTCGCCAATCTTCATGGATGGCGGTGCAAGTGCGTGAATTTTGATGTTGCGGAATGATACAGCGTCGCCGTGGTCCTGCAGTTGGATATGGCCGTGGCGTAACTCACCGAAGTGCGGCAGCGCTTTATATTTGCTGTCCGCAACCAGCTTGCGGAACTCTGGCGTGAAGCGCTCGTATTCCAACACTTTGACACCATTCAGCCAGTGCTCTCCGTGCGCACCGCGCACCACGATCTTTGCGGTGTTCCACTCGCCCACCGCTCGGTAGGGCTTGTTCTTCGTGGCTGGAATCATGTCGTACAGCGAGGCTTCGGTGCGGTCACCGTCCCGCCCCAGCTTTGCGTCCGGGTTCACATCGTCGTCCAACACCTGGTACTCGAAACCGATGGCGGGGTCGCCTGCCGTCGCTTTGTCGGTATTGACGAAATACTTAATGCCGCTGTTGCCGCCCGGTGTCGTTTTGAAGTCCACGCTCAGCTCGAAGTCGCCAAAATCCTCATCAGTCAGCATGTCGCCGCCAAGGCCATGGCCGTGTCCTTCCCCATGCGACAAGGTAAGCACTCCGCTGTCAATCTTCCAGCCCGCGTTCGGGATGGTTTCGCCCTTGGCATTGTGCCAGCCCGCGCCGCTCGTGCCGTCCCATAGCAGCTTCCAGCCCCCGGTTTTTTCCGCGGCTGTAAGTGTGTTAGGTGCCTGCGCCGCCGCACCCATGGTAAACAGTGCGATTGCTGCAAAAACCAGAGCCCTCATGTCATCTCCTTGTTTCATTGACCGCTCCACCATAGACGTTGCGGAAAACGTCTGTCTACCGTCGCCAGGTTTATGCGTGCGATTCAGCAGCGGCATAGCTGTGGCTCGGTCTAGGCGTATTTCCGGTAACCTGCGGCTTAGCCGCGTTCCAGACTGACATCTTTTACTATCCCGGCAGCTAGAGCCGCAAATAAGTACAAAGATTACATCTATATGTCGGTACGCCCTAGGGGGTGTGCAGCTTGCCATCCAGCAGGTGCGAATGTTCAGACAGGTGGGCGTCCTGCAGCTCCGGCGGCAAGAGAGCAGCGGGCAGGTCCTGGTAGCAGACCGGTCGCAGAAA
>CAXUEW010000309.1:0-1874 GCA_964250115.1 uncultured Terriglobus sp.
ATCGATCGGGCGCGCAAGGTGGTCGAAGTCGTCTCAGTCCAGAACGAGTACAACATTGGTCAGCGTAAGAGCGAGGCCACACTGGATTACTGCGAGAAGAACAACATCGCATTTATTCCATGGTTTCCTGTTGCCGCCGGCAAGCTGGCCAAAGAAGGCGGACCACTGGATAACGCGGCGAAGAAACACGGCGCAACCGTCGCGCAGCTTTCACTGGCGTGGCTGCTGCATCGCAGCCCGGTCATGCTGCCGATTCCGGGTACATCGTCGATTGCCCATCTGGAAGAAAACATGAAGGCCGCGGATCTGGAGCTAAGTGACAGCGAGTGGGCTGAGCTGGAAGCGTCCGCAAAGTAAAAGGAGCGGCCATCTTCCAGGATCTCAAAACATGCCTATGCTTTCGGAAGGGTATGGCTTCAGCCATGCCAGAAGTGGCTGCGGGAGCGGCGGCTTCAGCCGCTGAGGTCGCCTACATTGGGAAGTTCAGTAACAGCAAGATCAGCCCTCGGGGGCTGAAGCCCACTTTCGTTTGTGCTGGTTGGCATGGCTGAAGCCATGCCCTTCCGAAACTAAACGGATTCCCTTTACCGCGTCTTGGCCCGCAACTGCATCAGGCGTTCGCGCCAGCGGAGTTCTGTGGCGTTTTGCATCTGTCCCCGTTGACCGCTGGTGGCCTCTGCAATGGCTTCCCTGGGGATCTTGTCGCTGCGATCCATCCGTACCAATCCATTCGCTTCCTGGTAGGTATCTGTGAACTGGGTGTAGCAGAACCCAGCCAGCGTGGGCAGTGAGCGCACCACTGCCAGCAATGCCGCGTACCGCTGCTGAAACTCATCCGGAGTCCGTGCGTCGCTGTAGCCCCACGTGCGGTCGTCGCCGTCGCGCAGAGCGATGCCACCGAACTCGGTAAGAATGAGGGGTTGCCGGTCCTCGTCCGGCGTGTCCGTCAACCGTAAGATGCGGCCGCCCGGCCGCTCGTGCTGAAACAGACGGCTTTCGATCTCTTCAATGCCGTACCGGCGTGCGATTGCATTTGGATTCGAATCGTAATCGTGTATCCCGATGATGTCGGTTGCAACGCTTTCCCAGCCATCGTTACCGATCACCGGACGATCCGGGTCGATGGTCTTCGTCAGGTGGTAGAGCGCCTGTACGTAATGGCGCTGCGCGGGATTATCCGGCAAGTCAGGTACGCCCCAACTCTCGTTCAAAGGCACCCACGACACGATGCAGGGGTGGTTCATGTCGCGCTCCAGCACCGCAGTCCATTCCCGTGTCAGCCGCTCAATGGAGCGACGCGTATACCGATACGCGCTAGGCATCTCCTCCCAGACCAGCAGTCCGAATTGATCGGCCCAGTACAGGAAGCGCGGGTCTTCAATCTTCTGGTGCTTGCGCACGCCGTTGAAGCCCAGTTCCTTGACCAGGAGGATGTCCCGCTGAAAGGCTTCGCTGTCCGGCACGGTCAGGCCGCTCTCGGGCCAGTAGCCCTGGTCCAGCACCATGCGCAGCGGCAGTGGACGCCCGTTCAGGACAAAGCGGTCTCCCTGGATCGCGATGGAGCGCAAAGCGGTGTAGCTTGTCACGGCGTCCAGAACCTTGTCTTCGGCGTCCAGCAGTTGCAGATCGATATCGATCAGCGTGGGATTCCAGGGGCTCCATAACAACTCGTTGCGAAAGTCGTCGATGCCCGGGTCTGAGAGCGCAATGGTCCGGTGCAGCTCGCCTGCCGCAAGTGAGCCGGCATCCGAAGCCCGGGTGACGAAGCTGTACCGGTCTTCCGCAAGTACCTGTTCGCCAACCCGCAGCTTGATCAGCAGGCTTGCTCCTGCTGGGATCGAGCCCGTGGTCAGTATTTCGGCACCCAATTCCCA
>CAXUEW010000309.1:1884-3594 GCA_964250115.1 uncultured Terriglobus sp.
CGCGTCAGGTTTGAGGTCCAGCGTGCCCTGCTCAGGTAGGTAGACGGCAGCACCTCCATCCAGACCGTCTGCCAGATGCCCGTAGTTCGCGGGTACCAGATGGAGTGCGCTTCCCGCTTCCAGTCCTGTTTGCCCCGGGGCTTCTCCAAGTCGGCAGGATCATCCTCTGCGCGCACTGCAATCTGCTGGACTCCGCCCTCGATCAGCATGTTGTGGATATCGAGGTGGAAGGGTGTATATCCGCCCTTGTGCCGGTAAGCCTCGACACCGTTGACCCATACGGTCGACTTGTAATCGATGGCACCAAAATGAAGCCGAAGATGCTGCCCGGGCTCCAGGCGAGGAGCCTCGAAGAAGAGCCGGTACCAGACCGCACAGTAGAGTCCCTGGTCGTTGATGCCGCTGGCCGGTGTCTCCGGTGCGAACGGCACGGTGATCGTCCGGTCCCACTGCACCCGGTCCGGATGGCCCAGCTTCGCGTTTGGGTCAAGGGCGAATTGCCACGCCCCGTTCAGGTTGATCCACTGCGGGCGCTTGAAGTCGGGCCGTGGATAGTCCCCGGAGGAACTCTCCAGCCATTCCAGCGACCGCACTTCGTCGTTACTTTGCAAAGCTGCTACCTCTCACGTCCTACGATGCATGGGACAGGTACAGGCGCGGCAAGGTAAGCCACGCGTCGCACAAGTTGGCCCAAAGTGGACTGGAGACGTTGCATGCTCGGTGCCATGTGCCGAATGGCTGGGCGTGTCTGCGAAAATACACAATGTGAAGAAGATTGCCATTTTGGGTTCCACCGGTTCCATTGGAACCAGCACACTCGACATCTGCAGGAGTTACCCGGACCGCTTCCAGGTCGTATCGCTGGCAGCCGGACACAATCTTGAAGCGGCACTCGCTCAGTGCATCGAGTGGCGGCCGACGGTCGTTTCCATGGCGGACGAAGCGACTGCGGGGCAACTGGAACTCAGGCTTGCAGAGAGCGGCACGACCGGCATCGAGGTTGTGTATGGCAGTGCAGGAACCGTCCGCGTCGCGACGTTGCCAGAAGTTGACTTCGTCGTCAGCGCCATCGTGGGCGTCGCCGGGCTGGAAGCTACTTATGCGGCGGTTCTGGCAGGCAAGACCATCGGCCTGGCGAACAAGGAAGCCATGGTCGCCGCGGGCGAGCTCATCACCGCCGCGGCACGGGAGAAGGGCGTGGCCCTGCTGCCCATCGACTCCGAACACAACGCCATCCACCAGTGCATGCGCGGCGGCACGCGGGACGAGGTCCGGCAGATCTGGCTTACCGCCAGCGGCGGCCCCTTCCGCAACACGCCTCTGGCCGATTTTGAGCACATTACCCCGGCCATGGCCCTGAAACACCCCACCTGGGTCATGGGGCAGCGCATCACGGTCGACTCTGCCACCATGCTGAATAAGGGGCTGGAGATCATCGAGGCTTGCCGCCTGTTCGACCTCTCGCCAGACAAGGTGCGCGTCATCGTGCATCCGCAGTCCACGATTCACTCGCTAGTGGAGTACGTGGACGGCAGCATTCTGGCGCAGCTTTCCGTTACAGATATGCGGCTGCCCATCCTGTACGCGCTGGCGTGGCGGGAACGTGTGCCGTCGGACCTGACCTTTGACCTGGCCGCGCTGTCGCGTCTCGACTTTCAGCAGCCTGACTTCGAGCGCTTCCCCTGCCTGCGGCTTTCATACGAGGCGGCG
>CAXUEW010000309.1:3604-3835 GCA_964250115.1 uncultured Terriglobus sp.
ACTGCATCGCCCTGAACGCTGCGGACGAAGTGGCGGTTTCCGCATTTTTAGCGGGAGACCTGCCGTTCATGGGCATTCCCAAAACCATCGAGCGGGTGCTGGAGTTGACCCCGACGGCCAATCCGGGCAGCATCGCGGAGGTGCTGCAGGCCGACCACGCTGCGCGTGAGGCAGCCCATCGAGTCTCGACGGAGATGCTGGTCCGGCGCTAAACCGGGCGTTTCTACGCCA
>CAXUEW010000310.1:0-3816 GCA_964250115.1 uncultured Terriglobus sp.
AGTATGCCGAGCGCACTGGCTGTCGCGATCTCATGTTCAAAGGTGTGGCCCGCAAGCGTGGCGTGGTTCGCCTCAAGGTTCACGCGGACTTCGTTCTCAAGGCCGAAGCGCTTCAAAAAACCGTATACCGTGGCCGTGTCGAAGTCGTACTGGTGGACGGTCGGTTCCTTCGGCTTCGGCTCGATGAGGATCTGACCGTCAAAGCCGATCTTGTGCTTATAGTCCACAACCATCGACAGGAAGCGACCCATCTGGTTCAGTTCCTGTTTCATGTCAGTGTTCAGAAGCGTTTCGTAGCCTTCACGTCCGCCCCACAGCACGTAATTCGAACCGCTCAACTGCTTGGTCACATCCATGCAGTGCTTCACGGTCGCCGCGCACCAGGCAAACACCTCGGGATCAGGGTTGGTCGAGGCACCGGCCATGAAGCGTGGATGCGAGAAGAGATTCGCCGTTCCCCAAAGCAGCTTTGCCTTGGAGTTCGACATCTTTTCGGCAAGATAATCAGCCATGCCGTGAAAGTTCTCGAGTGTCTCTTTCAGGGTTTCGCCACCGGGGGCAATGTCAGCATCGTGAAAGCAGAAGAAGGGCAGGTCGAGAACGCGGAACAAATCGAATGCCGCATCGGCCTTCAGCTTTGCCTGCGCCATCGCGTTGCCATCAGCCATCCACGGGCGGTTCATCGTCGGTCCACCAAAGGGATCGCTGCCGGTCATGGCCAGGGAGTGCCAATACGCCACGGCAAACCGCAGATGTTCGCTCAGCGGCTTTCCCATGACGACGCGATCCGCTTCGTAAAATCTGTACGCAAGGGGATTGTCGCTGGACTGTCCTTCGTAAGAAACGACGGGCATGTTCGTGAACAGAGTTGCAGCCATGAAGCGTTCTCAACTTTCGTTTGTCTCGCACCTGAAGGAGTCAGATGTGAGAATGTTTTGTGCCGTTCAAATTTCTTGAGCACTGGTCACGGATACGCGGACAGGTGCAGACAGAAGATGCCATTTCACATCAGCGTTCCGCAATATATCGGACATGCGTCAAGGTCTACTCGTCGAGTCATTACCTGATTATTTTTCTACGAGAAACTATAGTGCTCATCTGCCGCTTGTCAAGCACGTGGGCCTTTCGACACGGACTGAAGGACGCTTGGGAACGCAAGAAGGGCAGGCAGCGTGGCAGGGCAAATACGACATAGTTTGTGAGGTACTTAGTTATTCGCGGCGGAGAGGTTTGGTTGCTGCGGATCGTGCGTTGAATGGTGATAGCTGGCATGCCGCTGCAGAAGCATGGCCGCGCTGCCGCTTAGTCGGGCCAGTTCCGCATCACCGGCGGCACGCAGCAGGGGCGGGTTACCCGCAAGCATTGAACCCTTCATCCGCCTCTCAATGATGGGGTGGCAAAGGTCCCAGCAGGCGGTAACCTCGCCCACCACAAGGATCAGCTCCGGTGACAAACTGGCTGTAATAAGCCGCATACCATCGCCCAGCGCCTCTGCCTGTCGGGTAACTGCGGCAATCGCGTGCCTGTTGCCGTCTTCTGCAAGTGTTCGCAGCTCGTAAATATTTGCAACCTGCTGCTTTCCTGCCGCGTTGAAGTGGCGCATGGCTGCGCGTGATGAAGCCACCGTTTCCCAGCAGCCTTTATATCCGCACTGGCACAGCGGCCCGTTTGGATCCACAGAGACGTGGCCGAATTCGCCGGCAAGTCCGTTCGCGCCGGATTGCATATGACCTCCCGCAAGAATGGCCGTCCCGACGCCTTCCGCCACAGCGATCAGGACGACGTTCTTGGCACCTTCCAACCGACCGTTCCAAAGTTCAGAGATCAGGCAGACGTTGGCATCGTTGTCGATCTCGACCTGGAGCCCGGACTCTTTTTCGAGCGCTCTTTTTAGATCGAAGCCGTGCCATTTCATATTCGGTGCAAGCAGGATGCGCTGGGTGACGGGATGCACGCGACCGGGCAGGCTGACGCCCACGCCCTCGAATGACTTTCCGGGAAATTCTTCCCGGAGCGCACGCATACGCTTGCCAAGCTGCAGCACCGTGCGTGCGGGATCTGAATAGGCTTGCACAGTTTCACGCGACAGAAATCGTCCACTCAAATCAACGACGGCCATGATTGCCCGGTCGGGTCGCAGGTCAATTGCGAAGGTGACCATGTCTGCATTTACAGACAACATCGTGGAAGGGCGGCCGCGGGGAGCACGGATCACCGCACCTTCCTCCACCCATTTTTCCTGGACTAGCTGTTCCACAATCTTTGAAACAGTACTGGGCCGCAGCCCTGACAGACGTGAGAGGTCCGCGCGCGCCAGGGGCTGTTTGAAGCGAATCAGCTCCAGCAGAATGTCGCGATTGATGCCGCGCGCAATCTCGCTTGACGCCGGCTGTGCCGACGCAAGATCGATCCTTCGTACGCCTCGAGTTTGATCGTTACGTGTGTGTGCTTTTGAGTGAATGGCCATCGTGCAAACGTCTTGCGTCCGATGGTACGACAGTAGCGATACAGCACAGGTATCCAACTGGAATACAGTGTCGGGCGGCACACGCCGCTGCACGCGGTTGTCCCAACATTGTCCGCAGCACTGAATGAATCTTTGACCCTTCACCTTGCTGGTTTTACCTATATGTAGTTTCCCTGGAATAAAAGAAGTCGATTGCAGGGCAGACCGCGGCTTCAGCCGCCGAGATAGTCAGAATGGGCTCAACATATGCGGCTTTAGCCGCTGAGATAGTCAATCTCACCGGCTAAAGCCGCGTGCCCAGACTGATTCTGTACTATCTCAGTGGCTAAAGCCCGAAAAAAGTACAAAAGCTATAAGTGATACGCACTAATTCTTTTTTGCGCGTTCAGGCAGAGCGAATGCATACAGCACGCTGCCGCTGCTCATCAACACTACCTGCTTACCATCCATTTCATAAGTGATGGGAGACGAGGCGATTTGCGCGCCAGTGCCGGAGTGCCACAGAGTTTTGCCGGTTGCAGTATCCAGCGCCAGAAAATTTCCGGAGGCATCGCCGCTGAAAGTCAGGCCGGACTCGGTTGTCAGAACGCCGGATCCTGCGCGGCGGCCAAGCTCGTGCTGCCAGCGAACCTTGCCCGTCTGGATGTCGATCGCTTCCAGTACGCCTTTGCTCCACAGGCTGTAATCAGCACCTGCCCATCCATAGTTGCCATCTGCCGGCTTGGCGAAGTACAGGCTGTAACTCGGCGATGTGCTCACGATGAACAGCCCGGTTTTAGGATCGAAGCTGGGCGAACGGTAGTTCGTCATGCCGCCTTCGTCCGGTGCAATCAATCGTCCATCGGGTGCAGGCTCTTTGTCCGGGTTGGGGATCGGCCGCCCTTCCTTGTCGATACCATTGGTCCAGTTGACAGGTCCAAAAGCCGTCGTTACAAGGCTCTTACCGGTCGTACGGTCCAGCACAAAAAAGTAGCCATTTCGTGAAGCCTGTATCAGCACTTTACGTGGCGTGCCCTGGAACTTTACGTCGGCAATGACTGGAATCTCAACTGCGTCCCAGTCATGGGTGTCGTGGGGCGAGGGCTGAAATGCCCACGCCAGTTTGCCTGTATCAGGATTCAACGCGACGATGCTGCACGTGTAAAGGTTGTCGCCGGGGCGTAGCTTGCCGTTGAGCACCGGCGTGGGGTTCCCTGTACCCCAGAACATGAGATTTTGTTCCGGGTCGTACGTGCCGGTCATCCAGACGTTGCCGCCGGTAGTCATCTTTGGCGTACCCACGGGCGACGTTGCCGCCCAGGTCCACTGCGTCGCACCCGTCTCCGGATCAAGCGCGCGGATGAAGCCCT
>CAXUEW010000311.1:0-3807 GCA_964250115.1 uncultured Terriglobus sp.
GTCTTCGACTGCCACGCTGCCTGCGAGAACGATCAGGTCGGCAAGCGAGACCTTTTTGCCTGCTGCTTCGAAGTCCTTCTGGATGCCTTCAAGCGTTGTGAGAACCTTGGCAAGAACGAGCGGCTGGTTGACCTCCCAGCTCTTCTGCGGCTCAAGGCGGATGCGGGCGCCGTTAGCGCCGCCGCGCTTGTCTGAGCCGCGGAAGGTGGACGCGGAAGCCCAGGCAGTCGAGACCAGCTGCGCCGCGGACAGGCCGGAGGCAAGGATCTTCGCCTTCAACGCAGCGATGTCCGCGTCGTCGATCAGTTCGTGATCCACCTCGGGGACGGGGTCCTGCCAGATCAGCACTTCCTTTGGCACCAGCGGTCCCAGGTAGCGGACGATGGGACCCATGTCGCGGTGCGTCAGCTTGAACCATGCCCGGGCAAAGGCGTCGGCGAACTGATCGGGATGCGACTGGAAGCGTTTCGCGATCCCAAAGTAAATCGGGTCCATACGCAGGGCCATGTCAGACGTGTACATCATGGGCAGGTGCTTTTTGCCCTGGATATGCGCGTCAGGAATCTTCGCGTCGACATTCTTGGCGTACCACTGCCATGCGCCACCGGGGCCTTTGCTCAGCTCCCATTCGTAATTGAGCAGGTTGTCGAGGTACTCGTTGTCCCACTGGGTGGGGTTTGAGGTCCATGCGCCTTCCAGGCCGCTGGAGATGGTGTCTTCCGCGTTGCCCTTGCCGGCTGAGTTCTTCCAGCCGAAACCCTGCTGCTCGATGGGTGCGCCTTCGGGTTCGGGTCCGACGTACTTGCTGGGATCGTGCGCACCGTGGCCCTTGCCGAAGGTATGGCCGCCGGCGACCAGCGCGAAGGTCTCCTCGTCGTTCATGGCCATGCGGCCGAAAGTCTCGCGAATGTCACGAGCCGAAGCCAGCGGATCGGGCTTGCCGTCAGGGCCTTCCGGGTTGACGTAAATCAGTCCCATCTGCACGGCGGCAAGGGGCTGGGCAAGATCACGGTCGCCCTGGTAGCGGTCGCTGCCAAGCCACGTGCGTTCCGAGCCCCAGAAGATATCTTCCTGCGGTACCCAGACGTCGGTCCGGCCGGCTCCGAAGCCAAAGGTCTTGAAGCCCATTGACTCGAGCGCAACATTGCCGGTGAGGACGATGAGATCGGCCCAAGAGATCTTCTTGCCGTATTTCTGCTTGATGGGCCACAGCAGGCGTCGTGCCTTGTCGAGGCTGACGTTGTCAGGCCAACTGTTCAGGGGGGCGAAGCGCTGCTGACCCGCGCCCGCGCCGCCGCGGCCGTCGTAGATGCGGTAGGTGCCGGCGCTGTGCCAGGCCATGCGGATAAAGAACGGGCCATAATGACCGAAGTCGGCGGGCCACCAGCTCTGCGAATCGGTCATCAAGGCGTGCAGGTCCTGGATCACGGCATCCAGGTCGAGCGTCTTGAACTCGGCCGCGTAATCAAAATCCGCGCCCATGGGATCGGCCAGATCGGTGTTCTGGTGCAGCACGGCGAGGTCCAGGCGATCGGGCCACCACTCCATGTTGCGGACGATCTGGCGCGACGTGTGCGTGACCGCGCCGTGCATGGGCGATGCCAGTTCTGTACGGGTAGCGCCATTGGTTCCGTGCGGCACAGGGCACTTCATTTCAGCGGATAGCGTTTCGTTTTCGTTGGGCATCTTTGTTCCTCTTCTTTTTCTACTGGAACGCCGTGCGTCCCTGTTTCAGCGTTTGTCGCGCAATCTATGTTGCTTGCGGCGAGGCGTTATGCGGATTTAAGTGCATGGGTGTGAGTGGTTCTGCATTCTCGTGAGGCGAGGTGGCAGATGCGCAGTCTGCGCAGAGGCCTCGCAAAATCAGTTCGGATTCGCGAATGACGCGGTCGCCGACAAGTTGCGGAGGCGGCTGCGGCAGGTCGTACCAATCCACGTTTTCTACCTTGTCACAGCGATCACAGATGAAGTGGTGGTGCAACGTTCCTTTGAGATCAAAGCGTGCGGAGCGGCCTTCGACGGCGACTTCGCGGACCAGGCCAGCTTCGACAAGTTCATGCAAATTGCGATAAACAGTCGCCCTGGAAGAGCGCGGATCAAGGCAGTTGACCCCCTCGAAGATATCCGCCGCAGTGGGATGGCCCGGGTTTTCCATCAGGTACGCCATCACGCAGTAGCGTTGCGAGGTGAACTTTACCCCGCTGGCGTCAAGCCGCTGCCTGATGGTTTCAAGATTCATAGCTAGTTCAGAATCAATCTCGAATGAGAGATTGTCAAATTGCGTGTGACTTCGCTGAATGGACGCAGTAAGAACCAAGGGTGCCGCAATGGCTTTCATGCGCTCCGGAAATCGGCTATCATAAAGCGTTCGCCCGGCCTGCGGTATCGTAGAGCTTGAGGCTCGGGGCGAGAGCCCCAATACAGGGGCGTAAGCTCAACGGTTAAACTGTCGGTCTCCAAAACCGAACTTCTCGGTTCGAATCCGAGCGCCCCTGCCAGTTCCAAGTTGCAAGAGATGTACTCAACCGAAGGTGCGTTGCGGCGTGCTCCGGTGCAAGAAGTAGAAGAGAGTTGAGGCGGTATGGCCAAGGCAATTGCAGTAGCGGAAGATACCGGCATCGGCAAGGCGCGCGGACAGGTCGAACGGCTGACCACCTTTCTGGGCGACGTACGCAATGAGCTTCGCAAAACCTCCACACCCAGCAAGCTGGAGACACGCACCACAACCACGGTGGTGATCTTCACGGTGTTCGCCTTTGCGGCATACTTCTGGGCTGTGGACTACGGCATCAACCACACGCTGAACGCGTTGATTACAAAGCTGACCCAGCAGCACTAAAGCACTAAATGTAAGGACAGGCAGGAACCATGGCAGAAGAATTAATTCCGACGGCAGGCTACGCGGTGGAGCAGGAAGAAATCATCGCCCGTCACGGCGAGGAAGCTGCACAGAACGGCGGAGTAGCAGTCCCGGTGGAAGGCGATGAACTTGCCGCCGCCGAGCCGGAGAACAAGCTGAAGTGGTACATCATCCACGCCTACTCCGGATTCGAGCGCAAGGTGAAGGAGTCGCTCGAGAGCCGCATACGCGCCTTCGGCCTGGAGCACAAGATCGGCCGCATCGAGATTCCAGTTGAACCTGTAACAGAGCTGCGTAACGGCAAGAAATACACCATCGACCGCGTCTTTCTGCCGGGTTACGTCTTTGTCGAAATGGACCTGGACAACGACCTGTGGCACCTGGTGAAGAACACGCCGCGCGTCACCGGCTTTCTGCAGACGGGCGACACGCCCAATGCGTTGAGCGAGGCCGAAGTCAACAGCATGTTGAACCGCGCCGATGTTCAGAAGGACAAGCCGAAGCTCAAGGTCAAGTTTGAGAAGGGCGAGCAGGTCCGCATTACCGAGGGACCGTTCGCGAATTTCAACGGTGCGGTGGACGACGTAAACGAAGACAAGCAGACCTTGAAGGTCATGGTCAGCATCTTTGGACGTCCGACGCCGACCGAAGTCGAGTTTTCACATGTGGAGAAGCACGCGGAGTAGCGGAAACTACGCAGCGTCGCTCTACTAAGTCAGACAAAGTCGTGAAGGTGGCTTCTACCCTGTTCGCGACCAACCTACGAAGAGGCATAGAACAATGGCACCGAAGAAGATCAATGGATACGTCAAGCTACAGGTAATGGCCAGCAAGGCAACCCCCGCGCCGCCGATCGGCCCCGCGCTTGGTCAGGCGCAGGTCAACATCATGGAGTTCTGCAAGCAGTTCAACGATCGCACCAAGGACCCGGCGATGGCCGGTCTGAC
>CAXUEW010000312.1:0-3798 GCA_964250115.1 uncultured Terriglobus sp.
AAGGTGTTTCTCCTGATCAGCGTGGCGTAACAGGCGGCGTCTTCAGTTGGCTGGTCTTGATGCCGGCGATTTACTTCTTCGGATCGCACCTGTCCGCGCCGCTGTACCCGGGCACGACGCTCATTCGCGACATGAGCCCCAGCGATCTTTGGCGAACGTACGTCCGACCCATGGGCGCGGGTGCGGTCGCCGCTGCCGGCTGCCTTACGCTGCTGCGCACGTTGCCGACCATCTTCGGCGCGCTGACGGGATCGTTCCGCGCAAAGAAGACGGCAGGGAACAGGGATCAGGGAACAGGGAACAGCACGCAGGGAACAGTGAACAGGGAACAGGGAACAGGAAGCAGTCACAATTTCCCTTTGTCATCCGGCAACCCTCAAACCTTGTCATCCGGCAGCCCCCAACCCTTGTCATCCCGCAGCGAAGCGGAGGGATCTGCATTTCAGCCCGAAGCCGCGATTACGTCCCGCACCTCCCACGACCTGCCCAACAGCTTCGTCTACGGCGGATCTGTCCTGCTCATCGCCATGATGTGGGCGTTCCTCCAGTTCAAACCGGTCCCCGGCGCGCAGGTTGGCGCGCTGGCAAACCTTGCGGCGGCGCTGCTCATCGTGGTCTTCGGTTTCCTGTTCGTCACGGTCAGTTCACGCATTGTGGGCATCGTCGGATCGTCGGCCAGCCCGGTCAGCGGGATGACCATTGCGACGCTCATGGCGACCGCGGCCATCTTCCTAGTGAAGGGCTGGACCGCACCCGCCTTCGGTGCGCTGGCGATTACCATCGGCGGCGTGGTCTGCATCGCGGCGGCCAACAGCGGCGATACCGCGCAGGACCTCAAGACCGGCTACATTATCGGCGCAACGCCCTGGAAGACGCAGCTTGCCGTCATGATCGGCGTCGTGGTTTCGACCTTCGTCATCGGCCTGACGCTCAACGGCATGAACAAGGGGCTGGAGAGTTTTCGCCACATGCCCGTGCCCATCCCGGTAAACGTCGCCGCGCTGCCGGAAGGCCTGCAGGATCGTGGAGCCTTCCCACGCCCGCACATCGCCATGGTCGATCCGAACGACAGCGCAAAACGTGTCGAGGTGAACAACGCCACGCGGTACGAACTGATCAACGCCATCGGCTCGTCCACGCTGGAAGACGGCAAATACCTGCTGAACCGCGCCACCGGCCAGCTCGAAATTCAGTGGGTGCAGGGCATCGGCAGTGAGAAGGCCGCCGCACCGCAGGGCCGCCTGATGGCGACCGTGATCAACGGCATCCTGAGCCGGAAGCTGCCCTGGTCGCTGGTGCTGCTGGGAGTGGCGCTGGTGCTGGCGGTGGAGTTGCTGGGCGTCCGGTCGCTGACGCTGGCCGTGGGCGCATACCTGTCGATTGCCACGACGCTGGCAATCTTCGTTGGCGGCATGGTGCGATGGATGGGCGACGCGGCCATCGCGAAGGCTTGCGCACGCGATGCTGCTATCCGGGCGCAGCTTGCGGCTGACGCGCTTGCCTCGGCACCGCCCGGGGCTGTCGTGGCTGTGCTGAGCGAGGACGATCTGCTGCGAGGCGATGTGTCGGGCCTGTTGCAAGGCGGAGGCTTCACAAAGGATGAGCAGGAAGCTGCGCTGACCGGCAACGAGGCGCTTACCGACCTGGACAGCGACGAGATCAGCCCCGGTTCACTCTTCGCCAGCGGCCTTATCGCGGCAGGCGGCATCATGGGCCTGCTGGGCGTGGCCATCCGGCTGTATGAGTCAGCCACGGAAAAGACCATGCCCCGCTTCAGCGAACACAACCCGCTGCACCACGACCCGGTCAGCGTACTGATGTTCGCCCTGCTTGCCTTCGCGCTGTACTACTTTGCCAAGAAGCCGCTGGAGACGAAGTGAGCCTAGCGCCCTGGTACATCCAGCACTGGGCCGGTCTGAAGGATGTTGCGACCTTCGCCGTACTCACGGTGAGTGCAACGGTCGGTCTGTTTACGTATGTCCGAAGCGCCAGGACGCGGCGTGCGGAGTCGCTTGTCGCGCTTCACAAGAGCTTCTTTGTCGATGGAACGTACACCGTGGTTCGAGAAAGCCTGGATGACGACACGGAAAAGGGGTACGCCAACCGTGAGGCGATGGTTGCGCCGCCCGGGCCGGGACCGGACCTGATCAACTTTCTGAACTTCTTCGAACTCGTCGCGTACTTTGTGGAACTGGGGCCTACAGGCAAAAAGACATTGAAGCTCTTCTGGGCTACTACCTGCGCTTGCTGAAGCGTTCCGGCCCCGTCTACCACTACGTCTGCGACCAGCAAAATGATTTTGAGCACCTGAATGGACTACTTGCTAAACTCGATACATGAGGAAGGGCCTCTTCATCTACGGCACGTTGCATCCTGACCGTGCGCCGGACGAGATTCGTGATGTCGTTCAGCAGATGACGCTGGTCGGTCCCGCGACCATCACAGGCGAGGTACACGATCTGGGTGAGTATCCAGCGCTTGCGCCGAAGGGTCAACGAAAACCTGTTCGTGGCTCCCTGTTTGCCCTGCCTGACCATCCAGATGCACTCCGCAAGCTGGATGCATACGAAGAATTTAATCCGCAGCAACCCGAAACGAGCCTGTTCCGCCGTCGCAGGCGAGTCGTAACGCTTTCGGACGGTCGTAAGGAGCGTCACTGGGTGTACGTTTACAACCGGGAGCTGCCTGCGGCTAGTTGACTGCAAGCATCCCTGCCGGAGATGCATTGAACGACATCCTAGACCTGTTTCGCCGCACCAGCCTCCTGTTCACGAAGTATCCCATCCTGTGGTTGCCGCTGGTTCTGGCGGACATCTTGCGCACGCTGCTGCAGTGGTTTTCGCAGCCGCTGACGCGCGCAGCGTTGCTGGCAGCTGCACCCCGGTCGGCGATCGGCAGCGGCATCGCAGGTCCGCCACGGGCCTGGAAGATCAACCTCATCGGCGGCGGCATTGGTTTCCTGTCGATCGCGCTTGGCATTTTGCTGCTGTTGTATGCGCTGGGCGTGGTGGCGCGGGCATTGCAGTCCGAAGCCGAGTTGCGCAGGCAACAACCCCACCTACACTTCCAGATTCCCGAGGGCCTTGGCATCGTCTGGCTGCAGATCAGCGGCCTGGCTGCGCTTTTCTTTCTATTTTTCGCGGAGTTCGTCAGTGCGGTGATCGGCCCGTGGGCCACACGCTCTCACATGAAGCCCGGGCTGGCCCAAACCCTGATCCTGAGCTTTGCGATACCTGTGTTGCTGATCCTTCTCTACTTCGCAGTCGGGCCCCTTCGCCGCTTCATTTTGCGAGTGCAGTCGCAGCTACGGGAGCGTCAGGAAGCGCGTCTACCGTATTTCCTGCTGCTTGTTCTTGTGGCACTGTGCAGCAACCTGGCAGTGTTTGGCATCAGCTTTCTCACGCGCCGCAGCTTGCCCGCAACGGCCGTGGCGCCGTCGCTCCCGTTGCTGACGTTGCAGATCCTGATCAACGTCGCGACCGCATTTCCGTACGCCTATGCGATGACAGGTCTTTCGCTTTCTCCGGCAGAGTCACCAGCCGCAGAGCACGATGCGATTGGATAGAAGCGGCCTTTGACCCTGCTATCGCCGCACATGCAGAAATGCAGCCAGCAAAGCGACCATACCCACCACAATCAGGGCAAGCAGCCCACCGATGAAATACGCCGCTCGCCGTTCGCCCGCAGGGCCGGGCTGGGTAATGCCGAAGGTGTTAATGAATGCTCGTGCAATCAGCAGCAGGAATCCCATGTCCCCTCCAGTGTGCCACGCGTAAGAGTGGTGTTAGACGGGCTGTT
>CAXUEW010000313.1:0-3791 GCA_964250115.1 uncultured Terriglobus sp.
AGCCAGTAAAGAAGCGAACGATCGCGAAGAACAGAAAGCCATGCGAGAACGCCGTTGCGACCGTTGCAATGGAGTACGTTGCCAGCGTAATCAGGAACAGCTTCTTCCGTCCGAGGCGGTCTGTCAACCAGCCGAAGAACAGCGATCCAAGCACCGCACCAGCCAGGTACGTGGTGGCCGCACCCGTAACCTGCGGGTCGCTGAGCGAGAGTCCCTGCTTACTTTGCAGCACCCCGGAAAGCGAACCGACGATGGTGACTTCAAGCCCGTCCAGCAGCCACGAGGTTCCCAGTGCCACAATGACACGCGTATGCCACCTCGACCACGGCATGCGATCAAGCCGCTGCGGTATGTCTGTCTCAACCACGCTGTTGTTGCTCCGCGTTGCGCCTGCCATGCCACTCCTCGGCTGCTGGAATTCCGCTTTCCTGCAGCTACACCTGTCTACTTATCTTCGTCGTCGTCCTTCTCGATAACGCTGACGCCGCCATTACGCTCGAGGATGGCGTATTCAATGTCTTCGAACGAACCGATGCCCTTGGTGCGGGCGGCCGCCATCACATCTTCCGGAGCAAGGTGCATGCGCGCCATGGTGTCCTGTTGCCACTTACCCTTGCGAATGAGCACCAGCGGCGTTCCATCCAGGACGGCACCGAACTTAGGAAAGCGCAGCTTCATGGATGAGACAAACCGATGCATGCATCCCACGGTCAGCGCCGCGCAGGTGCAATTGGTTACAGAGTGATCTTTGCCCACAGTGGAAAGAATAATGATGCCGCCCATCAGAAAAACCAGGACGAACTCAAGCTGGGTCATCTGCCCGCCCGGCCTGCGGGTCAGGATACGCACCATCAAAGCCAGGAAAATGTAACCCAGAATTGCATGAACAATGGTGTACATGTCTAAGGCATCACCACAACGCGTACGTTGACGGGCGTCTTTCCCGGGATTTCCATGTGGATCCAGGACAGGCCGGGCGCGGCCGGTTCCAGTTCAAAGGCCACTTCAGTTGCACCCTGCTGAGCGGGGAAGGTGTAGGTCACCCCGTCCCGTCCAACTACTGACTTGTCCGGTTGCGGGATCACCCGGCTTGCGCCAAGATCCTTCAGCAGATTGTTCCTGACAAACAGAACGATCTTGCCTTCGCGAACGGCGTCGGGGCCGAACTCAAGCGTCAACCGCGAGGGCGTAAAGGTGCGCTCGATACGCTCGTACTTCATCAGCATGCCGCTGCCTGGTTCCTGCTTCTGCGCCTTGGCAAGCCATCCATTGCCAAAAGCGCCCAGCACATCCGCGATCAAGATCAAGAGAAAGATCGACCACGCGATGCGCTCAAAGGTCCACCAGTGTTCCTGAAATTTAAGGTCTTCGCCTACCGCAATCGCATTGTCCACCTTGGGAACGTCGTTTGCTGTAACCGGATCCAGAAGTTTATTACCTGCCACGTTGTGTACCTATCGCTTTCAGGATCATGACTGCTTCTCTGGAACGATGCTGATTTCGCCATTGCGTTCCAGAGTTGCAGTGTGGATTTCGTCGAGTGTCTTCAGCCCCTGATCACGTGCCATGGCCATGACGTCGTCTGGAGAGATACGCATCTTGCGCAGGGTGCGGCTTCGCCACGTCTTCCCTTCCAGAAGGATGAGCGGAGTGCCATCCAGCAGGCGGGCAATCTTTGGCGAGGTTGAGCGGATCCAGACGAGGAAGGTGTGGGCTCCAGCCACCGTGAGGATCTGCGTCACGGCGTTGGTAACAGATGCCTCTTTTGCCACCATGCCGGTTAGGGTCAGGCCGCCAAGAAAGAAGATCAGGATGAACTCAAAGGGCGTGAGTTGCTTACCGGGTCTGCGGCCAACAATGCGCACAATGAAGATCAGGGAAAAGTAGCCCCAAAGCGCACGAAGGACCGTTGCAAAAGCTTCCATCCAGAAATTGCCTCAAGTTTTCGGCTCAATGCACCGATAGCTCTAAGACGGTGAATCTCTGCGTAGCAGCCTCCGCCATTCTGCGCACGGCAAGCGGCTGAGCCAGTTAGAAAGGGCGTGACGGCTTAAAGGACGTTTAGACGCAGGTTACCAACGATTTGTTTACAAATTTGTTTCCGAGGCCGAAACTTCTTCTGACACACCGGTTCCACGCATTTGTTCCCCGCTTTGCGAACCTCCAACAGGGCGTTCCTTCGAGGTTTTGTGATCTCACGCCAGCACCTGCGCGCTCTTTGTCTTGCTTTTTGCGGATGCATCCTGCTGGCGGGCTGCGGCACCGGTGGCTCAAGCAGCACGGCTGCCACGACCACGTCTGGGACTACCGGATCGACGGGGACTGGAACCACCACGACAGGAACGGGCACCACGACAACCGGTACGGGCACAACCGGTACAGGCACAACCGGCACCGGCACAACCGGTACAGGCACAACGACAGGGACAGGCGCGGGCACAACTGGCACGGGTACGACTGGCACGGGGACGACCACGGGTACCGGCACTACCACAACCGGAACCGGTACCGGGACGACGCCCACTCCCGCGACAAGCATCGCCACCGCGTCGCGCCTGCTGGACCAGGCCACCTTTGGACCTACCAGCGACAGCATCGCCCATGTGCAAAGCGTTGGGCCTACTGCCTGGCTGCAGGAGCAGTTCAGCGCACCTCAGACGACTCTAGCCACGCTGCCAACACCGCTGCCTGCCCAGTGCACCAACAATGCACCGCCCTGCTTCGAGTCAGAGTTCTGGCAGGCTGGCCTCACGGGCCCTGACCAGTTGCGCCAGCGCGTTGCATTCTCGCTGGGTGAGTTGTTCGTCACCAGCACGCAATCCGTCAACGGCTACGCCATGGTGCCTTACTACAACACGCTGGCGGCCGATGCGTTTACCAACTGGCGGACCATCATGCAGGACGTGGCGCTATCACCCGCGATGGGCCTGTACCTGAACATGATCCACAGCGGCAAACCTGCAACCGGTCAACATGCCAACGAAAACTGGGCGCGCGAACTGTTGCAGTTGTTCTCCATCGGCCTGGTCAAGCTGAACATTGACGGCACCGCGCAGGTGGACGCCAGCGGCAAGCCTGTTCCCACTTATACCGAGGCCCAGGTGAATGCCTTCGCTGACACTTTCACCGGCTGGACCTACGCGACCGCCACAGGAACCTCTCCCACGACGTTTCCCAACAACACGGCCAATTATTACAGCCCCATGGCTGCGGTGGAGTCGAAGCATGACACCACCACCAAGACGCTGCTGAACAACACCGTTGTTTCGTCCGGCGGAACAGCGGCTGGCGACCTGAAGATTGCGCTCGACAACATCTTCAATGACAGCAACCTGCCGCCATTCATCTGCAAGCAGTTGATTCAGCACCTTGTCACCAGCACACCCTCCCCCGCCTACGTCCAGCGTGTAAGCAACGTCTTCATCAATAACGGCAGCGGCGTTCGCGGCGACATGAAGGCAGTGCTTACCGCGATCCTGACCGACACGGAAGCGCGCGCGGGCGACACGGATGCAAACCAGAACGGCGGCCATCTGCGCGAACCCATGCTGTATCTGGCCAATGCCATGCGCGCGCTGGGCTACACCAGCACGAACACTGACGCTACGAACCTTTGGGCTTACACCAGCCTGTCAGGCTACACCTCGCCGCTGGGTGAGCAGCCCATGCGGTCAGCCAGCGTCTTCAACTTTTACCCGCCGAACTATGTCATTCCTGGCACGTCGCTGAATGCGCCTGAGTTCAGCCTGGAGAACACGGCCTCGGTCACCCTGCGGCTATCCCTTGCGGAC
>CAXUEW010000314.1:0-222 GCA_964250115.1 uncultured Terriglobus sp.
GCACGTCCATGCTGGCAAAGCCGTGCAGAATATCCTCCGCCTCCCTCACCTGCCGGCGGCACTCCTGGCGCGTCCACGGACGGATAGTCACGCTTTGCGATGGGATCAGGCCAAGGGTGCTGAGACGCTCCAGTGCCGGATACACCCAACTGTCCATGGGCATGAACGCCGATCCTGCTGCGTCGTTGTCCATGGACGGATGCTGAGCTGCACCCTGGGCTG
>CAXUEW010000314.1:232-2516 GCA_964250115.1 uncultured Terriglobus sp.
AAAAGTAAGGACGTCACTCCTACCTGCATCATGGCCGGCCCGAAACGCGGCGCTTGTGGCTGTATGGATCGAGTCGAGTATAGCAACGGGGTTTGACGGTTCATGCCCGGTGGCACTGAAGCGCTTTGAGCAGGACCGCCAGCCGCGCCAACGGCAAGCCGACCACGTTGCTGTAGTCGCCCTCGATGCTTGGGATCCACTGTGCGGCGATGCCCTGAATGGCATATGCACCGGCCTTGTCCATGGGCTCGCCGGTCGCGACATAAGCAGCGATTTCTTCGTCGGTCATGTTGTTGAAGAAAACGGCGGTTGTTTCCGCTGCGGTGAGTGTTTGCTTCCGTGTCAGCACGGCGACGGCAGTCGTGACGTGGTGAGCGCGCCCACGCAGCAGCCGCAACATGCGTGCGGCATCGTCCTCATCACGGGGCTTGCCCAGCAGCTTGCCATCGACCGCGACGGTAGTGTCCGCGCCAACGACAGTCGCATCCGGATGCAGCAGGAGCACAGCGCGAGCCTTGGCGTCGGCCAGCCGTGACGTGTAATTTGTGTGGTCTTCGCCAGGCAGCGACGTCTCGTCGATGTCCGCCGTGACAACGGTGAATGCCAGGCCGATCTGTTGCAGTAGCTCGCGCCTGCGGGGCGAGGCAGAGGCAAGGATCAGCGGTCCCAAAGGTTGAAGCGGATTCAAAGTCGAGTTCGGATGAATGGGGATGGTTGCGCTCCTTCAGTTCGACAGCAGTCTTTCGGAAGGGCATGGCTTTAGCCATGCCAACAGGCACGCACCGACAGCGGCTTCAGCCGCCGAGGTCCGCTTCAAAGCTGACCTCAGGCGCTAAAGCGCAAAAGGAAACGCATAGGTAGTGGCACAGTTAAAGCTGTGCCCTTCCGAAAGCGTGATGCGTAAACTCTCACGGCTGCTTTGTTTGAGCAAGGAAGTGCTCACTTGAGGTCAGCCGCCGTCAGCTCGCGAACGCCGTCCGTACCCGCCAGCAGCACACGCTCGGCCATGTAGAGGAACAGGCCATGTTCGACCACGCCGATGATGGCGCGGATCTCCGCGGCAGTTTCCTCCGGGTCCACGATGCCCGAGGACGAGCAGTCCAGAAGGATATTGCCTTCGTCGGTGATGTAGGGTCCGCTACCGGTCTTGCTCTGCCGGATCTTCGGCCTGAAGCCAAGCTCTTCCAACTGCGCGGTGACCAGCGGCACGGCCATTGTGATCACCTCCACGGGCAGCGGAAACGCGCCCAGCTGGTGCACCAGCTTGCTTTCATCGGCCACAATGATGAAGCGTTTGCAGGCGCTGGCAACGATTTTTTCGCGCAGCAGCTTGCCGCCGCCGCCCTTGATTAGGGCCATGCGGGGACCGACCTCGTCCGCTCCGTCGATTGCAACGTCGATGGTGCGCTGGTGGTCGAAGTCCGTGATCGGAATGCCGAGTGAGCGGGCCAGCTTCTCGCTGTCGTCTGACGATGCAATGCCCTGGATCTTCAAGCCCTGCTTCACCTGCTCGCCTAACAACTGGATGAATAGCGTGGCAGTCGAGCCGGAGCCCAGGCCCACCGTCATGCCCGGCTGAATAAAGCGTAGCGCGTGCTGCGCGGCAGCGAGTTTTGCTGCCTGCTGCGCCGATGAGTCAGGCATGGTCGGCCTCCACGCGCACCGTCACCGCCATGCTGTGGGTTCCGCCGGGCGGCAGCGTAATGCGGTCGTCGCCTGCGTTCACGGCCTCCACGCAGACAAAGTGCTGCCAACTGTCTTCCGCAAGGTCCGGCAAGCCGGGCGTCAAGACGCTCCAAGGATTCCAGATCACGGTGGTCAGCGACCCTTCCTTGGTGATGTGGATGCGGCGCTTGCCCGCCGCATCGTGCAGCAGGAGCGGTTCGGCGGTGTGCACGTGCACCTGGTCCACGTCGCGCGTCCATGCAAAGCTGGTTTCGCGCTGCACCTTGCGCACCATGTTATCGCGCTTGTCCAGATAGGTGCTGCCGCGCAGGCCGTCCAGCCGCGTCGCAGGCACATCAGCTACGGCGTAATAGGTGTGCAGCCCCTCTTCAAACTCCATCGGCTCGGTGCCATGGTTGGTTACGGTTAGCGCCTGGTGCAGGTCCTTGCCAAAGCGGAATTCCATGGTCCCTGAGAACCTGTCATAGCCAAGACTGCGCGAACGATCGTCCGGCTGCAGTGACAGCGTGACGTGTACCTCACCGTCCGGAGACAGGTGCACGCGATCCAGTGTCCAGACCGTCAGGCGAGCAAAGCCGTGCATGGGACTGCTGGTGCC
>CAXUEW010000314.1:2526-3767 GCA_964250115.1 uncultured Terriglobus sp.
AAGTATTTAGCCAGAATTGGGGACAGCCTGGCGGCGTCGAACTCCGCCGCATTCCAGCGCGGCCCAAACCACGGGAACAGCACCGGCACACCGCCGCGGATGGGCTTGCCCGGAGCCAGCACCGACTTCGGCGAAAGGTACAGCACGGGGTTTCCGCCATGCGGTGTCCATCGCGTCAGGTGCGCCCCCTGCAGGTAAATAGTGGCTTCCGACGCCTGCGCAACAACGCGCATCTGCACCATGCCCGGCTCGTCCTCGTGAAACGACACGTGGTCGCGAATGGCAAACTTTTCTTGAAGATTGGCAAGGGATTGTGGCACGCTGCGGTTACTCCCGAAGTAAGTCTAACCGGCGTTTGGCTAACCGCATCCGGCAGACCTCACCATCGATCAAGAGGCTCCTACCTGTACCGCATTCAGACACGGCATGCAGGTGAACCACAAAAAAGTTGACTTGAGTGACAGAAAGGAAAGGAATATTGCTGTAACTGCTATTAACCCTGGATGGCGGCTACCACCCAGGGGCTATGGGTTACTTCAGAAAATACTTGGCAACGATGGCTGCAAGATTCACCAGCGCCGTCAACAACGGCACCAGCGGAATCCAGCGACTACCTCGCCGTTTTGCATAACCAACCTCCTGCAGTAAATTCGCCTCCGGGGCTGGTACCCCGGGGGCGATTCGCTTTTCAGGGCGAATCCTGTGTCCCAGCGGGTGTCCCGTAAGCGTGCCGTCTGCAGGTGGCTGGTGGTAAGTATGCCCCAGCCGGAAGTGAGCGTTCTACTGTGGCAGCTTCATCGCCAATGCGCCGGCTCGCAGCCGGCCGATGCGACCCTTCGGACCCACGACAAAAGGTAGTGCCAGCGCGTTCCAGTCCCTGTCCGCGTCCGGCGCGTCGCCTTTGGCGGGGTCCGGCAACAGCGGCTGCCAATTCCGTCCGTCATCGCGGGAGATGTCGGTGCCGTTCGGGCCCACGGCAATCCATGTGTGGGTCTGCACGTCATAGGCCACGGATGAACGATAGCCATGCGGCTGCGTCTTGCTGGCGGTCCATGTGACACCGCCGTCGGTGCTGTAGGCGGCAGTGCCATCGGCTTTGTTGGGTGTGGCGTAGTCACCGCCGACGGCTACCATCGTGTCCTGGTTCTCCGCCAGCGCAAAGATGCCGGATGAAGGATTGCCGCCCGCCAGCGGCAGCGCCGATGGATAGAACCAGATGCGGTCCAGGCACTGCGCGGGAT
>CAXUEW010000315.1:0-3749 GCA_964250115.1 uncultured Terriglobus sp.
CACGGGTACTGCCACCTTCAACGCCCTGCCTACCTCGAGCAACTGCCGTGCCGCTACAGGCAACACAACCTGCTACTCGCTTGCCGATGCTTTCCTGGGTAACT
This sequence comes from uncultured Terriglobus sp., assembly GCA_964250115.1. Lineage (GTDB taxonomy): Bacteria > Acidobacteriota > Terriglobia > Terriglobales > Acidobacteriaceae > Terriglobus. The sequence goes on from CAXUEW010000315.1 coordinate 105, forward strand.
TCCAGTCTTACTCCGAGGCCAGTGCAGATCCAGTAGGCCACTTCCGTTTTAATCAGATCGAGGGCTACGCCCAGGATAGCTGGCGTGCTACGCGGAGTCTTAGTCTGGAGTACGGCTTACGCTACCAGTGGGTTCAGCCGTTCTACCTGCAGGGTAACAACGCGACGAATTTTGACCAGAACCTTTACAATCCTGCGAACGCTGTCACTGTTACAACATCGGGCGGCTTGGTGGCTGGCGTGGGCAATCCTTACAACGGCCTGATCCGTGCCGGGGATGGTGTTCCTCAAGACCAGCTGGCTCGTGTACCCGGCATCAACAGCGCGCTGTTCCCGTTGATTCCTACAGGCGCTCCGCGCGGCTTCTATAAGATGAATGGTGCTGTAGGTCCGCGTTTCGGGTTCGCTTTTGCGGCAAACGAAAAGACAGCAATCCGGGGCGGCTTCGGCGTTTATTACTACCGTCCACAGGGAAACCTGATTTTCAGCCAATTGAACCTTGCGCCGTTTCTGAATAACACCCAGTTCGGTAACGGTAATCTCGCAGGGCTCGGCAGCCTTTCCGCCGCGGCACAGGGTTTGCAGGGCGGCATCAGTGCGATCGACCCAACCAATAAGAACCCTTACACCATGCAATACAGCCTGGGCTTCCAGCGTCAGTTGCCGAGCAGCGTACTGCTCGAAATGAATTACGTGGGCAACGTAGCACATCATCAACTACGCCAACCCAATATCAACTTCCCGGATCTGAACAGCGTCGTTGCCAATCAGAACTCGGCCGCGCCTTACGCATCCATCGCGATCTTCAATCCATACAAGGGTTACAACGCGATTAGTTCCAACCGGTTCGATTCCAACTACAACTACAACGCTCTGCAGATCTTCGCCTCCAAGCGCAAGGGCGTGATCACATCCACTCTGTCGTACACCTATGCGAAGGCACTGGGCGATTCGTCAGTGAACAATGTCACGCTCGAGAACTGGCGGAACCTGCAGTACAACTATGGCAACCTGTCCAACGACCGCAGGCACGCATTTGTTGCCAGTTTCGTAATCCAGGCACCGGAGCTGCGCGGCCACAACTTCGCTCTTCGCGAAGCTCTCGGCGGCTGGCAGGTCAGCGGTGTTGCGCGACTGCAGAGCGGTGCTTACTACAACGTGCAATCCACCTCGCCGGTTAGCCTTGGCACAGTACGCGCAGACCGGCTTCCCGGTGTGCAGGTGTATGGAAGCGGCAATGCCGGGTTGAACGGTTACCTGAACACCACAGCAGGAACGGTAACCACGACCAATCCTGTAACAGGCGGTGCCGTTAGCACACCGACGCGGGGCGCTTTCTTGCAAGTGCCTAAGACTGAATCTCGATTCGGCAATTCAGGCTACGGTGTCATCGTTGGTCCCGGCCTGGCTCAGACGGATGCAACACTTTCAAAGTTCTTTCCTATCACTGAACGTGTTCGGATGAAGTTCCAGTGGGATGTCTTCAATGTACTGAATCGCACAAACTTTAATGGCATCAACCTGAACGTAAGCAACAGTAACTTCGGCACTTTCTCCTCCGCCTTTCCACCGCGACAGATGCAGTTCGGCCTCAAGGCTCTGTTCTAACTCAAACGTGAAGAATGGGTTGGGGCCGGTCATCGAAAGGTGGCCGGCCGCTCTGTTTTCGGCAGGCGCAATGGTGTAGTTAGCCGGACCTGAAATCGATACCAACCATGCACATCAAGTGGCGTGCTACGCACCCTTGGCCATGAACTTCGAGAAGTAGAACACCATGGGGGTTTTGCCTGTGTTGACGATGCCGTGCAGCACATTCGCCTCGGCGTACATCATGTCACCCGTTTTCACCTGAGACTTCACACCGTTCACTACGATTTCGCCTGTACCGGAGCCGATGACCATCAACTCTTCTTCCGGATGCTGGTGCGGTGGATGCGGGCGCGCACCCGGCTCCAGCGTGCAGGTACCGGCGGCTACGGCGGCCAGTTGTCCCGTCGGTCCATTGAACTGGACGTAGGCCTTTGCGCCGGGACTGTCACCTTCCGCCGGCAAGCCTGCAAGTTTGACCACGGAGCTCTTCAGCTCCGGGCCGGTCTTCACCGCGTCTACGTGCGTGATCTGGCCCGATGCCTGGTCTGTCAAGGCGGCCGGCATGGCAGCGGTCGCTGCGAGAAAAGCTCTTCGATTGATCTCCGTCATGGTGTTCCTCCTGTGCCGGTGTTTGCGTGTGCTGCCTGCTTCTACTGCCTGGGAACCGGGAAGCCGAAGGCATACAACGTATTGTCTGCCGTGCCGATGTAAACCTGCCCGGGGCTGAATGACAGTGCACTCGAATCGACATACGAAGTGATCTGATGACCGCTGTTCCAAAGCTCATGGCCGTTCTCCGCGTCCAGCGCATAAAGGGTAGCAGGATGACTGGGTCGCGCAACTTGTGCGGGACTGGCCGTGCCGCGTTGCTGCCCCGTGGCAAGCGCAAAGACGACTCCGTCGATGACCATGGGTGCGCCCGGAGCATCCATGGGCTTCGACTGCCAGGACGCCTGCAGCGAGAGCTTGCCGCCCTGTTTTACTACGCGGAACGCCTGCATGGCGCTGTTCTGGTGAACGCCGTCCGTTGCCAGCAGCCATCGTGTTCCCGCCGCATCCGCCCAGGTAGTCAGTGTTGTGGGCGTGACGTTCGCGATTGGCTCCGACGCTGCCACCGCATCGCCGCCGTCTTCAGCGGCGTACAGCAGCACGCGTCCGTCAGCCGCTGTCACCGCGATCATTTCTTTGCCCGCGTCGGTAAATGCCACCGGTGGTGAAAGCAGGCCGCCAGGCACTGCAATACTCCGGCGAACCGTCAATGTTTTCGGTTGCAGTCGAACGATCGCTCGTTCCGTAGCCACAACCAACGTGCCGCCGAGGGTAAAGCCAGGCGCACCCAGAATGTGGCCAGCCGCGGACTTCCATGAGACCGGTGTGCTCTCTGGCTTCGACACATCCATGGCAAACACGGTGTCAGGCGCGGAGCCGCAGCCGGGCATCGTCGCGGCGTACACCGTGTCGTTCACGTCGATCAGGCTGAATAAGCCGCTGCCAGCGGGCACAAACTGCACCGGCTTCTTTAGTTCTTTGGCGCTGCCTTGGCTGATGGCGTGCAGAATTCCGTCAGAACTGACCGCGAAGATGGGTTGCGAGCCCTTGTACAAGCCCGTTCCCGGCGGCGGGCCCGTCCGTACAGGGCCAGTGATGGGGCTGGCATCCGCGGGAGCCCCGCCTGGGCCGCTGGCACTGCCGATGCCCGGTCCGTTGGGTGCGGGAGCGTTGGCGGGTGCCGCCGCCTGCGTCGAAGCAGGTGCGGGCGGCGGTGTGCGAACCGCAACTCCAGCAGGCACGCGCGACACTTCCTTCAGCGGGATACCTTCCCCCGTTTTGCTGACTGCGCTGTGATAGCCGCCGTGTAAACCGCTGCCCGTTATCGGCGGAGGCACCAGCGGTGTCAGCCGGCCAGGCGCAACCGCACTACCGGCCGGGCAAGATGGTGTTCCGGCGGGGACGTCGAAGTGCTTCTCCCAGTAGGGCGTGCCCAGGTCGTAATCCACGGCCAAGAGCGCGTTGTTCGCGCCAACAACTGCAAGCGCCTTGAAGCCCTTGTAGCCGA
>CAXUEW010000316.1:0-3709 GCA_964250115.1 uncultured Terriglobus sp.
GAGACGTGGGACAACGGCAAGCCCATCCGCGAAACCATGGCCGCCGACCTGCCGCTGATGGTCGACCACTTCCGTTACTTTGCGGGCGTCATCCGCGCGGAAGAGGGCACCATCTCCGAGATCGATGCGACCACCGTTGCGTACCACTACAACGAGCCGCTGGGCGTGGTCGGCCTCATCATCCCATGGAACTTTCCGCTGCTGATGGCCGCATGGAAACTTGCACCGGCGCTGGCTGCAGGTAACACCGTGGTGCTGAAACCGGCAGAGCAGACGCCGCTTTCAATCCTCGTGTTCATGGGCCTGATCGAAGACATCCTGCCACCGGGCGTCCTAAATGTTGTGAACGGCTTCGGGCTCGAGGCCGGGAAGCCGCTGGCATCGAGCCCGCGCATCAAGAAGATCGCATTCACTGGCGAGACGACCACGGGCCGCCTGATCATGCAGTACGCCTCGCAGAACCTGATCCCGGTCACGCTGGAACTTGGCGGCAAAAGCCCGAACATCTTCTTCGAAGACGTGATGCGCGAAGACGATGCTTTCTTCGACAAATCGCTGGAAGGCTTCGCCATGTTCGCTCTGAACCAGGGTGAGGTGTGCACCTGCCCTAGCCGCGCGCTGGTGCAGGAATCGATCTACGAACGCTTCATGGAGACAGCGATCAAGCGCGTCGAGGCGATCAAGCAGGGCTCGCCGCTGGACAAGTCCACCATGATCGGTGCGCAGGCCTCGAGTGAGCAGCTTGAGAAGATCCTGAGCTACATGGACATCGGCCGGCAGGAGGGCGCGAAGGTCCTCACCGGCGGCGCACGTGCGGAGATGCAGGGCGACCTTGCGGGCGGCTTCTACGTGCAGCCCACCGTGTTCGAAGGCAACAACAAGATGCGCATCTTCCAGGAGGAAATCTTTGGCCCCGTTGTATCCGTAACTACCTTCAAGACGGAAGACGAAGCGCTCGAGATCGCCAACGACACACTGTATGGATTAGGTGCGGGCGTCTGGACGCGTGACATGAACCGTGCCTTCAATTTTGGCCGCGGCATTGAAGCGGGCCGCGTCTGGACCAACTGCTACCACCTGTACCCGGCGCACGCGGCGTTCGGTGGCTACAAGCAGAGCGGTATTGGTCGAGAAAATCACAAGATGATGATTCACCACTATCAGCAGACGAAGAATGTTCTGGTCAGCTACAGCCCGAACAAGCTTGGGTTCTTTTAGGGAGGCTGGCCTAAAGGCTTTGAACACGGAGTTCACGAAGGTTTCAAGGAGTGCACGGCATGCACCAGTGATCTCCGTGAGTACTCTGTGACCTCCGTGTTCAAAGCTTCTCGCATATCATGATCGACCGCGTGGAAAGCTCCCCCATCGAAGTTCCCGCACAAGTCCTGTGCACGCCCGCCGCCACCGTGCTGATGCAGCGACTTGAGGCAAAGCATGGCCCGCTTATGTTTCACCAGAGCGGCGGCTGCTGCGATGGGTCATCGCCCATGTGCTATCCGCGTGGAGAGTTCCTGGTCGGTGACCAAGACGTGCTGCTGGGTACGCTCGATCCGGGCGAGACGCCGTTCTACATCAGCGGGCCGCAGTTCGAGTACTGGAAGCACACCGAACTCACGCTGGATGTGGTGCCGGGGCGTGGCGGCATGTTCTCGCTGGACAATGGCGAAGGTGTGCGATTCCACATCCGCTCACGCGTGTTCACGAATGCTGAGATCGCCGCCTTACGCGCTGCGGGCCGTATCTAGGGCTTCCAGCAATTCCAATGCGGCTGGCGTATTCTGGCGTACCAGCCACCGAAAGAGCCATAACATCCCATTTGCTGCGACACGTTGAGGAAGCGCGCGGGGTCGCGGAGGAACTCCATGCATAAGAGCATCATCATCGCGAGTCTGGTTCTGGCTGCGCCCCTGGTTACGCCCATGGTTGCGCAGCAGCAGCAAACTATATCCTGCCGCTCGAACGGTGCCCAGCAATTCTGCCCTGCCAACACCAGCAACGGCGTGCGTCTGGCACGGGAACAGAGCAACGGTGTGTGCCAGCAGGGTTCCACCTGGCGGTACGACCGCCGTGGCATTACTGTCAGCGGCGGATGCAGCGCGGACTTCGAAGTAAGTTCCGTGAACGCCAATGGTAATGGAAATGGCTACGGCAACAACAATAGCAACGGGAATAACGGCAATAATCAGGGTAACGGTAATTACAACGGTTCCGGCGGAACTAATAGCGGCAACAATAATGGCTATAACAACGGCAACCGGAACCGCGGCGTAGTTATCCCGGCGGGTACGCAGCTAAGTGTTCGCATCGAGCAGAATGTTCGTCCTTTGGAAGTAAGTCAGAATGAGAACATAGCCGGGACACTTGTCAACGAACTTAGCGTGAACGGCAACGTAGTCGCACCTGCGGGTACACCTGTGCAGGCACAGGTTGATTCGGTGCAAGGCTCCACGTTCAACCTCAGGCTGACTTCGATGTCGCTAAACGGGCGTGTTTATACCCTCGCCACGAACTCCGTGCACAGCCTGCGTGATGCCTTGAATGGTGGATCGGACAACCAGTCGGCGAAGCGGCAGTTTGGCTCCATTCTCGGCAACATTGCGACCGGTGGACAAATCCCAAGCGGCACCGTCTTCAACTTTCGGCTGACCAGTGCGGCCCAGGCATCAGGCCGGGGCAACAATGGCAACGGCTTCGACAACAACCGGTAGCTGCCGCACGCGGTTACGCGACAGAGTGGATGTTCGAAGCTACCATTTGACGACGCTTGAACTATCTAAGGCCCTCGCGTTCGCGAGGGCCTTAGCTTACTGGCAGCGTCTTCACTAGGGTCAACTAAACTGGTCAGGCATGGAACACAGTTTTGACATCATCGTGGTGGGCGGCGGACCTGCGGGTGCGACGGCTGCCTACCAGTTAGGGCAGGCTGGCATTCGGGTTCTGCTGCTGGACAAGGCGACGGAGTTTCCGCGCGAGAAGCCCTGCGGCGGCGGCCTGTCCGCGCGCCTGCTGCATCGCTTCCCGTACGTGCAGGAATTCCTCTCGGCAGGCGAGGTGCCGGTCAATCCGGTTAGCCGTGTGCATCTGGAATCGCCTGACGGAACGCGCGTCACCTACCAACAGGCCGAGCCGATCCTGTACCTGATCCGCCGGTGGGAGTTCGATGCCGCGCTGTTCCGCCGTGCGGAGCAGGTCTGCACCGTGCGCACGGGCGTGATGATCCGCCGCTGCGTTGTGAAGCCAGACTACGTCGAACTCGAAAGCACCACGGGCGAACTCTTCACCGCGCTGATGATTATCGGTGCCGATTCTGCCAACTCCGTCATCGCACGGCACACCGGCCTGCGCAGCGAGGCCGCGCACAAGGAATATGCCGTCGACATGATGGAAGAGACGACGTATGACCGTCTCGATGTCCGTGACCGTGAAAGCATCTACCTCTTCCTGACGCTGACGGAGACCTTCGGCTACGGCTACATTTTTCCCAAGACAGAGCACCTGAATCTGGGCTTCGGCTGCAAGCTCGACTGGTACCTGAAGGCGCTGCGCGGCAAGGGCGCGGAGCACCATGCCGGATGGGTCGATAAGCTGAAGGCAAAGGGCGACGTCACCGGCGAAACCAACCGCGCGGGCTACAAGGCGTTCCCCATCCCGGTCAGCGGACCGCTCGAAAAGGCCTATACCGACCGCGTTCTGCTGGCGGGCGATGCGG
>CAXUEW010000317.1:0-3695 GCA_964250115.1 uncultured Terriglobus sp.
GTCAGGCAGCCAATGCGGCCCACGCCATACCCAATTGCCGCCGCAGGGGCCGCAAGGTCCAACATACGCAGCGGACGCACACCCTTGGCACGGCCCTGCCACATGAGCGCGGCGATGCCGAACAGCAGGCCGCCAAACCAGGCGAAGCCCGCCTGGAACCAGTGGAAGAAGCGCGTCAGCATGTCCAGCGGATGCGACCAGCCGGGCGTCGCAATCTCCTGCATGGACATGCGTAGCTGAAAGGGATGCTGCAGCTCGTGCCACACCTTCGCACCCAGCACACCCGCCATCATGACGATCGACACAACCACAATTGCATCAGCCGAGACACCTGCGCGAACGAACGATCGATGCAGGACATACGCTGCGCTGACCGCTGCCAGCCACAACAAAATTCCGAAGGTGCCCAGCGTCAACGAGCCAAGGTGAAGGTAAGGAAACATGTGCAGGCCAAGTATACCGAGCCAGGTTCACAGTCACTGCGTCGAGTACGCCGGAGCCGCATGAAAGACGCAGCGCTTCGCACCTGCGTCGCGTCCGGTTTAGGCTAGAGCACATGCCCACACCCACGCTGCCCTTTGTCCCCGCCTCCACCTGTGAAGTGCTCTTCTCTACCGAACAGATTCGTGAGCGCGTAGGAGACATTGGCCGGCAGATTACGAGCGACTACAAGGACCAGAGCATCGTTCTGGTGGGCGTCCTGAAGGGCGCGGCAATCTTCCTCGCTGACCTGGCCCGCGCCATTGAAGTGGACAACACCTTCGACTTTGTCGCCGTATCCAGCTACGGCAAGGAGAAGACAAGCTCCGGCGCGGTGAAGCTTATCAAGGATCTGGATACGCCCATCGAGGGTAAGCACGTGATCCTGGTGGAAGACATTCTCGACACCGGCCTGACACTGAGCTACCTGCGCAAGCTGATGCTGCAGCATAAGCCGGCCTCACTGAAAATCGCGACCTGCCTGGACAAGCCGGAACGGCGCCTGGTGCCCATCGAAGCGGATTATGTCTGCTTCAAGATTCCGAATCGGTTCGTGATTGGGTATGGCATGGACTATGCGGAGAAGTATCGGAATGTGGCGGATATCCGGTTATTTCCGGAAGACAAGGCGTAGGTCTATTTCGCCGAACATGCGAGGCCCGCGATGCTGTGGTGCTCCGCCAGCTAGTAGCGGGCGTAACCCAGCCGCTCCACGTGCTGTGCCGTGTCAACCGTACGCGCAATGACCTTGGCCGCCGCTTCACCGGGCCGCGTTCCTACAAGATCAAGAACCGAAACCCGTAACTGCTTGCTCATACCGGATTGGATGAGCCACCGGCCATGTTGGCGCTACCCTGCGGCCCCTGCCTCTGGACTGCTCACGGGCGGTGCGAATCGCGATCCCCAGAGTTGAAACCCTGAAGACGCGACCAGTGCAAGCACGGTCACACCCAGGCCCCAGCGCAGGTTGCTGCGGTCGCTGACAAAGCCGATGACACGTGGCGAAGGCACATCACCGAACAGGTGGATGAGGAACAACTGACCCGCGAGCGCCGTCGAACGCACCTTCGCGCTGACCGCGTTCACGATGGCCGCGTTGACCGGACCACTGCCGAGGAACAGCGTGAGTTCTGCCGCTGCGAGAGCAGGCAGCATGGTCGCGCGTGGTCCGAAGAAGCACAGCAGCGCAAACGGCACGCACAGCGCCGGTCCCGCGGCGCACACCCAGTACAGCGCTCGATGATCCTTCTTCAACCACCGCTGCGCCCACCATCCACCCAGAGCCGTTCCCGCGATGCCGGTTGCTGCGGTGATGGCGCCGACTGTAAAGCCTGCGTGCGACGCCGACATGCCTGCCTCGCGCTGCAGAAAGCTGGGAATCCAAGCCGAGATCCCGCCGATGGTGAAGGTGCTCATCGCGTAGCCCATCGTGGCGGTCAGGTAAGCAGGATTATGCAGTAGGTCTTTGACTGCAGCGGACTTCTTTTGCTGCGGCTCCTCCGTTTCGCCGCGCGCAGGTTCACGCATGGCGAACAGGATGACAATCGCGATGATCACGCCGGGGATTGCAGACATGTAGAACGCACTGCGCCAGCCGTGCGCCTGCGCAATCGCGCTGCCCAGGCTGTAGCCCAGCGCCGCGCCCACGGGTATAGCGATGTTGAAAATAGTCAATGCGCGGTTGCGCTGCTCCGGGCCGTAAAAGTCGCTCAGCAAAGCCGGGCCGTAAATGCCAAAACTCGCCTCGCCAATGCCCAGTGCCGCGTGCCGCACCAGCAGCGCGTCAAAGTTGTGCACCATGGCCGTGAACAGGTTCGTTCCGCTCCACAGCAGCGCGCCGATGACGATGAGCGGCTTGCGCGGCAAGTGGTCTCCCAGCCATCCAGTTAGCGGAGCCGCGATAATGTACGTGATAAAGAACCACGTGGTCAGCGCGCCAATGCGCTCGTCCGACACGTGAAACTCGCTCTTCACCATCTCCTGCACGCCCGGCAGGATGTAGCGGTCGATGTAATTCACCAGGTTGAGCGAAGTGAGCAATACCAGCGCTAACGTGGCGGCTTTCGCGTTGGCAGCGGCGCTCGATTGCTTTTTGAAGCTCATGGCTATTGTCTAGGCCCGGTCCAGTGTCATTAGAACGCGAAGTACGCAAAGGTACAACGCGAAGGCCGCGGCCCATCGCGAGGCTTCGCGGCCTTCGCGAAAACCTTTGCGTCCTTGGCGTCCTTGGCGTCCTGCTTTCAACTGGCGATATAGAGCGCTCACAACCTTTTATCGCGTAGGCGTGACCTGATCGTGCGGGCGCGGATACGTCGCAGTTACCACGGTGCTGATACCGCCACGCGGACGAAAGTCACCCTTTACCTCGGCCCACACAGGGTCGCAGGCCTTCACCATGTCATCCAGCACCCGGTTGACGATGTTCTCCTGGAAGATACCGAGTTCGCGATAGCAGAACAAGTACTCCTTGAGACTTTTGAGTTCCAGGCAGCGTTCTCGCGGCATGTAGCGAATAGTCACATGGCCGAAATCAGGCAGGCCGGTACGCGGACACACGCTGGTGAATTCAGGATCATCAATCAGGATTTCATAGGAACGGAAATGGTTCTGCCAGGTCTCGATCTCGGGCATTGGCTCTGTGATGCCAGCTGCCGCGTGCTGGTCGGTGTAGAGGGGACTGGTGTTGGTCATCATGCGCGTCTGGTCCTCGCGAGGAGCGGTCACTCGGCTTCAGGGTAAGCGTGCAATAGAAACCCTCACGTCCCGTGCGAGACGTGAGGGTTCGTATTGCCCACTTCACTTAGTCTACTCGCGACGTCCGAGCGTTGGACGATCGTCGCCAGTGGTCTTGTCCTGGGTGCTTGCCGGGTCGTTGTTGCTGGTGCTGGTGCGGCGCAGCGTGGGCTTGTTCGGGTCCTTGTTACCGTCAACCTTACGCTTGTTCTGCAGCCGAGCAAGCCGGGCTTTGATGTCGTCGAACTCCGACGTTGAAACAACGTAGTCGGGGCGTGACGGCAGAATGGTCGCAATTTCCTCTTCGGACTTGGCGATACGGTCCGGCGTCTGCGGATGATCGGAGAACGCCTTTGCCAGCACGCCAGGCTTACGCTTTTCAAGCGCCTGCAGCTTCTCAAAGATCTGCACAAAAGCCTGCGGATCGTAGCCGGAGCGGTACATATACTGCACGCCCAGCCAGTCTGCCTGACTTTCAAACG
>CAXUEW010000318.1:0-3684 GCA_964250115.1 uncultured Terriglobus sp.
CGTCTTCATTAGCTTTCGCGTGGCGCGCGACGGCACGCCGTCCGACATCGCCATCGCCAAACCCAGCGGCGACGCCACACTGGACAGTAGCGCGCTTCGCGCCCTGCAGCGCATCGACACCTTCGCGCCGCTGCCGGACGGCTATGCCGGTTCGTACATCACCGTGCAGTACTACTTCGATCCGAAGGGACAATAAGAGCTGTGACCAGCCTTATATAACTTCTGACAAGCCGACTTCGCGTTACTCTCCTGAGGTCAGGTCTACAAATGTGCGGGGGCAACGATGGCACGCGAGCATTGTTTGTATTGTGCGGATGCGGCGCACAGTGAGGAACATCCTCTCCCTGCAGCGCTCGGAGAGTTTCGGGGAGCGCCAACATTGATCAATAGGATATGCAGAGAGTGCAACTCGCGGAGGATCGGCTTGCTGGATGAGCAGTTCGTTCGCTGCAGCCCTGCGTCCTTTTTCCGTTACCGATTTGGGATTCATGGGCGCAAACACCACACCAAAGCCAATTCCTTTATTCGTGGAAGTGCGGGCGGCAAGCCGATCGTCTTCAAGGCTTGGGATGCAAACTTCGGCCAAACCGTTCTGATGGAAATGAAAGGCGGTACCGAAGGAAGGCAGCTGACACAGATGATCCTGACGGACGCGCTGGGTAATGACCACCACATTCTTCTTACAGAGGGTATGTGCTCCAAAGACGTGCTCGAGCGCATGCGCGAGCTGAGTCTGACGTTTCCAATCGATGCGCGTTTCGTTTTCGATCCAGATAAAGAGCCATGGGTTCCTGAGATGGCCAATATTCTTTGGCCGGACAAGGAGTTGCCGCCGCCTAGTCCAGGCGCAAAGTATTTCAAGGGAGGCACTCTGGAGTTCCGCTTCACCAGTCGATTTTTTCGAGAACTAGCGAAGATTGGATTTCACTACGCACTCACGCAATTGTCAGACTTTTCTGGACACGAGGACTGCTTCGATGGTGTGCGGGAGTTCATCACCGATGATAAAGAGGGCGATCAATGGAACGCTGTGAATCGCTTTGTGCGTACCACGCTGCCCCCTTCTCTTCCAGCCTGCACAGAAGTCTTCGGACACGTTCTGGGCGTCGAGGTAAGGAGTCGCGTACTTCTCGCCCACGTCGAGCCCTTCATAACTCGATCGGGACGGATGAGTGCTTTCACCGTACTCCTTGCACGTTTTGACGAGCCGCAGAAACGGCGAGCCACAGCACATCTGTACCAGTATGACGACTTCAATAGAGAGGGACCGTACACCGGCCGGACCTACCGCATAGCCGACCCGTTTTCTTGGCCCATCGCAATCAATGGTGATTTCCCCCAAACGGTGAGATAGATTCGCGATTGTGTTTAGGCTGATGTCTCAGCATTAGCTTTTCGGTGTCGTCGGTGCCGCTGTCCGGCTTCAATGGAGCGGTGGAATGTTGGACGGCAACTCGCCGAAGTTGGTCAAGAGGCACATGCCCGGTCGCGTCAGCTTCAATCAATCGAAGCTGTGCATTCTGAACTCTGTCTAATTGCAACGAGTGTATCCGCGCTCGCGACTTCACGTGCCTGCTTCACCAAGAGTGTGCCGAACCCCACTCAAACCATCTTCCTGAATAAGCTCTTCCAGCTACAGGGCTCGGAAAGTCTTCTTACCGCTTTGCTCTGTTACCCGTCGTATTCAGCGCTGACAGCGTCGCTTCCGCATGATCGACTACATCAAATCTTGATACACGCCCTTAGAGGGAGTCAGGTACTTCAGGTACTCAAGCGTGCTGCAGTAGTTTTGGGGTGCGACCTTACGCCGCATGAGCGGATTGACGCATCGGCTCGGTCGTAAAGGCCGATTATTGCGGAGCAAGGAACTGCCGCCCCAATCCCTCCCTGAGAGGTTCAGGGACTAGTCGGTGTTGAGCCCGGCGGGTGCTTCAGGAGAGAGCCCAACCGGAACGGTCCTGCCGCCGGATGTATTGCACTGCCGCGGGGCAGTTCTTTGCAATCATCTTTGGGCCGTCCCACTCGATCATCTGCCCGGTGCGCAGGGAGACGCAGCCCAGCAGCATGATCTCCACCAGGCGCGCAGCAACATCGAAGCGGGAGTAACACATCTCCGGCTTGTTTTCTTTGATGGCCGTGAGCCACTCCTGCGCATGGGCCAGCACATTCCCGGCGTTGCCTGCGTTGGTCACATTCCCTGGATTGCTCATAGGGGCGGCTTGTGGATTACGCGGGATGCGCGTCGGGTAGCTCGCCATCGCCGGATGTTGCAGGTAGTGGACGTACGCCGGATCGCCCTTTAGCTTGACGAAGAAGTTGGTGCCGTAGTCGTCCGGCAGAAAAACGGAGCCGCCGTCACCAATCAGCAGGCATCCGCTGTTGGGTACCTTGCCCTGCTGCGCAAGAATGTCGGCGGTCAGTTCCGCCGGCGGTTTGTTGGTGAGATCGTGGCCGCCGAGAGCCGTCGCGTCCGGCTGGCCGCCGTCGTACCACCACAGGGTTACCGCGTCGTGTTCTACCTTTCGGGAGTGGTGGAAGAGGTGTGGGTGCTCCAGGGCGACGTGGGCTGTGCGCTTGGGAAAGCTGAAGCGTATCTTTGAGCCGACCGGGTAGGTCTCCTTGTTCATGCGGCCCAGCGGCACGGCCTCGATCTCCGTGGGGTAGCCAAGGTCCAGCGCACGGAACGGCACATTGACTGTGTGGCACGCCATGTCACCCAGCGCGCCGGTGCCGAAATCCTGCCATCCGCGCCAGTTGAACGGGTGGTAGACGCCCCTGCGATCGTCCGGTTTGCTCGGTCCCTTGTAGGGTCGCATGGAAGCGGGTCCTAACCAGCCGTCCCACTCCAGGGTTGCAGGGATGGGATCTTCTCCGACCGGCCGATCCACGGCCTGCGGCCAGATGGGGCGATTGGTCCAGACATGCACCTGATGTACCTGCCCGATGAGCCCGTCCTGAATGGTCTCCACGGCTCGGCGCAAGCCATTCGCGGCACTGCCCTGGTTGCCCATCTGCGTCACCAGCTTGCGGTCGTGTGCCATCGTGCGCAGGTAACGTGCTTCATAGATGGTTTGCGTGAGCGGTTTCTGGCAGAACACCGCCTTATTCTTCTTCATGGCCAGCGTGGCCACCATCGCATGCAAGTGGTCCGGTGTGGACACCGTTACCGCGTCGATGCGGTCGCCCATCTGCTCAAGCATCTGCCGGTAGTCCTTGTAAAACTTTGCCTCCGGATACTTCTTGGTCTGGATGGTGTAGGCGTCCGATCCGGTGTCTACATCGCACAGCGCGACGATGTTTTCGCCGGCGCAGGCATCGGTGTCGCCGCGGCCTTTGCCGCCAATGCCGACACAAGCAACGTTCAGCTTGCTGTTGAGGTGCTGCCCGCGCACCAGCGCAGGCGCTCCCAGCGCGAGGGCACCCGCCGCCAAAGAACCTGCCTGAAGAAACTTCCGGCGGTCAACACGTGCTGTGGATACAGATTGAGGTGCTTCAGGACAGAGCGGCGTTACGATTGGCTTGGACACGCGGACAGGATACATCGCCACGCTTTCTCATGTCAGGCCCACGACCCGCCCGAAGGCAGTTGAAGCAGAAATGCGCGCTGTGGGTTGATAGAAAGACACGAATGCGTGTACCCACCTGGACACCTTAGGGTGCGTTTTTCCTCGTATGCCGTCTACC
>CAXUEW010000319.1:0-3675 GCA_964250115.1 uncultured Terriglobus sp.
CCCGCATCACCTTTACGCGGTCGCCTGCCGCCACGAAAGCATCGCTGGTAGTCAGCCGCGCTTTCCACAACTCGCCCCGCACAAGCACTTGCCCTTCCGGCGCCAATGCCGTGTGGGCCACGGCCAGCCATCCCAGCATGGCATCGGACCCGGTTTTGACCTTGGCGCGCCGCGCCTCAATGCCCAGCACGATGAGAGCCGCCGTGACGCCGCCAAAGCCCAGACCGGCACCGATGGCTGTACCCCACTCCACCTGCAGTTCCGGGATTGGGCCGTGAACCAGCGACGCGAGACCCACCACCAACGTCAGCACGCCGGCAGAAGCCAGCAAGCCGTGCGCTGCGAACTGGGCTTCCAGCAGCAGCAGCAGCCCACTCAGCAGACAAAGCAGGATGCCGGCCGTGTTCAGCGGAAGCAGGTGCAGGGCATACGAAGCCAGCAGCACCAGCAGAACACCGGCCAGTCCGGGCACAATCGCACCGGGCGTGTTGATCTCCAGGTAGATCAGCAGGCAGCCCAGCGTCAGAAGAAGGACGCACAGGTCAGGATTCATCAGGGTCAGCAGCAACTGCTCCTGCAGCTTTACGCGGGCGGTTTCCACCGTGGCCTTTGCGACCTGTAGTTGCAGCGTGCTGCCGCTCTTGCGGATGACATGTCCGTCCATAAACTTCAGTACGTCCGGCATTTTTTCAGCGGTGCCGTCAATCAGGTGGTCCCTCAGTGCCTCTTCCGCCGTAAACCAGTGGGTACCCGAGGCGAGTTCTACCAGGCTGAAGACTTCGCGATGGTGTTCCCCATACGCCTGTTCCAGCTTTCCCAGCAGGCGCTGACTGGCCCCGGACCGCTCCCCGGTGGAAATACTATGGACACGATCTGTCCACAATGGAGTTAAGAAAGCGCGTGGATTCATCAGCGAAAGATCTGCTGCGGCAAGCAGGCGCAGGCCTTCGCCTGAAACGCGAGTCTGTGCCGGCCCGGCCCACGCAATCACGGGTATGCGCGACGTCCGTATGGCATCCACCATGATGTCGACGGAATCGCTGAGGCCTCCCGGTGTACTCAGGTTGACCACAATGGCGGCATAACCGTCCTTGTTGGCCCTTTCAACGGTTCTGGCAAAGACATAGGCGCGCTCAGGCTGCAGGGTGTCGTGCACTTCCACCTGCAGCACCGTCCCGGCAGGAACTTGTGCTGCTGCAGCCTGCAGGCAGGAAAAACAAAAAGACAGCAGCCACAGAAGAGCCAGTCGTATGGAGCCAGGCAGCTGGCCCCTCATGGAATCGTCATACCCTTGCCGGTGAGCATCGTCTTCATGCCCTGTGCGGCGGTATTGCCGGGCTCCAGCCGCAGAGCGTTGCCAACGTCCACCGCTGCCCCGGCATTATTCCCCGCGGCGGCATCCAGTCTGGCGAGTGTCAGGTAAGCCGCGACTGTGGGCCTGGTCTGCAGGCTGGCAGCGACTTCTTTCCGTGCGTCGTCTGCGTTGCCGGAGCGTTCACGAACCTGTGCCAGTCCGAGATGACCGCTGGCCGACTTGCCGTCTGCAGCCAGGGCCGATTGGAACTCGCGCTCGGCCTCCAGCACCAGTCCCTGGGTCAGGTACTCTTGGCCAGCCTGCGCATACTCATCGGCCTGCTTGTCCGCAGGCAGCGATGCAATTCGCGCGGCACGCATCTGGTCCAGTTGGAATGCAGCCTGGCGGAATGCGGCCTCGGAATATGTCCTGCGGATGCGCTCCTGCGGGTCAAAGCCTGCCGAGGCCGGCCGAGCGCCGGCGATGACTCCCTGCAGTTCACGTGCCTCACCATCATTCGGACGTAGCTTCAGCGCCTGGTCGACCTCCGCCTTGGCGTGTGTGTTATCGCCCTTACGGTGCATTGCAACCGCCACGTTGAAGTGGTAATCGGCGTCAAGGGGATCGGCCACGGACGCGCGCTGCAGCAGTACGGTGCCGTCCTTATGCTGCCGGGCCATGGCAACGCCCTGGTTGTTAATGACCTCAGGCAGCGGCAGCTTGGTACCTACCACGGCGAACGATCCCTCCGCGTCAGCGTAGTGTGCGGTGTTGAAGCGCGCCAAGCCGCGGTAAAAACCAGCTTCAAGCGCAAGCGGATCGGATGCAGGCACCTTTGCCAGCGCGGCGGCTGCACCGTCGTAATCGCCGTCGGTGTACTCGGTCTTGCCCAAAGCCAGCAGCGCATTGCTGTCGGATGGAGCAAGTTCTACTGCCGTCTTCAAGCGCTTGATGCGTTCCTCGTCCGTATTCGCGGTCAGGCCGCGGATGTAGCTTTCATACGCGTCCAACTTTAGTGCCGCCGATGCTGCAACAAAAGTGTTTTGCGCCACAGCGAGTTTGGGGTCCATCGCGCGGGCGCACAGCCACGCCAGGTTGTTCTCCAAATCAAGCAGACGGGGCAGCGAGGCCTGCTGCTGCAGTGGCTTGGAAAGCGTAAGTCGATTAACTTCCAGCACCTGCGCCTGTGCTGTCACTTCGCCATCTTTCACGTTGTAGCTGCCCACCAGCACGAACTGTGCGTCCAGCGTCTGCGCAATGCGGATGGTGGTAGCGCGCGTCGGCCGAAAGCCGGTCGGCAGCCCCAGATGGTCCAGCGCGTACACGCGGTCATCGCGTGAAATGGTCAGGAAACCGGCCGACCGCATGCGCTGGTTCATGGTCGTAGCGAACGATTCGCCAATCCAGTCCAGGTTCGGCTGGTCTGAGCGATTGTCAAAAGGGAGCACGAGAACCACGCGTCCGCCGGACAGGTCTGCCTGCGCCACCAGCGCCGTGGTTCCGGCCACGAACAACGCAGCGGTTGCGACGCATTTGATAAGGCGGTTCCAACGCATAAGGCCGATTATAGGCGTCTACTAACGTGTGCTGAAGTGCCTCGGCGGGTTGGTGAGCAAGGCGTCGTATCCACGCGGAAATGACAGCAAGGCTGCCCATTCGCCCTTGCGATCTTCCTGCCACACAACCGTGCCGCCAAGTGCGCGGGCGATCTCGCCCGGCAGCAGGTCGCGATGGTAGTCGTAAAAACGCCGGTCATTGGCGCGACTTGCACCGGTCAGATTCAGACCGCCAGGCGGCGGATCGTATTTAGTCGCGAAGACCAGTGCAACATCGTATGCACCGGGGTTTGCTGCGACCTTTGCGATCTCTTCCGCTGAGAAGTTCTCCAGATTCACTGTGTGCACTGGCGTTCGTATGTAGCCGAGCTCGGGCCGTTGAAGATCGGCAGCTACGGGCCACGCCGTCAATATGGTCGCGCCCGGATAACGGTGCAACAGCTGGTGAATGGCGTGCTGGTGCACCACGATCATGTCACGGTAGGCAAGGTTATCCTCGGGCGTAAATGGGTAGGGAGGCGCTATCTCGCAACCCACGGCGAATGCCAGCAGCGAAGCGGCAGCAATCGCCGGCCACAGCCGTGTCCGGCTCTGCCACACGGCAACGCACAGGATCAGCAGGAGCGGGTACGCCGGCAGCAGGTAGCGTGTCAGCAGCGCTCCGCCCAGCACGGAAAACGCAATCCACTGTGCGATCAGCAGCACCACCAGCATGCGCGCGGCACCCGCCTGCAGCATGCGCCTGACTGGTTCATCCCCATCCTTTTGTTCCCGTACAAACAGCAGCACGCACGTCGCCAGCACGGGTACGAACAGGTTCATATG
>CAXUEW010000320.1:0-3612 GCA_964250115.1 uncultured Terriglobus sp.
CTGTTCGGCGGCGACAACGAGGCCGATCGCAAGCGCCACCCGGTGATGAATCTTGCCTTTGCAGAATCACTCCGGAAGACTCTTGGCGAGGAACAGCTTGTCTTCTCCGTCGATACCAAGGGCGGCAAGGTAGCGGTGAAGGGTTGGAAAGAGCAGGTCGACCTCACTCCCGAGGAAGCGGTCACCTGGCTTGAGAACGACTGCGCCGCCTTCCTCTACACGCACGTGGATACCGAGGGCACCATGAGCGGCTTTCCCATGGACATTGCCGGCATCCTGCGCGCGTGTACCGCGAAACAGTTGATCGTCGCGGGCGGTGTCAAGCAGCAGAGCGAAGTGGACGAACTGGATACCATGGGCGTGGACGCGGTCGCCGGCATGGCCGTCTATTCGGGAGCGATGGAGGCTTAGCCATCTGGTTTGTCATCCCGTAACGAAGTGAAGGGATCTGCATGTGTACCGGCTCCGGCATACATGCAAATCCCTTCGCTGCGCTGCGGGATGACAACCATAAGGGGTCACTCTGTGTTCGAGTCAGAAACCGCAAAGTACCCCTTGCGTGCCTGCACCTTCACATCCTTGCCACAGGTGATGCTGATGTTGCGAAACGTCCCATCGAGACTTGAGTTCTTGGGCGTGTAGCTGACCAGGTACTGGGTGCGCAATTCGTCGCTGATCTGCGCGAAAGCCTCGTCCAGCTTCTTTGCGTTGTGGCCGATGTTGATCACGCGGCCGCCCGTCTCGCGCGCAAGGCGGTCCATGTCATAGGCGGGATTGAAGCCGATGTACTGACCGAAGAAGCCCTGATCACTGATCAGGATGACGTAGATGATGGCGTTCGCCTTCTGCGCGGACTCGATGGCTTCCTTCAACTTGATGTTGCTGCCCTGATCGCCGCCATCGGTCAGCATCACGATGACCTTGCGGCCGGCTTCGTCGTGCAGCTTTTCATGCGTGGCAAGGTACACGGCGTCGTACAGCAACGTGCCCTTGGGAGTCATATTGCCCGTGGCAGAGCCAGTGCCAGCGCCGGTGTTGATCTGCGCCTTTTCCATGGCGCGGCGCAGCTCACGGGCACTGTTGGTGTAGTCGGCCAGCAGATCGACGTTGATGTCGAATGAGATCAGAAACGCCTCGTCCTTCGGCGTCAGCAACTCTTTCAGGAACTGCGCGCCGCTCTCCTGCTCCAGCGGCAATACATTCATCTGCGATCCGCTCGTGTCCAGCAGGATACCGATGGTGAGCGGCAGCTTCTTTTCCTGCGTGAAGTTCTTGATGGTCTGCTCTTCCTTGTTCTCGAAAATCTGGCAGTCGTCTTTATGCAGGCCGGTCAGGAAGCCGCCCTTGTCACGCGCGCTGAAGTAGGTGTTCACCAGGTTGACGCGAACCTTAAGCGTCTGGCCTTCGGTAATGGTTTCCGGCGCAGGCGGCGGTGCCTTGCTGGCAGGCGGCGGGCCGCCGGGCGAGGGTGCTTCCTGCGCGATCAGGGCAGGCACGGGAGACAGGAGGCAGGCAAACAGAGTGAACAGGCGCGACAGACGCATACACCGTTGGACGGACCACGCGCCGCGATTGTCTACATGAGGTTCGATACCGTAGGTAGGCTATACCTCGGGCGACAACGAACACGGGACCTCTCGCGTCCAACCGGCATCGAGTTCTGCTCGACGTGCGCGTCCACGCTGGTAGTCTGGAAATGGCGTAGGGAGAGTTTCAGTGAAGGTTGCAACAACAGCATGCATGGCGGCAGCAATGGTAGTGGGCACGGGAATGCTGGCAGCGGCAGGCAGTGCGCGTGCACAGCAGGCAGCGCTGCCCGATTCGCCGCAGGCACAGGCGATCCCGGACAGCCCTCGCCCGCAGACCCTGCCCAACGCTGCCAGTATTACGCCGGGTAAGGGCGTGCCCTCCACCAGTGCCGTAGCCGACGACGGCTTTAACGGTGCCGCCCCTGCATCTAAGCTGCCATCGGGCAAACCTGCGAATGAAATTCCCGCTGCAAGCGATCCGGCACCCGATGTCACTCCAGAACTCGGGCCGGGCGGTCGAGTGGGCACGCTGCGTGTCGGCGTCAATTTTGTGCAGATCCCCTTCACCGTGAAGGACAAGAGCGGCCAGCTTGTACCGGCACTGGATTGGCGCGAAGTACGTGTGTTTGAAAACGGCCTGCGCAAACAGCTCCGCTACTTCACAAGCGATCCTTACCCTCTGTCGGTGGCTTTCGTCATCGATCAGTCGCTTCCTTTCAATGTGATGAGCACGGTGAATACGGCACTGGGTGCGTTGCAGGGTGCCTTCACGCCTTACGACGAAATGGCGATCTTTACCTACAACAACAGCCCGGTCATGCGCACGGACTACACGGGTGCCCAGAGTGCTCGTATCAGCGCCGTGATTGCCCAATCCAAAACCAGCGGCCGAGAGGTCTATCTAGCCAGTCCTGGTGGACCGCTTTCGTGCACGACCTGCATTAATGGCAAAGGGAACTTCGATCCAAACACCGCAGCGAATCGCAGTTCGCCGTCCGCTCCTTTCCAGACGCCGCCGAAGGAAACCCACGCACTGAATGACGCGATTTTCATGGCAGCCCAAAGCCTCGCGAAGCGGCCGGAGGGACGCCGCCGCATGATCTACGTGGTCAGCGATGGCAAGGAATATGGCTCCAAGGTCAAGTTCAAGGACAACATCCGCTTCCTGCAGACCAATAAAATCGCGGTGTACGCAACGGTTGTCGGCGACTCCGCGACGCCGTTCATCGGCTTCCTTGATCGCTACCACATCCCCTTCACCATGCGTGAAAACATCCTGCCGCAGTATGCCGCGCAGACCGGCGGCGAAGCCATCTCAGAGTTCCGGCAGAAGGGTATCGAGCAGAGCTTTGCGAAGATTGCCGAGGACGTTCGCGTCCAGTACACCGCGGGCTATTACTCCAATGAACCCATCACTGACGGCAAGTTCCGCACGGTGGAGGTTCAGGTTCTACGGTCCGGCCTGGATGTCACCGCCAAGAAGGGGTACTATCCCACGCCCGAGAACGTACTGCGCACCGGCGGCGGTGTTGGCAACACCACGGCCACGCCCCGCTGACCATGGCGTTGAGCAGTCTGCCCCTGGCAGGAAACACGGTGTTCGGTCTCCTTGCTGCGGCCTGCTGGGGCGGAGGCGACTTTGGCGGATCGGTCGCCGTCAAACACGCTGGCGGCACGGTCCGCGCTTCGCTGTTAGTTGTTATCGTGGGCCACTTCGCCAGCCTGGCTGTGCTGGTTGCGATTGCATCCCTGACGGGCAGCCCGCTGCCTTCGGCACATTCAGCCGTGTGGGGTGTGAGCGGTGGCCTGGTTTCTGGAATCGCTTTGATCGCCTTCTATTTCGCCCTGTCCAGTGGACACATGGGCCCTGCCGCATCCGTGAGCGGCCTGTTGTGCGCAGCGGTGCCGGCTGCTGTTTCAGAGTTTACGGAGGGGCTGGCACAATGGCCGCAGTTCGTCGGCTTTGCGCTGGCAGCGGCAGCGATCTGGCTGATTGCCAGCACGGCAGAAGAAGGCACTACGGCCTCGCGTAAAGTCACCTTGCTGGCCGCCCTGTCAGGCATCGGCTTTGGAATCTACTTTG
>CAXUEW010000321.1:0-3585 GCA_964250115.1 uncultured Terriglobus sp.
GTGGTGGCCAGCGAGTGCTGGGCATCAACGGGTTCGGCTATGCCTCAGCGATGGCAGGACAAAACCTGGTCCCTTTGTATGCGTGTTCCTCCTCATCCGAAATGCACTTCGGGAGCACGGACCCTGCGTGCGAGGGTAAAGGGAGTGGCGTTCTGCTGGGCTATGCTCTGCCTTGAACAGTAAGCATTCGGCTGCCGCGGAGCCAACCTCTGTAACCAGCGGTGGAGAGCGTCCAGCACGCGCCTCATTCTTGCCCGGTCTGCGTTGAGAAAAGGCTTTCCCTGGCACTTGTGCTGGGCGTCTTGGATTAAAGTGGGAAGGAGAACCTGACCGGCTGCATCGGCGAAGTCCTGGACTGCAATGGCGTCCGTGGAAGGAGCTATTGTGCAGCGAGCCGAGTCTGCAGCAGCGTAGCAAGGTAAGGTTGCGCCTTGTGCATGGCGCCTTCGACGGAGATGCCGTACTTCTCACGCAGTGCATCCACCCGGCCGTGCTCGATGAACTGGTCGGGCCAGCCGATGCGCACAATGGGCGTTTCAACACCCGAGGTGGAGAGCGCCTCCAAGACCGATGAGCCGAAGCCTCCCGCCAGAACGTGATCCTCAAAGGTGATGATGAGTCCGCAGGTGCGGCCGAAGTGCTCGACGGTGTCGCGGTCCAACGGCTTGACGAAGCGCGGATTGATAACCGCGACCGATAGCCCAAGCTGCCGCAGTTGTGCCGCCATGCCCTGCGCCATGGGCAGCAGCGCTCCAAGCCCGAAAATGGCAACGTCCTGGCCGTCTTCGAGGATCTCTGCCTTGCCGATGGTGAGCGCCACGGGCTCGGCCTTCGGCGTGCGGCCCGGCCCAACTCCGCGCGGGTAACGGATCGCGCTGGGTCCGTTATGCTGGAGCGCGGTCTGCATCATGTCGGCGAGTTCGTCCTCATCCTTGGGCACCATGTGCATCAGGTTTGGGATGGCACGCAGATAACTGATGTCGAACAGGCCGTGGTGGGTGGGACCGTCGTCACCGCTAAGACCGCCACGATCCATGCAGAAGACCACCGGCAGTTCCTGCAAAGCCACATCATGCACGATGGGATCGAACGCGCGCTGGAGAAATGTCGAGTAGATGGCGCAGAACGGGCGATAACCCTTGGTCGCCAGGCCTGCAGCGAAGATGACCGCGTGCTCTTCCGCGATGCCTACATCGAAGTACCGCGTCGGATGGACTGGACGGAAGAGGTCCAAAGCCGTGCCATTCGGCATGGCCGCGGTAATCGCAACAACTTTCGGATCGCGATGGGCCAGCTTGACGAGTGTCTCCGCAAATACTTCGGAATAGGTCTTCTGACCGGCCAGCGCGGTGTCACCGGTCTCCGGATCGTACGGTCCAAGGCCGTGAAACTTCTTCTGCTTGTCCAGCGCAGGCTGGAAGCCACGTCCCTTCTGCGTAATGGCGTGCAGCACGACCGGCTTGTTCTGGGCCTTGAGGAATTGGAACGTCTTGACCAGCAGCGGCAGATCATGGCCGTCTATGGGGCCGTAGTAGTCCAGGCCAAACTCCTCGAACAGCATGGCCGGTCCCAGCAGCCCCTTGACGCTCTCTTCCGCCTTACGCTGGACGTGCTTGGCGGCCTTGCCGCCGAAGCGCTCGATGAGTTCCGACGCGCGGTCGTGCAGATAGGTGAATTGCGGATGCGTGACAATCTTGTGGAAGTACGACGCAATCGCACCGACGTTCTTGTCGATAGACCACTCGTTGTCGTTCAGAACGATGATCATGCGCTTGGTCTGCGCGGCAATGTTGTTCAACGCCTCATACGAGATGCCGCAGGTAAACGCCGCGTCCCCTGCCAGCGCGACAATGTGCTCGTCGCCGCCGCTCAGGTCGCGCGCTACCGCCATGCCCAGTGCAGCAGACAGCGCGGTACCGGCGTGTCCCGCGCCAAAGCTGTCATGCTCGCTTTCGGTGCGCAGCATAAAGCCGTTCAGGCCGCCGGGCTGGCGGATGGTATCGAAGCGCGACTCGCGTCCCGTCAATAGCTTGTGCACGTAAGCCTGGTGGCTAACGTCGAAGACCAACGAGTCGCGCGGCGTTTCGAACACGTAATGCATCGCGATGGTCAGTTCCACGACACCGAGATTGGGCCCGATGTGCCCGCCGGTTTTTGCCACGCTGCGGATCAGCCGCTCCCGGATTTCCTCTGCCAGCTCAGAGAGCTGTGGCACAGACAGCTTCTTGATGTCCGCAGGCGAGCCGATCGTAAGTAGAAAGTCGCTCATTCGTATTCAGTAGGACGCCTCTGCTCAGCGGTTGGAGACTCGGAACAGTGCAGGCGGACTTTCATCCTCTAAAAGTGTAGTCCTTCTGTCGAGGTCACTCCGCCATGGCGACCGCAACAGCGGACGAAGGTGCCTGCTCTGGGAACACACCTTCCCAGCGCGCGATGACGGCGCTGGCCAGGCAGTTCCCTGCCACGTTGATGGCGGTTCGGCCCATGTCCATGAGGGCGTCAATCCCTAGCAGCACCAGAATCGGCTCACTGGGCAGCCGCAACGTGCCTGCCGTGGCCAACAGGACCACCAGAACCGCGCGCGGCACACCCGCGACACCCTTTGACGCCAGCATGAGCGTGCCCATCATGAACACCTGCTGTCCCACGCCAAGCGGTACCTTCGCGACCTGCGCGACGAAGACCATGGCCATGGCCAGGTAGAGCGTGGATCCGTCCAGATTGAACGAGTAACCCGCCGGGATCACAAAAGCCAGGACGCGTCGCGGCACGCCGAACGCCTCCATCTCTTCCATGGCACGGGGCAGGGCGGCCTCGCTGGTTGCGGTGGCGAACGCAATGGCAGCTGGGCCTGAGATATGACGCAACAGCCGCTTCAGGGGCAAGCGAGCCAGAAGCGCAACCGGCAGCAGAATGCAAAAGATGAAGAAGAGCGCCGCCACGTAAAACACCAGCAGCAGCTTGCCCAGGTGCAACAGAACGCCCGGCCCCATGCGCGCCACCGTAAACGCCATGGCCGAAGCCACGCCCAGCGGCGCAAAGTACATGACGATGTTGGTAAAGCGGAACATCACCTCGCTTAGGCTCTCGGTCAGGCGCAGCACCGGCTCCGCCTTCGCGCGTGGGGTCATCGCAAGAGCCATGCCGAAGATGGCCGCGAACACCGCCACCTGCAGCACCTGGCCTTCCGCAATCGACTTAGCCAGATTCTCAGGAAATACGTGTGCAAGAAAATCCTGCCAATGCATGGGCGCGGCGCTCGGGATGGAACCGGCGATGTCCGGCGGCAGCGTCAGGCCAACACCCGCTTTCGAGATGTTGGCCGCAAGCAGGCCCACCACCAGCGCAATCGTCGTCAGCACCTCGAAGTACAAGAGGCTCTTCCAGCCCATGCGGCCGACGCTTTTCAGGTCGCCGTGGCCGGCGATGCCGCTGACCAGTGTCGCCAGGATCAACGGGGCGACAATAGTCTTGACCAGCCGCAGGAAGATATCACTCAAAAAATGACTTTGGACCGCCAGGGCGGGAGCGTCCAGGCCGATCTCGATCCCGGCATCGGCGGCGAGCTTCCTCACGTACGGCAGA
>CAXUEW010000322.1:0-3582 GCA_964250115.1 uncultured Terriglobus sp.
GACCGGCGTAATGTCTTCTTACACGGGAAAGGAGGATGATCCAGCCTATGAAATCTGACAGTTATTTGTGTGGTTCAACAGTACGTGAGGTGACTGAGGCTTAGAGCGTCCGCTCTAGACCTGGCATTTCGCTGACAACGCAAGATCCGTCGGCGATCCCCGCCGAGGCCCTCCAAAAGAGTGGACGCCTCAGGTCAACCTCAACAGTTCACCGAAGCAAACGGCTCGCGTCCATTACTGGCGTGAGCCGTTCGCTTTGCGGCTCACAACATGGCACCGGATGATCTGCCCTGGGTTTTAGAATGGGGCTATGGAACCCATCGTAATCGCAGGCAAGGCTTTTCAATCGAGACTGATCGTGGGTACGGGCAAGTATCGCGACGGTTCAGAAACACGCGATGCCATTGAAGCTTCGGGCGCAGAGATGGTTACTGTAGCCGTGCGGCGAGTTAATTTGGACCGTTCGAAGGAGTCGCTGCTGGACTTTATTGACCCTCAACGCTACTTCCTGCTGCCGAACACTGCCGGCTGCTACACGGCGGAGGAAGCGATCCGTGCGGCGCGCCTTGGTCGTGAGGTCGGCATCTCTGACTGGGTCAAAATCGAAGTCATCGGTGATCGCAAAACCCTGTATCCAGACGTAGCAGGAACGCTGTTAGCGACCGAGGTTCTGGTGAAAGAAGGCTTCACTGTTCTTCCATATACCTCTGACGACATTGTATTTGCACGCCGTTTGATTGATGCGGGCGCCGCCGCGGTGATGCCTCTGGGTGCCCCAATCGGTTCAGGCCTGGGGCTGCAGAACACCGCAAATCTACGTATTCTGCGGGAGCTGATCACGGAAGTTCCGTTGATTGTCGATGCAGGCGTGGGCACGGCAAGTGATGCCGCGGTCGCAATGGAAATGGGCTTCGATGCTGTTCTGATGAATACCGCGATTGCGGAAGCAAGGAAACCTGTGCTGATGGCAGAGGCCATGGGTAATGCAGTGCTTGCCGGGCGGCAGGCGTACCTCGCCGGCAGGATGCCACGGCGGCTTTACGCATCGGCCAGTTCGCCGCTCGAGGGCGTCTCCCGTTAGAACCTGTTCAGCTTGCCACGCCCTGTAACTCCAGCGCCATCCTTGCGGCTGTGCTCCGGCGGCTGCGAACAAGGCATGTGCCGCCGTAGGCAATCACGCCGACGATCATCGGCTCAATCGGCTGCCGGTAGTCCATGGACGCGTGGGTCACGTAGTAGGGCAACGGAAACAGCAGCAACGCGCCAAGATAAGGAACGGCCAAACTCCGGTTACGCCGATACAGTTGCCACGCGCCCAGGACCATCAAGAGTGTTAGAGCAGAGCAAAAGGGCACGTTCGGCAGGTCCAGAGCCTCATCTTCAAGGTAGCTATGTGAGAAGCTCCAGTACCCGGTCCAGAATCGGACGATTCTACGGGCACAGGCGATCGCAAAGGCACCGGGATGTTGTTGAACCTGCTGCAGTGCAAGGCCGTGTTTCCATGCCATGTAGCCTGTTTCGCCCCGGCGCTCGTACTGCTGCATCTCGACCGGGTTGCTGGCCGGGTGTGTCCAGCCTGGATTGCTGTGGCTTGTATCGCCTGCGTTGCCTGCGTAAAACTCTGCCCAGAAGCCATCCCGCATCAACACGGGCTGGTGCATCGCGCGCATGTTGCGGATACACCACGGCGCAAGAGTTGCCGCCATCAGGGTAACTGTTGCCAGCAGCGGTAGAAGCACAGTTCGTCCAGCGCGATACCGCTGCCATAAGGCGTACAGCAGCAGTACCGGTGCCACACTCAAAATGGAGGGGTTAGATAACGCTGCAAGCCCTACAAGCAGGCCGTAACCTGCCCAGCCGGACAACTGCATCTGCGGGAGGCGTGTCACAGCAAGAAAAAAGCAGCAGGCGAACAGCAGGGAAGTCAGCGCGCAATCCCACAGGTATACCGCGGAATAGTAGACGGCATAAGGATAGAGCGCCCAAATCCAAGCAGCCGATAGTGCCGTCCGGCGGCCGAAGAACTCGCGCATGCCAAAGAAGATGACGGCTGAAGTCGCCGACGAGAACACTGCATTCAGCAGCAGTGCGACAAAAGCAGATGCGTTGGTGTACACGCCGAACACTTTAAAAACAGCAGCGAGTAAGAGTGGATACAGCGGGCAAACCAGCGCCGTGGGTCCGGTCTGTGGGTAAAACGGGGAACTAAATCCATGGCCCAGCGCCAGGCTCCGCGCGGTCCAGCCCATTTCCGCGCCGAAATGCTCGAAGTGATCCGAAGCCGGAAGGCTCTTAAAGCTTAGGCAGACAAAGACGAATCTGAGCAGGAATGCAACGGCCACGACCGGCAGAATGATTCGATATGCAGACGGCGTGCCTGAAGTCTTGGTGCGAACAACCTCGACCAGGTCCGCAGGGAGCAGAGTTGTAGTTGCCAGACAGTGACTCCGATCTGCCGGGAGCCGCTTGCTCCAGCAGTTGGTTCCATGCGACCGTGAGTCCCATGCTCAGCTTCCGCATTGGCGGATATCACTTTAGGACGCGAACTTCGCACCTAAGAGTACCGCAGCCTTCGCTCAGCGAAGAAACACGCCCAATTCGTTCGCGGCGGCACGCAGGTACGGCAGGAAGTTCGTCTGCATCTCCATCATGGGCATGCGCGGCGCGTGGCCGCTCAGGTTGACCGTCGCGATCACCTTGCCACTGGGAGCGTAGACCGGCACGGCCATGGACCGCAGCCCTACTTCATACTCCTGGTCGCACACCGCGTAGCCGTTGCGGCGCACGTTGCGCAGCAGCATCCGCAACTTCTCCACGGTGTTGACCGTGCGTGGCGTGTACGGCTTCAGCACCACGCGTGAAAGATAGCGTTCGACCTCATCCGGCGGTTGTGACGCAATCAGCACTCGGCCCATGCTGGTGCAGTAGGCCGGCAGGCGGCTGCCTATATGAAGATCGACGCTCATCAGCCGCTGCACCTGGGTGCGCGCGATGTATACGATTTCATCCCCATCCAGTGTTGCCACGGAAAAACTTTCGTTCAGCTTGTTGCTTAGGCGCTCAAGGATGGGCTGGGCTGCGCTCGAAAGTGTATTGCTGACCGTGTAGGTATGGCTGAGAGAAAGCATCTTGGGCCGCAGGGAGTAGCGCTGGCTGTCTTCTGATCCCACATAGCCCAGCTTGGAGAGCGTGTACAGGCAGCGCCGGACGGCGGCCCGGCTCAGGCCTGTTTTGACGCTGAGTTGCGAAATGGTCATCTGTGGGCTTTGCTGGGTAAATGTCTCTAGTACAGCGAGTCCGCGTGCCAGCGAGGTCATGAAGTTGGCATCGCCGGTGTAAATCTCCAGCGCCTTTGCGGGCAGCAGCTTGGCGGGCAGTTCGGCAGGGAGCGTTGCAGCAGTTGACATTTGGGCACCTTGTCCAGTGGCGTGCGAATAACGCCCATTGTGGCGATAAACGCACCCATAGTGTATGACGTACGCCGTCTGTCTTCAACTGCGTTCTACCTTTCTCGTACTTCGGTGACGCAGGAAAGAAGCGGCCGGTTCGTGCGCATCTGTGAAGTGGGAAGCCGCATCTACA
>CAXUEW010000323.1:0-3559 GCA_964250115.1 uncultured Terriglobus sp.
GCTGGATTCGGGCGCATTACGAGCGCCGCTTCGCCGCGCGTTCTTCAGTTCGCGTTGCGCGCAACGTTTTAGAGGGCCACCCTTAGGGTGTCCATTTCGGAAGGTAAGATTCCGAATCCGATAACGCATCTTCTATATAGTTGCTGTATTAGCGCCAGATAGAAGTGGCTCTTCCGTACATTTGGTGATTCTTTCCAGCAGCTCTTTGCAGGCGTAGCAAGGAGGTAGCACGCTGGAGGTTCCGGATGGTTCGAGGGACGCTGCTACCGAGCGCTTCTGAAGTTGAGTTGGTTTGTTTGCGGGCCGAAGATTGGGTCGGTTGAGGTTGAGCTTCGGGCCTCTCGACCTTCCTTTTGCTGCCCGTCTGCGGCACGGCTTCGAGGCGGGTTCACAGCCGGTATCTGCGCAGGCTTGGCGATTTGCCATGGGTAGGTGTTCCGGTTTCGGTCCTGCTACAGACCCGCAAGTTCTTCTGTGTTGTCGAGACTTGCCGGCAGCGCATCTTTACCGAACCGCTTCCCGGCACCGCGCTTCGCTACAGTCGGCGGACGTTACGTTCTTGTGAAGCGCTGGACTCCATCACGGTCATGATCGGCGGCCAAGCCGGAGCTCGGCTGGCCCATCGTCTCGGCATGCTGGTCAGTGGCTCAACTTTACTGCGGCAGCTTCGTTGCCGCCCCCCTGACGTGCGCCAGTCGTAGCTCCGCGTGTGCTCGGGGTCGATGATTGGGCGTGGCGAAAAGGCCATCGCTACGGCACCATCCTGTGCGATCTCGAGAGCCGCAAGCTGATCGATCTGCTGCCGGATATCTTCCCCGAAGCACAGCGGAGCTAGCGTCCCGGCAATGGTCTTCGATGATGGTCTCGGATGTGGCAATAGACTCGCTGTATTCAGCTTACCCATCTCAGAAATGCGGCTCATCATCTTTGCCACGAGAAGTTCTGTTGCCAAATTCTGGAACTGTGACAACACGGGCGACATCCATTGGTCGCGGTCGCGGTAAAGTTACGTTTAGGCGTGGGATGTTCTGCGTGGCGAGCGCAGGGTCACCAAAGCTCCCTGTTCTTGCGGCCAAGCGCAGCTCGGATGCTGCAACCATTTGACCTGATCTAGATTTCCAAGTAACTTCTTCGTAAATCTCACAGAACCCATCCGCTCAAGGCCTGGCTGAAATCCTTGCCGCTCTTGCCTTGCTGCACCTTTCCTGAGACGTTCTCCCTTTTGACGGATCTGCGATCCGGCTGTTCGATTGTTTTTACAGGAGTCTTATGAAGCGTCGGCTTGCGCCCTTTTATTCCGTGCTGCTCTGCTTGGCACCCATGGTTGCCCGCGGGCAGGCGGTCGGATCCATTGCCGGTCATGTGGTGGATACCTCTGCCGCCGTCGTGCCCGGGTCCAGTGTCACAGTGACCAATCAGGGCACCAACGCAACCCGCACCGTGGTCGCGGACTCTTCCGGCTTCTTCTCGTTTTCGCTTCTGCCTATCGGCACGTACACGCTGCACGTGACCGACAGTGGATTTCAGCCTACGGATCTGCGCAACATTTCGCTCGAAGGGCAACAAAGCATTCAGCTTGAAGTGAAGCTCGGCGTCGCGACCTCTCAGCAGACCGTGGACGTGCTCTCGAGTGAAAGCGCGATCACCATGCAGCGGACGGACGGTACCCTGGGGCAGACGATCCACGCGGAACAGATCGCGGATCTGCCGCTGAACGGCCGCAACTTTGCGCAGTTGGCACTGCTGACGCCCGGTACCGCACGCGGCGAACAGACCACGGACTTCCTAAATGCCGGAACATCGTCCGAAGTGTCGTTCCGAGGCTCTGTGTCGTTGTCGGTCCAGGGTATGGCTGAGAACACGAACGACTGGCGGCTTGATGGCGTAGACGATAACGAACTCACAGGCGGCGGTGTCGCGTACCTGCCCCAGGTAGATGCCATCCAGGAATTCAACGTCCTCACCTTCAACTACTCAGCGCAGTACGGATCGCGCGGAGGGTCCACGGTGCTGGTGTCCACCAAGTCCGGCACAAACGCCTTCCATGGGTCGGCCTTCGAGTACCTCCGCAACGATTACCTTGACGCGCGCAACTACTTCGATCCGGTCAGGAAAGGCAAGTACCGGCAAAATCAATTTGGCGGTTCCATCGGCGGGCCCATCTTCAAGAACAGGACTTTCTTTTTCGCCGATTACCAGGGCAATCGCGTCCGCCAGGCGGCTCCCGTTCTGTCGATTGTGCCGACGGAAGCGCAGCGCACATCGCACATTTTCACAAACCCAATCTATAACCCTGTACCGTCTCTCGCCGCGGCAAATGCCTCATCGCGTACCAGCTACTACAACGCAGCGATGGGTGCATACTTCATTCCGGCCGCGCAGATCAGCCCCATTGGCCAAGCAATTCTGAACCTTTATCCAGCTGCGCTACCGGCCGGGTCGCCCGGGCTTACGACCGGCTTCAACTACACATCCAGCCCAACTCGGTCGTTGAATGACGACGAGTTCGACGTGCGTGTGGATCATCAGATCGCCACGAACGATCGACTGTTTGCGCGCTTTTCCTGGGACAACGCGGGCCAATTCAATCCTTCCGGACTACCTGGTTTCGGTGCGAAGAGCTCCTTCACCTCGACGACCAACTTCCGCACGCGCGCGCGCAATTTTGCCTTGTCTGAGACGCACGTCTTTTCTTCGCGCGTGGTCAACCAGATTGCCGCAGGCTACAACCGCGACTTCAACATCATCCGCGGCTTTGGCTATGGCACGTCCCAGGCCGCAGACCTGGGCATTACAGGTGCGAACCTGGGCGACCTTGCCACGTCAGGCATGACGTTAATCAACATCACCGGCTTCAACCCAGTGGGCGACCGGAATTACTCACCGTACCAGGGCGGCACCAACGTCTTTCACTACTTTGATTCCCTGTCGGTCGTGCACGGCAATCACTCCATGGCCTTCGGATTCGACTACCGCGCCATGCAGAACAACGGCCTGGGCGAAACCTACCTGCACGGCCAAATGGCCTTCACGAAAAACTTCACCGCATACTCTCCTACAACAACCTTCGCGGCTACCATCACCGATCCGGCAAGCGGTATTACGGGCGCAAACGGATCCCCCATCGCCAGCCTGCTGCTGGGATACCCAAACGCCGGCAACCGCCAGAACCAGGTGAACTCCGGCATTATTGGTCGCCGCTGGAAAGAATTCCGCGGCTATGCGCAGGACAACTGGGCCGTGTCGCCGACGCTCACGCTGAATTTTGGCGTTGCTTACGGAGTCACAACGCCAATTTCTGAGGCATTGTCCCGCATCGCTAACTTTGATGTAACAAGCGGCGTGTTCTATGTTGCGGGCAGCCAAGCAAGCGTGTATCCAGGCACGGTAGCAAGCGACAAATACGCTGGAGTTACAACGGACTACTCAAACGTGGAGCCGCGCATAGGCTTCTCGTTCGCACCTTTCGGTGCCGCACGTAACTCGCTGCTGCGCGGCGGCTATGCCATCTTCCACGACACGTCGCACCTCGGGCAGTCCGCGGGTATCCACCAGAATC
>CAXUEW010000324.1:0-3526 GCA_964250115.1 uncultured Terriglobus sp.
AGAATGGAGAGCATGATGAGTTCGTTCAATTTGCAGGTCTCGTTGCCGTCCACATTGGAAACCGTAGTTGCAACTACCGCAGCCGAGTGGCAGGCAGGCGACAAACTGGGTCGTCTTTGGAACCATGATGCGTCCCTGTGGACATCGGGCGAGGGCAGCGATGACGAGTCAAAGTGGCTGGGCTGGCTGGACATCGTGGAGCGGCAACAGGCCGATCTGCAATCGTTTGCCGCTTTGCGCGCGGACATTCAGGCCGCTGGCTTCACTCACGCCTTGCTACTGGGCATGGGCGGATCGTCTCTCGGACCTGAGGTGCTGGCCTTTACCTACGGCCAGCAGCCCGGCTTCCCCAAGCTCCACATTGTGGACTCGACAGACCCGGCGCAGGTAGCCGCAGCCCGGGCAGCTGTGGACCTGAAGAAAACCGTCTGCATCGTTTCCTCGAAATCCGGATCGACCTTGGAGCCGAACATCCTGAAAGATTATTTCTTCAGCGAGATGCAGAAAGAAGTGGGCGCGGGCGAAGCAGGCAAGCACTTCATCGCCGTGACTGATCCCGGATCGAAGATGGAGCAGGTAGCCAAGGCCGACGGCTTCCGCCACATCTTCTATGGCGACAAGACCATTGGCGGACGTTTCTCGGCTCTGTCGAACTTCGGCATTGTGCCCGCAACGGTCGCAGGTCTGGATGTCCCTCGTTTTCTCGCAGAAGCCAAGCGTGGCGTGGACGCGGCGCATACATCAGAGATCGTGAGCAATCCCGGGGCGCTGCTCGGCATCATCCTGGGCGAGGCTCACAATGCAGGCCGCGACAAGCTCACATTCTTCACCTCACCTGCGATCTTCGACATGGGCGCATGGCTTGAGCAATTGATTGCCGAATCGACCGGTAAGCTAGGCAAGGGCATCACGCCGGTCGATCGCGAAACTATCGGCCTGCCCAGCGTCTATGGTAGTGACCGCGTATTTGCCTACATTCGGCTGTCCACTGCCGACAACACGATCCAGGACCCGGCCGTAGCCGAGCTGGCCGCCGCCGGACACCCCGTGGTGCGCTTCGATATCGATGACGTGTATGAAATTCCCGCCATCATGTACCTATGGGAGATTGCCGTATCCGTGGCCGGCTCGGTCATCGGCATCAACACCTTCAACCAGCCCGACGTGGAAGCGGCCAAGATCGAGACGCGCAAGCTGACCGACGAGTATGCCGAAACCGGCAAGCTGGCTGAGCACGAGCCCATCCTGGAGGTTGATGGCATCAAGCTGTATGCCGACGAGAGCTACGGCCTGACGCTCAAGACCACGGCCACCAGCGAATCGCTAATCGACTACCTGAAGGCGCATCTGGCACAGATCAAGCCGAATGACTACTTCGCGACGCTGGCCTATCTTCCGATGACAGACGCGCACGAAGAAACCATCCAGCGCTTTCGCATGATGGTGCGCGACGGCAAGAAGGTGGCCACGTGTCTCGGATTTGGGCCGCGCTTCCTCCACTCCACCGGGCAGGACTACAAGGGCGGACCGAACAGCGGCGTCTTCCTGCAGATCACTGCTGATCACGCCACCGATCTTGCGATTCCTAACGCGAAATACACCTTTGGCGTGGTGATCGACGCACAGGCGGCTGGTGACCTGGCCGTGCTGCAGCAGCGCGGACGCCGTGCTCTGCGGGTGCACCTGGGTGAGAATGTGGCCAAGGGATTGAATGCGCTTGGCATCGCAATAACCACCGCGCTTGTATAGAGGGTGTCGAACTTGATCAAAGCAGAAGGGGCTGCGCGGCGACGGCCCCTCTTCTGTTCCAAGCTCTAGCGTTTCGCCGGACTCATCCACCTATAGGTCTTTGTACTTGTTTTGCGGCTTCAGCCGCCGAGATAGCTGGAGCGGATCCTAACGGAGGTGGCTTTAGCCGCCGAGAGTCCGATCTCAGCGGCTAAAGCCGCCTTTCCAGACTGAGCCTTTTACTATCTCGGCGGCTAAAGCCGCAAGTTCAATCTGCAATGGACTCAGCATAACTTCTGGGAACCTATAGTCAGCATAAACTTCTGGGAACCTATAGTCAGCATGACTCTGGGAACCTATCGCTGCATACGCCTAGAGCCAAACATATGCAGCATGTTGCATAAAGCCAGCCAGGTTACAGCGCCGGCGGCTTTGCCGGGTATTGCTGCTCGAGTGCGTTCATCTCTTTGGAAAGCTTTTCGGCATCTTTGCCCTTCTTCACGGCGTACAGCCGGAGATACTCAAGCTGTACGGGGTCCCTATTCAGGATGTCTGCCTCCTTCTTGATGACTCTTAGGCTGTCCATGCCTGCCTGCGGGTACTTCCTGGCCAGGCCCAGGAACAGTGCGCTCATCTGTGCATTGGCACTCGAAGGAGTGGAAGTTGCCATGACGAACGATGTATTCCCATCGACCGTGACAGACCGATAGAAGTACGGAATGACCTTGAGATACGTCATGTCGATGACGTACTGCTGCGATGGGAACCGCTTCTCCAGTACCTTCAGGCTTTCAATGGCAGCATAGGGCGCGATCTCATACTGCAGCAGGGTGCTCAACAGCTCTGGGAAGGGTGCCGTCGCGGCGTTTTCCGTGAAGGTCTTGTAGAACCCAGCCATGGTCAACACGTTGGTCGCATTGGGGCTGATGACGGAGTCGCGGCTGACGATCAGGTCTGCGAAGCGCTCGGCATCGCTGCCACCGAAACCAAGTTTTTGAAAGTGGTTGTAAAACGGCATCTCCGTATCGATGCGCTTGAGAAAGGTCTGCTGCCGAGCGTTGTCCGCGATCTCGTTCAAGCGTTGCTGCTTTGCAATGATCTCCAGCTCTTTCGCGCTTCGCGGGGCCATGGGTACACCCTGGTTGAGATTCCTCTTCCAGGTGGTCACCATCTCTTCCACCGCAACCTTGTCGAGGACAAGCGGGGAATACTTTGCATTAGGCGTGCGTGCCGAGCTTTCAATCGCTTCGATGTAAGCCGCGTTGCTGCGTGCATCGGAGATAGATCGCTGAAACTCAGCATATTGGTTGGGCTGCGCAGTGGCTATCGCAGGAAGAGCCAGGAGCAGCGTCAGTGTTGCTACTAACAGACGGAGCGGGGTAGTCAGCATACGCACGGCGAACATTCTCCTGGCGTCAAGCCTCAGTTCTAGCGACCATCGTAACGCGCCAGCCTTACCGTGGGGAACTGCTTTGTCTTCTTTGAAGCTCATTCATCCCGGGCTGTGAACGAACGCCCTTGCGACAGGCTTACGAGTGCCTTACAACACAGCAAGTACATCTTCCGGTTCCGGCCGCACGCGAAAATCAGCATGCGCTTCGGCGAACCTTACGATGCCTTGCTGGTCGATGACAAACGTACCCGGCAGTGGCAGCTTCCACACCGCATCATCCGCTGCGGCCATGACGTTCTTGCCGCTGTTGATGAAGGGAATGTTCACCAGGATCGAACGGTAGTACCGCTGCATGGTGGGCGATACGGGAAAGGCGATGCCGAATTTTTCCGCCAGCGAGCAGTT
>CAXUEW010000325.1:0-3508 GCA_964250115.1 uncultured Terriglobus sp.
CCTGCGGTTCTTCCTTGGGGTCAGCGAGGCCGGCTTCTTCCCGGGCATGATCCTGTACCTGACGTATTGGTATCCCACGCGTCGGCGAGCGCAGGCTGTAGCCCGCTTTATGACAGCGACATCGATCGCAGGCGTCGTCGGCGCACCGCTCTCGGCGGCTCTGCTGAAACTGGAAGGCACGCTGCACCTGCATGGCTGGCAATGGCTGTTTCTGGTCGAAGGTATCCCGAGCCTCCTGATGGGTTTCTCCGTCTTGTTCTACCTGCACGACCACCCAAAGGATGCGCCGTGGCTCACCGAGGGCGAGAAGCAGTGGCTGGATGACGAGCTGGAGCGCGACCGCAAAGCAGGCGGCGCACAGCAACATCATTCGCTGAAAGACGCGTTCAAGCTGCCCATGGTGTGGATCCTGGCGGGCATCTTCTTTCTCAACCAAATTGGCATTTACACAGTCAACCTGTGGATGCCGCTGATCCTGAACAGCCTGCGTCATGGCGCAGGGCTTGCCGCAGCAGCGACCATTGCTCCGGGGGAAGCCAGTATCGTGGCGAGATACGCGATGATTCCGTACCTGGCAGCGGCGGGCTTTGGCGTGCTGATCGGCTTCTCCAGTGACAAGACAGGGGAACGCCGCTGGCACATCGCCGGCTGCTTTGTGCTGAGTGCCATCGGCTTTGTGCTGGCCGGCCTGACTGAAAGCTTTCTCATCGGCATAGCGGCGTTTACGCTGGCAGCCATGGGCTTGTGGAGCATCATGGGGCCATTCTGGGCGCTGCCCACGCGCGTGCTCGGCGGCCAGGCTGCGGCGGGTGGCGTCGCCATCATCACCATGGTCGGCGGCGTGGGAGGCTTTCTGGGCCCCTACCTGACGGGTCGCCTGCGCGACCTTACCCATGGCTTTGCCGGTGGCTTGTATGCCATTGCAGGTACGTGCACACTTGCGGCGCTGCTCTGCTTCTTTCTTGCGGTCCCACCGAAGGAAACGGATGCGGCGGTCCGGTAAACTATTAGCCAGCATGTCAACCGCCGCTGTTGCGACACCGATAACACCTGATCTGAAGCCGGGAACCCGGCCCATGCCGCTGCGCCGCCGGTGGAAAGCGGCGACTCGGCGCATGCGTGAGTTGCGCGGGATCGCGTCCGCTGTGCTGTCGACCGGCCACCCTTACATGGCGCAGATCGTGCCCATTCGCCGCTGCAACCTGGCCTGCACCTACTGCAACGAGTACGACGACCACTCTGCCGCAACGCCCATCGACGAGATGCTGCGCCGGATCGACCATCTTGGCCGCCTGGGCACGTCCGTCATCACCATCTCCGGCGGCGAGCCGTTGCTACATCCTGAACTTGACCAGGTCATCGCACGCATCCGCCGCACCGGTGCTCTTGCCGGCATGATCACGAACGGCTACCTGCTGAACCGTGAGCGGATCGAGCGGCTGAACCGCGCCGGTCTGGATCACATGCAGATCTCCATCGACAACGTCCAGCCGGACGCCGTGTCGAAAAAAAGCCTGAAGGTCCTCGATCAGCGGCTGGTGTGGCTGGCAGAGTTTGCGGATTTTCACGTCAACATCAACTCCGTAGTGGGCGGCGGCATTGCGAATCCGCAGGATGCCTACACCGTTTCGACCCGCGCGCTCGCGCTCGGATTTTCCAGCACCATCGGTATCATTCACGACGGCAGCGGCCAGTTGAAGTCACTGGGCGGTGAAGTGCGCGAGGTATGGGAACGCGTCCGCAAGCTGACCCGCCGCTCGTACTCCCGCTTCAACGGCTTCCAGGAAGCCATCGCCAACGGCATGCCCAACGACTGGCGTTGCCGCGCCGGCGGGCGTTATCTCTACGTCTGCGAAGACGGCCTGGTGCACTACTGTTCGCAGCAGCGCGGCTATCCGGGTACACCGCTGGCGGAGTACACCACGGCTGATGTGAAGCGTGAGTTCCTGGTGGAAAAGGGCTGCGCGCCCAACTGCACCATCAGCTGCGTGCACCAGGTCAGCTACATCGATCACTGGCGTGCACCGCAGACACCGCATCCCCCGCGTCCAAAGGCACCCCCAAGCCATGGTGACCTGGTCCAGATTCAATAGGGCATATCGCCCTGTTCACCGTGAGGACATGCCTGGGAGAAAGCAGCGGGCTGAAGCCCACGGCTTCTCCGGAGTACCCTCTATCTCGAATGTGTCAAACGCTTCAGCGTAGCGGCTAGCATTGCCTGAGTCTTCACACAAACCCTTCACAGCCGAAAACTTTGCGGCTGCCTCAGCGCATCCAAACAGTCGAGGAGGGAGTATGAAATTGAAACATAGGCTTTTTGCGGTAGGCACACTTGCAATATTCATGGCCGCGGCAAGTGCTGCGAACGCTCAATCGAACGAGCAAAGCCGAAGGGACGCCGAGGTGCAGACGAAACAGGACGCAAAGGCGTCCAAAGCGCAGGCAAAGGCCGATAAGAAGGCCAACAAAGCCCTGAAGAGCGATAAGGTAAAGGACGCGGCGAAAGCCCAGGACAAGGCGGA
Source organism: uncultured Terriglobus sp. (assembly GCA_964250115.1). Classification (GTDB taxonomy): domain Bacteria; phylum Acidobacteriota; class Terriglobia; order Terriglobales; family Acidobacteriaceae; genus Terriglobus. Next base: position 2,523 of record CAXUEW010000325.1, read on the forward strand.
CTCCGAAGCGGCTAAGGCTAATTCCAAGTAGTTTGCTTACAGATACAAGAAGGAGCGCAGGCCAAAAGCCGCGCTCCTTCTTTTGCGTTCTAGCGGCGGGGCGTGCGTGCAGGTCCACTGGCTGTGGCGGTCGTTGAAGCGCCAGCCTGTTTCTGCGCGGCGGACACAATGGAGTAGATCCGATTCACATCGTTCACCCCGGGACCGGTACCTTCGCTGCCGGACACGATCTGCCACTTATTCGCAGTGGCCACCACAATGGTAGGCGTGCGGGTGACGTTGAGCCGTTCGCCGAGCTGATAGTCAGCGTGCACCTCAGCCGCGAACTTACCCGTCGGATCCACTACAAAGGGCATGCTCTGCCCATGCTGCGTCATCCACCGGCGTGTGTATTGCTGCAGGTCGTCCTTGCTGGCAATCGCAGGCTGCTGCTTGAAGACGTCGGAGCGGTACTCGTCGGCCAGTCTCGGATTGATCTTGTCCTGCAGGTAGCGCGCGAAAATGGCGGCGTCTTTGCTCCAGACGTGCATGTTCAGCGGAAAGTCATAGTGGACGATCGGTACATGAAGCTGGGCAGAAACCTGCTGCAGAATGGGATGGGCATTGCGGCAGGCTGGGCACTCCAGGTCAAAGAACTCAATGATCGCGACCTTCTGCCCGGCGGGGGGCTTCAGGATGGACGTATCGCGAAAGGTGGAAGGATCGGGTGTCCCGGCAAACTGCGCTTGCGCAAGGGGCATGCACGACAGGGCTAAACCGGCGACAACCGCGAATAAGGTGCTGTGTTTCAGCATAGAAAAACAATCTCCCGGCATGGCTGGCCTACGGGCCTGCGCGCCTGCAACTCATTCTATGACGTGCGCCATCGTCGTTGGGTGTGACCCGTCGTTCACGATGGCGGGAAGATCCACCAAAGTTTCCGCAACCACCCTCCTCCCATCCGAATCGAATCCACTGAACAGCAAGGTAGAGGCAGACCACCGATT
>CAXUEW010000326.1:0-3506 GCA_964250115.1 uncultured Terriglobus sp.
TTGCCTCCGCCAGCCGGCCTGTACCTCAGGCGGTCGCATGACTCGCAATCGCATCCTGGTGGTGGACGACGACAGCAGCCTTCGCCGCGTGATGAAGATGCAGCTGGAGGAGGCCGGCTACCAGACCATTCTGGCCGCAGACGGCAGCGAGGCGTGGCGGCTGCTGCAGGAACACCAGCCGCACTTGGTCATCACCGATTTGCGCATGCCCACTAGCGGCCTTGACCTGCTAAAGCGCATTACGCAGGCAGAGTTGCCGATCACCGTCATCATGGTGACGGCGTTCGGCTCGGTCGAAACCGCCGTCGACGCCATGAAGAGCGGTGCGTACGACTACGTCACCAAACCACTGGACTTCGACGCGCTGGCAGCCGTGGTGAACCGCGCCATGGAACGGCAGAACCTGATGGAAGAAGTTCGGACGCTGCGGTCGGCACTAGACCAGCGCTTCGGTTTTGAGAGCATTGTGGGCAATTCCCGCGGCTTGATGCGCGTTCTGGATCAGGCCGCGCGCGTGTCGCAGCACAACTCCTCTGTTCTGATTCAGGGTGAAACCGGCACGGGCAAAGAGCTTCTGGCGCGCGCTATCCACCAAAACAGTCCGCGCCGCAAACGGGCCTTTGCCGTCATCAACTGCGGAGCCATTCCGCGCGACCTGCTGGAAGCCGAGCTGTTCGGCTACGCTCGCGGAGCCTTTACCGGCGCGATTGAAAACAAGCCGGGCCGCATTGAAGCCGCGGACGGCGGCACGCTGTTTCTGGATGAAGTGGGCGAACTGCCGCTGGAGGCGCAGGTCAAGCTGCTGCGCGTTCTGCAGCAGGGTGAGGTAAACCGCCTGGGCACCGTGACGCCAACGCGCGTGGACGTGCGCGTGGTCGCCGCTACCCACCGCGACCTGCCCGCCATGATTGAAGACGGCACCTTTCGCGAGGATCTGTACTACCGCCTAGCCGTGGTGCCCCTGCTGATTCCGCCGCTGCGCGAACGTCGCGAAGACCTTACCGTCCTGATCGATGTGCTGTTCAAGCGCGCCTGCCAGCGCCACAGCCTGCCTAACGCAAAGCTGTCTGCGGCCGTGGTGCAAAAGCTTGTGGCGTATCGCTGGCCCGGCAACGTGCGGCAGCTTGAAAATATGCTGGAGCGCCTGCTGGTCCTATCCACATCGGACCTGATAACTGAGGCAGACCTGCCCGCCGAGTTGCAGCTCAACCCTCCCACGCCCGGTGCACTATGGATCGACCTGCCCGCCGACGGCATCAGCCTGGAAGCTATCGAACGCGACCTGATCACCCGCGCCCTCGAACGCTTTGACGGCAACCAGACACAGGCCGCCCGCTACCTCGACATCAGCCGCCGAACGCTGATCTACCGCATGGAAAAACATGGTCTGGGTTCAGCGGACGAACCAGTCCTGAACGACTGAGTCTCGAAGCATCACCCGCTCGCCAAGGCATATCCGCGTAAACGCCGTCGTCCTGACCGAGCATTGCTCACACCGATCATCTCGCCGTCATCCTGACCGAGCGAAGCGACCGAAGGATCCCGCGAGACTCTCAATGGCTCAGGACTATCGGGTTTCACGCGAGAACGTCCGATCGCTCTGCATTAAGCGCAGCAAAAAATCCGAGGGAGCAGCAGTGACGCATGCTCCCTCAGGATCCTTCGCTCTGCTTAGTGCAGGCTTCAGGATGGCAGTTAGAAAATGATCTTTCCTGCCAATTGCAGTTGCCGTGCCGGATATGCCGCAGTAATCTGGCCGAAGGTGCCTCCCCCAGCAGTGCTGTTTGCGGCACCATAGTTCACCTTATTCAATACGTTGAAGGCCTCTGCACGAAAATCGAAGACGGACGATTCGCTCCACAGCGCGAACGCCTTGTGCAGGCCAAGGTCGGCCTGGTAAAAGGCGTCGCTCCGGCCCAGGTTGCGAGATGCGGTACCCCACGCCGCGGCAGAGTTGACCGACGCGTCGGTTGGCAAAACAAATGCAGCAGGATTGAAGATCCCGGACACATTCGTTGCGGTCTTGGTCCGCGTGCTGCCGTAGATGGGCTGGCCCGTCACACGGTACGGCCGGTAGGTAACCAGGTCCGTGACATACTGCGGCGAACTGTTGGCCAGGGAGTAGTTGATGTTGATGGGCGCGCCGCTGGTCATGTTGTTGATCAGTGACAACTGCCATCCACCCAGCACCTCGTTCACGAAGTTGTTGCTGCCCGAGCCGAAGCGGCGGCCGTGGCCGTAGGGCAGGTCATACACGATGGCAGTTGTGTTTGCCAGCGGCTGGTCATAGCCTGATGGGCCATAATCCGCGCTAGGGTTCAGGTAGTTCACGCGGCTATTATCGCCGTTGGACGTTTCCAGGTGCCCACCAGAGATATCGAAATTGCGGCTCCATGTGAAGGAGTTCAAGAGGTAAAGGCCAACCTTTGTGCGCTTTTCCAATTTGAACTGCAGCGAGTTGTAGTTGGTGGACCCGCCGCCGTAAGCAATCTCGATCGAACCGTAACCCTGCACGGGTCGACGTGATGCCAGCGAGCCGCAGGTAGTAGCCGTGACACCCACACGGCAGGGTGTGGCCTGGTTGTAGTCGGCCAGTACCTGCAGATGCGTGCCCTTATTGCCAACGTAATTCAGGTCAGCAAGCCATCCACCGCCAAGGTCCTGCTGAAAGCCGTAGAAGTAGCTCTGCAGGTATCCGGTTTTGAAGTCTTTCGGAATGTATCGGGACGTGACGTTGGCCGGGTTGAAATACGCGGCACTGGTCAGCACGTTGCTGTATCCCTGCTGCGTCTGGCGGAAGCAGGTGGACTGCAACTGCGTGTCGTTGGTGCACAGTGCGGCAGCCGTCGGTGCCACCTGCGAGATGTTTGCGTTCACCACGTTAGGACCGTTGTAGGTCAGGTTGTTTTCGCCACCCGCGCGGTTCCACTGCGTGTAGCCGATGCCATAGCCGCCGCGCATGACCGTCTTTGGTGACAATTGGTAGGCGAAGCCGACGCGTGGTCCCAGGTTGTTTTTGGGCGTATTGACCTGTGCGCGATTCGCGATGCTGCCGTTGCTCGCCTGCACAAGGGTCTTGGTCGCGGGATCGAAGTTGGCCAGCTTGTTGTCGCGCTCCCACTGCGGCGTCACGATTTCATAGCGCAGACCGGCGTTTACGGTGAAGTTCGGCGACAGCTTGAAGTCGTCCTGCACGTACATGAAGTTGTAGCGCTGGCGCAGGTTCACAATGGCGTAGGTTGTGAGCTGGTAAGCGGAGCGGTTGCCGAAGAAAAAATCTGTCAGATTGTTCGCTTGCTGTACCTGAGCCGTGATTGACGGGGAGCCTTGTACGGTTGTTGTATTTACAGGAAAGGTGCATGGGTCACCGGGTGCAGGAGTGAGAGTGTTATTCGCACACGGAACGGTACTCGTCGGGTTCTTAAGTCGGCCATACTGGCCGCCGTAGTTGTCCTGGCCATAGCTGGGATTGAAGTCGTTCAGTTCGGTATGCACTTCCTGGAACT
>CAXUEW010000327.1:0-3502 GCA_964250115.1 uncultured Terriglobus sp.
AAATCCGTCGCAGTCGTAGGGCCGGCCGGCGGCGAAGGGTATGAAACCGGCAACTATTACGGCACGCCCAAGGTGAAGACCAGCGTAGTGGACGGCCTGCGAGCGTTACTGGGTGACGGTGTGCGTGTGCAATACGAAATTGGGACCGACTTCGTAAAGCCTGCCGTCGAGAAAGAGATTGAAAAGGCTATAGCACTTGCAAAGAGCAGCGATGTCGTTGTGCTTTGCCTCGGCACAAACCTTCGCGTCGAGGCTGAAGGCCGCGATCGCCGCGACCTGAACCTGCCGGGCGATCAGCAGCGCCTTCTTCAAGCTGTATACGCAGCGAATCCGAAAGTCGCGCTGGTGCTGATGAATGCCGGGCCGCTCGCAGTCACGTGGGCGAATGACAATGTGCCTGCCATTCTGAGCGCATGGTACCCGGGCGAAGCGGGCGGCCACGCCATCGCACGAACGCTGTTCGGGCTGAACAATCCAGGCGGCCACCTGCCCTACACCGTCTACCAGAATCTTGACGGCGTGCCCCCGCAAAACGAGTACGACGTATCGCGCGGGTACACTTACCAATACTTCAAGGGTGTGCCGCTGTATCCCTTCGGCCATGGTCTGAGCTACACACAGTTCACCTACAAGGATCTGCACGTGGAAACGGCAACCGGACAGATGAAGGTGAGCTTCACGCTGACCAACACGGGCGACGTAGCGGGAGCAGAAGTCCCGCAGATCTACACGCACATGCAGAAGAGCCGTGCCGTGCAGCCGCTGAAAACGCTCCGCGGCTTCGAGCGTGTCATGCTGCAACCGGGTGAAAGCAAATCATTTACGCTGACAGTACAGGTTGCTTCGCTGGGCTGGTACGACGTGGCCGTCCACGACTTCCGCGTGGAGCCTGGCACGCTGGACGTCCTGGTGGGTTCGTCGTCTGACGGCATTCGACTGCGTGGTACGGTACAGATCGCAAGCAGTGCAAGGGATCACCGCGAAGCCCGCAAGGCCGTTCCGCAATCAGCACCGGCAAACTAGGGCGACCGCTCGAAGGCTTACAGCACAAACACGACGGTCGACCTGGGTTATACCCATGCAGAGATCGCGTGTGTTCCAGCCTGGGGTGCGCAGCACGACAGAATCTGCCTTGCTGCGGCGTGGCAGGCATCCTACTCTTGGCAGTTGTTGAAGCGGTGAATGCCGAAACGGAAGTGACACTTCCCCTTCTGTTTGCAGCAGACGTAATCTTGCAGCATGCATCTGCCGCGAATCTTCTGCCTGCTCCTCTTCGCCGGGTGCACCATGGGAATCCATGCCCAGGAGGCTGTCCCGGCGCCTGAAGCGGCGGTACCCACCCCTGCGGAGATCTTGCGCGGAAGTTATGGCCCCTACCGTGCAAATAACGATCTGCTGTTCTACCGGCTGAGCGTGCGTGTAGACCCTGAGCGGAAGTTCCTCTCGGGCAGCAACCAGGTACGTTTCCGTATGCTTCAGGACGGCAATCGCATCCAGTTGGAGCTGACCGAAGCGTTGGCGATTGACAAGGTTATCTTTCATGGCAAGCCGGTACAGTTTCGCCGCGAAGGCGATAGCTTCTTTGTTGATACGCCCGCAGCGCTGCACCGGGGACAAACCTACGATGTGACAGTGTTCTACAGCGGCTTTCCTAAGGAAGTGGGCCGGTTTGGCGGACTAATCTTCCGCAAAGACGAGGAGGGCAGGCCCTGGATCGCCACCTCTTGCGAGGACGATGGCGCCCGTATCTGGTGGCCCAACAAAGACCAGTGGCGGGACGAGCCGCAGGACGGCGTCGAGATGAACGTGGAGGTGCCGGACGGCCTGGTGGATGTGTCCAACGGCCGCCTGAAACGGCAGCAGAAGCTGCCTGACGGGTTCACTCGCTGGACATGGCGCGTAACCTATCCCATCAACAACTACGATGTTGCACTGAACATCGGTGCCTATCGGCATTTCAGCGACCGGCTGGGTAAGCTGACCCTTGACTTCTATGCCTTGCCGGAGAGCCTGGCGAAGGCCAGGGTGCAATTTGCGCAGGCAAAGCCGATGCTGGCTATCTACAACAAGTATTTTGGCGAGTATCCCTTCTTGCGCGATGGATACAAACTGGTGGAAGTGCCCTACTCCGGCATGGAACACCAAAGCGTCGTGGCCTACGGCAACCACTTCCAGAACAGCTACGGCCCGCGGGACTGGACGGGTGTGGGCATCAGCCCGCGCTTCGATTTCATCATCATCCACGAGAGCGGGCATGAATGGTTCGGTAACAGCGTCTCTGCCGTCGACCGAGCCGACATGTGGATCCACGAGGGCTTCACCACCTACGCGGAAGACGTCTACGTCGAAGCCAGGTGGGGGCACCACGATGCCATTCGCTATATCAACGGTCTGAGGCCGAAGGTCAAGAACCAGTTTCCCATCGTGGGCCAGCGGGGCATCGATCGGGTTCCACCGGACGAAGATCAGTACTTCAAAGCCGCTTTGTTTCTGAACACACTACGCTCCGTGGTGAACAATGACGCGCTTTGGTACGCCACCCTGCATGGGTTTGCGGAACACTTCCGGTACAAAAACATCGGCACAGAAGACGTGATCGCCTACTACAACCAGCACCTTCATCACGACTACACCTCGCTGTTCGATGAATACCTTCGGTACGCTGACCTGCCGGAGCTGCAGTTGCAGTTTGATGATGCCCATGGCACCGTGCAGTACCGCTGGCAGGCAGCAGAGCCAAATTTCACCATGCCCGTACTGGCCGGCGATCCAAAGCACTGGACGTCGCTGCATCCTAGTTCCGAGTGGAAGACGACTGCCGGCATCCGCGATCATTTCGACGTGGCCACTGACTTGTTCTACGTGCAGGTGGTCAGGGATGGGATTAGGGAGCCCCTGTTCACAGCAGCGCCTGCGCCAGTCACACCTGCATCTACCACTCCATCACCCACCACACCTTGACAGGTACGCCTGGTGAGTCCGGTATCCTAGGAGTCATGGTGGAATTGGACGGAATACCGGGTCAAGAGAACGGAACGACGAATGGGCCGCACTTACTTTCAGGTTCGCATGGTGATTCGTCGTTTTCCGGCAAGGCACCCTTCAGCTCATGGGGCCGTTACCCCAACTACGACGCGGAGATTGTTCCCCTAAGCTGGAGCAGCGACTACCCGGCCGTGCTTGAGAAACACAACGGCATGCCTACCGGCGCGCTGCCCGTGGGCATGGGACGTAGTTACGGCGACAGTTGCCTGCTGAAAGACGGCCATCTGCTGGTGACCACCGGCATGAACCGTCTGCTGGCGTTCGATCAGGAGACGGGCCTGCTGACGGCTGAAGCGGGATTGACGCTGGCGCAATTATTAGATTTCGCAGTACCGCGCGGCTGGTTTTTACCGGTTTCGCCTGGCACCAAGTATGTGACCCTCGGCGGGGCGATCGCAAACGACATCCATGGCAAGAACCACCACGTCAGCGGCACCTTTGGTTCGCACGTCACCCA
>CAXUEW010000328.1:0-1389 GCA_964250115.1 uncultured Terriglobus sp.
ACGGTGCACTCGGAAGGGTAACCCTTCGCCTCTACAATAGAAGTTTGGGGCCGGGCAGCGGTGCGCAGGTGCGCAGATCGCGACGGAACCGCAAGAGGACCCGGATGGACGAGGCGAAAAAGCCGCTGAAGATGAAAGACACGCTGAACCTGCCGAAGACGGCCTTCCCCATGAAGGCCGGGCTGCCGCAGAACGAGCCCGCGCGCCTAAAGGCGTGGCAGGACATGGACCTGTACGGCCAGATTCGCGCCGCCCGCAAAGATTCACCCAAAGGAAAGTACATCCTGCACGACGGCCCGCCCTACGCCAACGGGGCCATCCACCTGGGCCACGCGCTCAACAAGTGCATCAAGGACTTCATCGTCAAGTCCAAGACCATGGCCGGTTTTGACGCGCCCTACGTCCCCGGATGGGATTGCCACGGCCTGCCCATCGAAATCAAGGTCGACGAGCAGCTCGGCCGCAAGAAGCTTGAAATGGACGCCCTGACCGTGCTTGGCCGCTGGGACAACCCATACCTGACCATGAGCTTCGACTACGAAGCCCGCATCCTGGAGACGTTCTACGCCTTTTTCGAAAAGGAGTTCGTCTACAAGGGCTTGCGCCCGGTCTATTGGTGCATGCACGACAAGACCGCGCTCGCCGAGGCCGAAGTCGAGTACGAAATGCACACCTCGCCCTCGGTCTACGTGCGCTACGCTCTGACGTCGCCACCGGAGAGCATCGACCCCGCGCTTGCAGGCTTGCCGGTCTTCGGCCTTATCTGGACGACGACGCCGTGGACCCTACCCGCATCGCTTGCAATCGCCTTCCACCCGGAACTCGAGTATGTCGCAGTCGAACTGCTCCATGACCGTGATAACTGGAAGAAGGGCGAAATCTACATAGTCGCCGACAAGCTGAGACCCTCGCTTGGCCTCGAAGCAGGTATGCCCTTTGGTAGAGAAGTCTCGAGGTTTCCCGGTGCGAAGCTCGAGCGCACGACTTACCAGCACCCCTTCCTGCCGCGCGAAATCCTCGGCGTGATCGCCGACTACGTCACCGCGGAGCAAGGCACGGGCGGCGTGCACACCGCGCCTGCCCACGGCCCGGATGACTTTGCCACCGGCCGCAAGTACGCCCTGTCGCAAGCCTGCGACGTCGACGACGCAGGCCGCCTGCGCAACGGCCTGCCGGAGTACGACAACCTGAACGTGCACAAGGCCAACGCGCCCATCATCGAACTGCTGAAGCAGCAGGGCGCGCTGATGGCGCAGCGCGAAATCCATCACAGCTACCCGCATTGCTGGCGCTGCCACCGGCCCGTGATCTACCGCGCCACGGAGCAGTGGTTCATCGGCATGGAAACGGCCATGACCAACCCGGACGGCACCGCCACTACCTACCGTC
>CAXUEW010000328.1:1399-2541 GCA_964250115.1 uncultured Terriglobus sp.
ATCACCAAGGTCACGTGGGACCCGTCCTGGGGGCAGGAGCGCATCAGCAACATGATCGCCACGCGGCCCGACTGGTGCATCAGCCGCCAGCGCATCTGGGGCGTGCCCATCGCCGTCTTTCTGTGCAACAAGTGCCACACGCCGCTGGTCGATCCGGCGATCAATCGCAGCATCGTCGAACGCTTCCGTGCCGAGAGCGCGGACGCTTGGTATCGCCACTCCGCCGAAGACTTGTTGCCTGCTAACACCGCCTGCAAGTCCTGCGGCGCAGCCGCTGACTTCCGCAAGGAGATGGACATCCTCGACGTCTGGTTCGAGTCGGGCGCGAGCTGGCACGCCGTGCTGGAAGCAGAACCCGAACTGCGCCGCCCCATCGGCGAAACACCCGCCGACCTGTACACCGAGGGCGGCGACCAGCATCGCGGCTGGTTCCACAGTTCCCTGCTCAGTTGCGTGGGCGTGCGCGATTACGCACCCTACAAATACGTCGCCACCAGCGGTTGGACGCTCGACGAGCAGCGCCGCGCCTTCTCAAAATCGCTCGGCAACGGCGTCGATCCGGTGAAGGTGATGGACGAACTCGGCGGCGACATCGTCCGCTTGTGGGTCGCGTCGGTCGACTTCCGCGAAGACGTCATCGCCTCCGTGCCGCTGATGAAGCGCCTGGCTGAGGAGATCTACCGCAAGCTGCGGAACACCTTCCGCTTCCTGCTGGCAAACCTCGACGGCTTCGTCCCTGCGACCGACGAGCAGCCATGGGAGACCATGCAACCGCTCGACCAGTACATGCTGGCCCGCACCGCCGAGCTGGTCGAGAAGGTTCGCAGGAGCTACGAAGCCTTCGAGTTCCACCGCGTCTTTCACGCGCTGAACGAGTTTTGTAACTCCGAACTGAGCGCCTTCTACCTTGACGTATTGAAAGACCGCCTCTACACACTGGCTCCGAAAGACACACGCCGCCTCAGCGCACAGACCGCACTCTGGAAGATCACGGAAGCGCTCGTGCGGCTGATCGCACCTATCCTTTCGTTTACGGCGGATGAGGTCTGGAGCTACATGCCCAAGGTGGAAGGGCGTGAGACGAGCGTGCACATCGCGGAGTTCCTTCCGCACACGTTTATCTGTCCGCTGAGTGCGGATGA
>CAXUEW010000328.1:2551-3453 GCA_964250115.1 uncultured Terriglobus sp.
GAACGAATTAAGTTAGCTACGCAGTGGCGAGCTTTGTTGGAGCTTAGAGACAGAGTCAAACTCCAGTTGGAGTCGCTGAGGCAAAGTGGCAGCTTGGGTAAGGCGATAGAAGCAAAAGTCTTTGTTCAGACCGTGTTCTCACCAGAGCAAACGTCTTCTAGCGAGAGCCAAACAGCTCATACTGTGGCTATTAATGCTTTTTACTTTAGTCACGATGCAGTGACTACCTACAGTGACTCGCTACCAGAATTACTAAACGTCTCAGAAGTAGAAGTAAGAAGTATCAGGACGCTAGCTCCTCCGGGACAAGAGAAGATTCCGATCCATGTCCGCACAGATCACGCTAGTGGTACACGTTGCGAGCGCTGCTGGCGCTACACCGATGATGTAGGTTCTGAGACGTTATTACCTTCAGTGTGCGCGCGCTGCGCAGAAGCATTACAGGCGATTGGCTATGCGCCTACCCCAAACGCGCAAGTCACAGAGGAGCAGCCAGCTTGAGCGCTGTTCCTTACACCGATACACGGCCCAGCCGCGACGCACGTCCATGGCTGCTGCTGATTGCCGTCCTCATCATCGCGCTCGACCGTGTGACGAAGATCATCGTTGCGAAGAAGGTTGCAATGGGATCAGCCGTCGAAGTAATTCCGCATGTCTTCCGCATCACGCATGTGCTGAACACGGGCGCGGCGTTCTCCATGTTTTCGGAATCGGCTTCGCCGCTTGCCGTGCGTGTTGGACTGATCGTCTTCTCCGTCATTGCTGCGGTGGTAGTGTTGGTGATGTTGTGGCGGTATGGCAAGACGTGGTCGCTTGCGTCCATGGGCTTTGCACTGGTCTTAGGTGGAGCGATAGGTAACTTATACGACCGCATGGTGCTGCACTACGTGATTGATTTTCTT
>CAXUEW010000329.1:0-1267 GCA_964250115.1 uncultured Terriglobus sp.
TTGCTGTAACAGCGTCAGCGATACAAGACGTTGCGCGTGCACACGGCACGCTGGTCCTGCTGGCCGCGAGCGATAACCTTCCGGAGCGCGAGCGCGAGCATGTGGTGACGCTGATCCAGCGCAGGGTAGACGGCCTGATCCTCGCGCCGAGTGACGGTGCCGACGCCAACCTGTTGAAGCATGCCGGTTTCCCGGTGGTGTGTTTTGACCGTCCCTTCCCGGGTAATGCCGCGTCCACGGTGTTGAGCGAAAACTATGGTGGAGCCAAGATGGCCACCGAACACCTGCTGCATTGCGGCTGTAAGCGCATCCTGTGCCTAGCCGGTGACAGCAAGCTGTTTACCAGCAAGCGGCGTGTTCGCGGTTACCGTGACGTGGTAACCGCCGCAGGCCTGCCCTACCTGGCGGAACTGGAAGTGAATGACCTGGAGAGCGTGCGCGAAGCCCTGAAACGCCACCTGAGCGGGCGGGAGAAGATCGACGGCGTTTTCTGCATCAAGAACGCTCTTACAGTCCACGCCTACAAGGTGCTGCACGAGTTAGGCGTCGCCGTGCCGGGCAAGGTGTCGCTGATTGGCTTTGACGACTTCGAACTTGCCGATGCGCTAAACCCGCCGATCACGGTCATACGCCAACCGATCGTCGGCATTGCAACCCGCGCCGCGGAACTGCTGTTTGAGGCAATGACGACCAAGCGTGAAAAGCAGCGCACCGTCACCATGAAAGTCGATCTCGTGGTGCGTGGATCGTGCCGCGAGCCGCGCACACGATCGGCGTGAACCGAGGCTTGCTAGTTGTGCAATCCCATGGCGACACACAACGCGGCAACGTCGCCGATACGTTCGCCCAGCGCCGCAGGCAGCACAGTGCATGCGGCAGCGGCATCCGCGAGCGCTTCCTCCATCATGCGCTGCCGGGCGGGCTTCAGAAGTGTCTCGCCAAAGCGCAGCGCCAGCCCACCGATCACAATGCGCTGCGGATTTAGCAGGTCAACGAGAATCGCAAGCGCCTCGCCCAGGCGTGTTCCGGTCCGGCGCACAATGGTGGCTGCAACGGCATCGTTCGCCAGCAGAGCATTGCCCACGTCGCGCGCCGTGACGTTTGGCATGGATGACGAAAGCAGCGTCTGCCCGCCCCTTTGCAGGGCTTCTTGGATAGCCTGAGCGGCATGCTGAGCCATGCCGCCGCCCGATGCCGTCAAGAGCGGCAAGGTGGCCGCGCTCACCGCCGAGGAGCGGGCCGTCCTGGCGATCCCCGCGGGCGAAAG
>CAXUEW010000329.1:1277-3437 GCA_964250115.1 uncultured Terriglobus sp.
CGGCCTTGTTGTAGCCTTCCGGGCCACCCTCAGTTAGCCGTACATGACCGATTTCGCCAGCCATTGCGCATGCGCCGTGAAAAATGCGCCCGTTCAGGATCAGGCCGGCACCCAGGCCGGTTCCCATGGTGAGAAAGACCATGTGCTGGCAACCCTGCCCTGCCCCAAACTGCTGCTCTGCCACGGCTCCGGCATTCGCATCGTTTTCGACAAAGCATGGAACGCCGAACTCCTGCTCCAGTACCTGCTTGATTGCGACGTCGTCCCACGTGGGTAGATTCGGAGGCCGCTGAATGATGCCGCGAACACGATCCAGAGGGCCGCCGCAACTGACGCCGATGGCTGACATCTGCGTGCCAGTATCTGCGAGAGCGCGATGCAGCAGGGCAACGATCTTCTCGATCGTGTGACCCGGACCCAAAGACGGCAGCGTCTCGAACTCTTCACGCCACAACACGTCGGGCGCGTTCGCCGACAGCACCACCGCGGTCTTGGTGCCGCCGATGTCGATGCCCGCCAGTACGTCCGTGCGGTGCTGCGCGGAACTGCCGTGCGCGCTCGCAGCCTCACCGCTCAAGCGCGTCGACCTCTTTCATGCTCCCGGTGCGCCGGTCAATGCGCAGCGTCTTGATCTCGTATGGATGGTAGTTTCCGGTCCAGCTCTTCTTCAGTGAAGGAAATTGCAGCGTGGCGTGCGAGTTCTGGCCAGCCGTTTCGTACGACCGCACGATCAGGTCCTCACCGTCTTCCGATTGCTTGACAGCTTCCACAACGATGTCCGGCGCATCGACCGAAAGAAAGCTCGCCGCACCCGGCCTGGTGCCTGGATGAATGCCCTGGTACAGGATGGGTGTCTCCGCTACAAACTCCTCTGCGGTGCGCACAACGCCCGCGTCCTGCCACGATCCACTATGAGGCACCAGTAGCATGCGGAAGGTCTGCACGCCCTGGTCCATCCATGTGTAATCCATGCCCGGCACCAGCATTTTGGGCTCATGATTGGCATAAACGGCACTGCGGGCAACGGACACGCGCATGTCATTGCCGTGCACGCTGTAACCGTACTTTGCGTCGTTGATCACGGTCAGGCCGTAGGGCTGGCCGCTTGCCTTTCCTGAGACATCAATCCAGCGCTGCCCGGGATCTTCTTCACCACGGTTGTCACGCTGCATGGCACCAAATGCTGTTTCGTACGTGGCTTGCGGTGTTGCCACGTCAATGGGAAATGAGAACTTGAGAAGCTTCAGGTGTTCGTGCCAGTCCAGCGTCGCACGCACTTCAACGTTCCGTGCGCCCGCGTACAGTATCCAATCCAGCCTGAGCGTGGAGTTGTTGTAGGTGAGCGTTTCGCGCAGTAGGGAACGCAGCGGGCCGCTCTCGATGATGCGGAGATCCTTACGCGTGAAAGCGCCCAACTCCTGGTCATACACATGTACTTTGTGCGCCCAGGTATCGTTGTTGTCGTCTAGCACCATCGCGCGCATGCCCTTGTCGCCGCCTGCAAATATCTCGTGCTTTGCGTCTTTATCGAAGAGACGGACTGCACCCGAAGGCCCGAACGTAAGGCGCAGGTGTTCGTTCTCAAGCGTGTTCGCCGTAGCGGTTGGAGCGTTCGCAGGACGCGGTTCTTCCTTGGCGAGCTTCACAATGCGCAACTGCCGGTAGCCCATTGCAGGCATGTCCACCGCTGCTACCAACCGCTGACGATGATTCACTACCGCCGACGCAGGAATCCACTGGAAGGGGACGGACTTCCCGGCTTCGTCTTCCACACGCGTGGGCGTGCCTTCTTCCCATCCAAGGTCGTACTCGATGTTGAGCTTTGCCGGCCATGCATGTGGATTGAAGACAACGATGTACTTCGAATCTGGATCGGTCGTGGGCACCTGCCAGGCCAGCCGCTGCACCGAGGCGTAAAGCGCATCCGTGGCGATGTCGCGGGCGCGTCCGTAGCCGTCACGCGCGGTATCTTCGTGGTCGGGCAGCGTGGTCGCCGCCATGCTGTCGTGAAACTGCAGCAACAGAACGCGCTTCCATGCGGTTGCGAAATCGTTCTTAGGGTAGGGCGCGCCCCATGCCATCGCGCCGATTGCGGCAAATTTCTCCGCAGTCTGCAGCGCTGCTTCTGTTGTCCGGTTCAGCTTTTTGATGGACGAGCCG
>CAXUEW010000330.1:0-3411 GCA_964250115.1 uncultured Terriglobus sp.
ACACCGTCGAATGGATGCTAAAGAATCTGGCGAACAACAATGGCCGCGTGGGTGTGTTGGGTGTCTCTTACCCAGGCTTTCTCGCGATGATGGCTGGTGTCGATCATCATCCGGCGGTAAAGGCCATCTCTCCGCAGGCACCCATGACCAACATCTGGCTGGGCGATGATTTCTTCCACAACGGTGCTTTTCGCCAGACCTACGGGTACGACTACGTACTGCAACTGGAGCGCGCCAAGGACGACCAGCGCGTCAGCATGACCGAGGACACCTTTGATTACTTTCTGAAGCACGTAAACTTCGCCGGTGCCGCTGCCGATGCCAAGATGACCGAGCTTCCAACGGCCAAGCGGTTTCTGGCCGAGCCGGAGTACTCACCGTTCTGGCATGCGATGGCCGTGGAAGAGCACCTGCACAAGCCAGAAGTGCCCACGCTGGAGGTAGGCGGATGGTTCGACCAGGAAGACATGTGGGGTCCGCAGGAGGAGTACAAGCATCTGCGTGCGGAAGAGGGTAACGACCCCGCGCACAAGGTCTATCTCGCGCTTGGACCATGGAACCATGGCGGCTGGGCAGGCCCCGGCGAAAAGCTGGGGGCAGCCGACTTCGGCCAACCCACCGGCACGGAGTACCGCAAGACCATCGAGGCACCATTCTTCGAGCTTTACCTAAAAGACAAGCCCGGCTTCAACCTTGAGGACACGGCCAGCTTTCGTACAGGCAGCAACCAATGGCAGCACTATGCGCAATGGCCGCCTAAGTCCGGCTTTCACCCTGCAAAGCTCTACCTTGGCGCAAGCAAGACGCTCAGCTTCACGGCTCCAAAAGCGACGTTTGAGGCGAAGTACACCGCAGACCCGGCGAACCCGGTTCCTTATCGCGCGCGGCCAATCCAGTCGACATACGGCAAAGACTCCAAGTGGCGCTTCTGGCTGGCAGAAGATCAGCGCTTTGTCACGAAGCGCGCGGATCAGGCCAGCTTTACCTCGCCAGCACTTGACCGCGACACAACCGTCACGGGAGACATTGTTGCAGACATCTTCGCGTCTACCTCAGGCACAGACGGTGACTGGGTGGTGAAGTTGATCGACGTCTACCCGGACGACGCGCCGGGCGGCATGGGCGGTTACCAACTCATGATCGTGGACGAGATCTTCCGCGGCCGCTACCGCAAGAGCTTCGAGAAGCCGGAGCCGATCAAGGCCAACGCCGTTGAAGAGTACAAGTGGAGCCTGCACGGCGCGGATCACACCTTCCTGAAGGGCCACCGCATGATGGTGCAGGTGCAGTCCAGTTGGTTTCCGCTGTACGACCGCAACCCGCAGACGTATGTACCGAACATCATGACCGCGCCGGTTTCGGCGTACAAGCCGGAGACGATCACGGTCTTCAGTTCGCCGAAGTACCCGTCGCACCTGGAAGTCCTGCAGCCCGACAGTGAGCAGGTCAGTTCGACGCGGTAGCCGCTCGCGCTGGTAGGCCTCGTCTCACGCGGACCTTCGTCCTGAGTACGCCGTCATCCTGAGCAAAGCGAAGGATCCCTGCAACGTTTGCCTAAGCCATGCAGCCTGAAGCTTTCTAGCAAGAAAGCCGATACTGCAGTTGCAGGACGATGATCCGTTGGGATCCTTCGCTCTGCTCAGGATGACGAGCGTGAGGGGTGCGGATTATGGGACTTCTACAATCAAGCGAGATGCCTGACATCCCCATCAAGACCATCAGCACGCGCACGGTGTACCGGAACAGGTGGTCGCACGTGCGCGAAGACATCATCGAGCGTGGGGATGGCGCACGAGGCATTTACGGCGTGCTGGACAAGGATCCGGCCTGCATCATCATCCCGCTGGAACGTACGTCACAGGGTGACTTTCTCACACTTGTTCACCAGTTCCGCTACACGGTGCAGGGCAGCTTCTACGAGTTTCCGCAGGGTGGATGGGAAGTGCCCGACCCCAACATTGAGGAACTGGCACGCGGCGAACTGCGCGAGGAAACCGGCCTCCACGCCGCCCGCATGACAGAGATCGGCCGCAACTGGATTGCCTACGGTGCCATGCGGCAAATGCACCACGTATGGCTGGCGGAAGACCTCACGCAGGGCGAGATGGACCTAGAAGCCGAAGAGCAAGGACTGACCGTTCACCGCGTGCGCGTGGAAGAGTTTGAGCAGATGATCCGCGACGGTCGCGTGATGGATAACTGCTCCATTGCCGCTTGGGGAACCTATCTGGTGTGGCAGCGCTCATCCGCGGAACGCATGTAAACGATCAAGGGTGCCCATGTCTCCTAGAGACATGGGAGTGTCTGCTGGTGAACTTCTGCTCGCTGTATGCTGGTCTGCATCGAAGTTAGCAACAGGCAAGGACCTATATGACACAGCTTTCGCCCGAGGGAAAGCGGCTACTGGCTTACGTTGCAGGTAAGCTGAAGATCGCAGATCCGTCCGATCCGAGAACCTTTCCAACTTATAGCGATGCACACGCCGCTCTGGGCCTTCAGCAAATAGGCAAAGATGTAGGCCAAAGCTTGCAGCTCCAAGGTCTCAACAATCTGGCGGGATTTGTTGTTGCGAACGGATTGCCAGCCATTACTGGCCTCATAGTTCGCAAGGTTGAACGAGACCCAGGGAAGGGCTTCTTTGTTTCCTATGGCAAAGATGATGTAGAGGACATTGGGTGGTGGTTAGACGAGATTTCAAAGGCAGCAAGGGTCAATTGGTCACTGTACTTGTGAATGTTTGTCATCTTCAGCTGTTTGCCAGCCTTGCACGGCGTCCTTGATGTTCGAGAGTGCTTCTTCACGCGCAACGCCATCTGATACACACCCTGGCATGGACGGAACAGTTGCGATGTAGACTCCGTCTTCATCCTGCTCAATTTTCACGTGGAACATGTCGAAACCGCCGCCTTGCAGATGCTACAGGACAGCGGGTTGCGCACGAACCGGAGCCGGGCGGGCTAGTGGATCGTCTTCATCCGTCGGTTCATGAAGTCCTGCAGCACATAGCTGCCGAGTTTATCCGGGCTGGTGAAGTAGGCCTTGCCGCGGCACATGGCGCTGACCTTTTGCACGAACTGCATCAGCGCAAAATCCTGCGCCAGCATAAAGGTGTTGATGACGATGTTGGCGCGCTTGCAGCGGCTTACTTCTTCCAGCGTCTCCGCGATGACCATGGGGTCTAGGCCGAAGGCGTTGCGGTAGATGCGGCCATCTTCGAGCGTCAGCGCGGATGGCTTGCCGTCCGTGATCATCACGATCTGCTTCATGTCCTTGTTGGAGCGGGACAGGATGCGCCGCGCCATGCGCAGGCCTTCGCGCGTGTTGGTGTAGTACGGGCCCACTTTGACGCGCGCGACCTGCTGGATAGGCAGCTCTTCCGCAGAGTCGTGGAAGAGCACAAGGTGTAGCGAG
>CAXUEW010000331.1:0-1059 GCA_964250115.1 uncultured Terriglobus sp.
GCTGGCCGGCATCGGCGTGCTCATCGTCATCCAGCAGTTCCACGTGTTCCTGGACCGCGCACCCAAGGCAACAGGGCCGGCAAACATCATGGCCATGGGCGAGGCCCTTCTCAAGGGGCTGTTTCCGCTGGACGGCAGCAAAGAAGAGTGGGCGTTCCTTGTGGGCGTGGTCACGCTGCTGGTCATTCTTGCCTGGGAGCGTCTGCGGCCAAAGGCGCTAAAGCTTGTGCCTGCTGCCTTGCTAGGCATTACCGCGGGCACGCTCATGGCGCAACTGCTGCACCTTTCCATCCGGCGGATCGATGTCCCCGCAAGCCTTGGCGCAATGGTCAGCTTCACGACGATGGCGAACTTCAGGGGCATTCACTGGGGATCGCTGCTGGGTACGGCGACAGCGCTCGCGTTTATCGCAAGCGCTGAGACGCTGCTTTCCGCGGCAGCCGTCGACCAGATGCAGACAAAGGTGCGCGCCGACTATGACAAGGAACTGACGGCGCAGGGCATCGGCAACATGCTTTGCGGTTTCCTGGGTGCGCTGCCGATGACGGGCGTGATCGTGCGCAGCTCGGCCAACGTGCAGGCGGGTGCGGAGACGCGGCGATCCACAATCCTGCACGGTTTATGGATACTCATTTCGGTCGTCGTGTTCTCGAGCGTACTTCGCCTGATACCGATGGCATCACTAGCCGCAGTGCTTGTGCTGACGGGCATCCGCCTGGTCAAGCCAAAGGACATCCTGCACCTGAAGCGGTTTGGTTGGCCTCCGGTCATCGTGTACATGATTTCGATGTTGACGATTGTCGGCACCAACCTGCTGACGGGCGTGCTGGTCGGCATCGGGCTCTCCCTGCTGTGGACGCTTTGGAAGCTGACGCACCTGGTGATCCGGGTGGAGGACAGCGCGACCCGCGTAGACATGTACCTGGCAGGCGTAGGAACGTTTCTGGCAATTCCGAAGATCTCGCGCGCACTCGACGGGATTCGTGCCGGCGTCACCGTGTACATCCATGAAGGCGATCTCCGTTACATCGACCATGCCTGCATCGAGATCATTGAGGC
>CAXUEW010000331.1:1069-3393 GCA_964250115.1 uncultured Terriglobus sp.
AGGCAGCGGGTGAAAGCGTGTATGTCGAGCGGGAGCAGTTGCTGAAGCGGTACCGGACGCCTGTGTCAGAAGCGGTCCAATAAGTGGGGGTGGATTCGAAAGAGGGAAGATGCAACTGAATTGCACTCCTGCTTTACAGCCGAGAGAGTTAGTGTCGCGAAGAGCCAGCTTTTCCGATCCGGCGCACAATCAAACCCTTGGCAAAGCCAGACACGTCGAAGGTCGGTCACACCCGGCTTGCTAATTGCATTTTCGCGTCACTGACTGATGCGAAAATGCTTTAGGGGACCCCTTTGCGAGTCTTGCTGATTGAGGATGAAGAACGGCTCGCTGGCAACATTGCAGAAGCGTTGCGAGAAGCCAGCTTTGCAGTGGATCATGCGGGCGACGGGATCCTCGCATCGCAGTTGGTAGGTCAGGACGTGTTTGACGTGATTGTCTTGGACCTTATGCTGCCTGGAAAGAGTGGCCAGCAAGTTCTAAGGGATATGCGCATGCAGAAGCGTCACACACCTGTGCTGATCCTTACTGCACGTGAAGGAAAGGAGACAATTGTCGAACTGTTGAACGGCGGCGCTGATGACTACCTTGCCAAGCCGTTCGATCTCGGAGAATTGATCGCTCGCGTGAGGGCACTTGTCCGGCGCTCCAAAGGCACATCCACGCCAGTTCTTACAGTTGCCGACATCGAGCTCGACACCATACAGCAGACAGTTCACCGTGCCGGGCAGCTCATTGAATTGTCTCCGACCGAATTTCGCGTGCTGCAGTACCTGGCACACCGGCCGAGAGCCGTGGTCTCAAAGCAGGAATTGCTGGAGCACCTCTACGATCTGGAGTGGGAGCATCACTCGAACGTCATCGAGGCGCACGTTTCGAACCTGCGAAAAAAGTTGCACCTGCCGGGTACAGAACCGTTGATCGAGACGCTGCGACACCGGGGTTACCGGCTGCGCGGAATCAGTCTGTGAACGCAGGAAAATCCTCCATTGCACGACGGCTTATTCTTGCTGTCTTAGCACTGGAATCCCTCGCAGCGCTCGCGCTTATCGGCGCTGTAACAATTCATGAAGAGCGTATCCAGTACAAAGCCTTCGACGCTAATCTGCGCGAGGTCGCGAACGGTCTCTTTGGCTCGGTGCAGGAGGATATGAATGATGAGGTCCTGCTCGACAAGAAAGGTTTCAACATACCGGCTTCTGCTGTTTACCAGGTGACAGATGAGCGCGGACGAGTTCAACCTGCAGGGCTTGTCCTACCTGTTCTTCACGCTGCAAGGCGACCGAGTCATCGATCCCGACTCAGGCGGCGGCATCCATCATCGAATCACCATCACCTACGGTCAGCCTGAAAATCGCGTCTGGCACGAGGTGTTGGAAGCGATTCGCTTTGTCGTCCTTTGCACATTTGTTCTTTTCGGCTCCACGGCTCTTTTGCTGGTGTGGCTGGTACGGCGGATGCTGCTGCCCGTCCGCCAGTTGGCTGACGCTGCGGCGATGATTACACCTCTAAGCTGGTCCTTTGAACCACCCCGCAGTGTTCAAAACTTCTTGGAACTCCAACCCCTGGCCGCCGCGATCAAAACCTCGATCCAAGGATTGGAACGAGCGTTTGCTCAGCAGAAAAGGTTTACCAGCGACGCGGCGCATGAACTGAAGACGGATCTCGCGATCCTGAAATCGTCCGTGCAACTTCTTCAGATGAGAAGAAGAACAGTTGAAGAGCACGAGCGCGGCTTGCACCTTGCGTTAGAAGACCTGATGCGGTTGGAGCGCACAGTGCAGAAGATGCTGACGCTTGCAAGGCTCGAGCAACAGAAGCAGGGTGTGCAGACATGTCGCATGGACGATGTGATACACCGCGCGATTCAGCAAAGCCAGCCGCTCACCGACTCGAAAACGATCACGCTGATCACACCGCGCCTTCCCCGTGTAACTGTTTCCCTCGACTTACAGGATGCGCTTCTGCTGTGTTCGAATGTGCTGGTGAACGCGCTCCAGCACAGCAGTAGAGACGGCATTGTTGAGGTGGCCTGCATTTTTGAAGGCGGGAGCTACTGTCTTACGATCCGCGATTACGGTGAGGGACTTTACGAGGACGATCCTGATCGTTTATTTGAACCGTTCTACCGCAGCGACCAGTCTCGCAGCCGAAAGACCGGTGGCACGGGGTTGGGCCTCTCCATCTGCCGAGCCATCTGCGAACGCGTTGAAGGAGCCATCTCTATCAAGAACCACAAGGAAGGTGGCGCCGTGGTCAGCATTGTTCTGCCTGCCGCCATGGCCGAGTAGCTATCGCGAATGTGGCGCGCTGCTTAGAACTTC
>CAXUEW010000332.1:0-242 GCA_964250115.1 uncultured Terriglobus sp.
ATGCTTGTGTGAACAATCTTATCTGCGTGCTGGTCTTGCTGCTTCCGGTGCGGGACGAACAGCTTCCTGCGCGCGCTCTTCGCCATCGATCGGTGCAGGTGGCGGCGGGGGTGTTAGCGAGCTTGCGCCAATCTGCAGCTTGTTGCGAAGCTCGGCGTTCATCTTCTCGTAGATGGGCGGGTTGGCCTTCAGGAAGTTCCGCACATTTTCGCGGCCCTGGCCGATGCGTTGAACAAGAGTTT
>CAXUEW010000332.1:252-3386 GCA_964250115.1 uncultured Terriglobus sp.
TGTAGCTGTACCAGGCACCGCTTTTTTCCACAATGTTGTGGACGACGGCAAGGTCAAGCACATCGCCTTCGCGCGAGATGCCTTCGCCGTACAGGATGTCGAACTCGGCCTCGCGAAAAGGTGCGGCGACCTTGTTCTTGACGATCTTGGTCTTGGTGCGCGAACCCACGACGACATCGCCTTCCTTGACCGCGCCGATGCGACGGATGTCGATGCGGACGGACGAGTAGAACTTCAGCGCACGGCCACCCGTGGTAGTTTCGGGGCTGCCGAACATGACGCCGATCTTTTCGCGGATCTGGTTGATAAAGATCAGGCAGGTGCGGCTCTTGGATACGGTGCCGGTCAACTTACGCAGCGCCTGCGACATTAGCCGAGCCTGCAGCCCGACGTGGGAGTCACCCATTTCGCCATCAAGTTCGGCCTTCGGCACCAGCGCCGCAACCGAGTCGACCACAAGCACGTCGATAGCGCCGGAGCGCACCAGTGCCTCGGTAATTTCAAGCGCCTGTTCGCCGTAATCGGGCTGCGAGATCAGCAGGTTGTCGGTGTCCACACCCAGCTTGCGTGCGTAGACGGGGTCGAGTGCGTGCTCGGCGTCCACAAAAGCAGCCAGGCCGCCGGCACGTTGTGCCTCCGCGATGATCTGCAGGGTGATTGTCGTTTTGCCGGACGATTCCGGCCCGTAAATTTCAACGACGCGGCCACGCGGCACGCCGCCGACGCCCAGCGCTGCGTCGAAGGAGATCGATCCAGTCGAAATGACCGAGATCGGCACGATCGCGTCCTTTGCGC
Source organism: uncultured Terriglobus sp. (assembly GCA_964250115.1). GTDB lineage: Bacteria > Acidobacteriota > Terriglobia > Terriglobales > Acidobacteriaceae > Terriglobus. The sequence goes on from CAXUEW010000332.1 coordinate 1,048, forward strand.
CCAGACGCATGATCGAACCCTTGCCAAACTGCTTTTCAATGCCCTGAAGGGCGAGTTCTACGGCTCTGTTGCGTGCTTCATCGGCCACTGAATGGTCTCCTTGCTGCGTGACCCAATCCTAGCATCGCTCCGTGGGGGTAGGCAAACAAAAAGCGAATAAAGTCCCACCTACAGCGTTGCGGCTCCTTCAATGTCCTGCCGAAGCTTTGGGGTGGGCGTGTCGTCTGCAAAGTGGCCCTTGAGGCGGAGGAACAGCTTTTCGAAGCTGTGAAAGGAAACAAAGGCCAGTGCGATGGAAGCAAGCGCGACCGATCCGCCGCTCAAGGCTAGTAGCGCCAGTTTTGAGGGGATCCGCGCCTCTAGCCATGGATGGCAGTAGTGGTCGAAAGCCGCCTTCAACGTGTAGTGATACACATACAGGCCATAGCTATACCGGCCGAAGTAGCGCAGGATGCTGCCGGAGAAAAACGATGAGGCCAGGCTCGTCGGGCGCAGTGAAACCGCGATCAACGCGGCAAAGGTACATCCCAGAAGCGTCAATCCCACGGTTGCCGTCAGGCCATCTGTCATCGTGTCGAAGCTACCTCGAAAAATGGTGTACCCGGATAGCAAGACAGTCCCGGCCAGCAGCACCCATGGCGCTGTACGGAAGACTTGTGCCCTTCGAGACGAGCGAATCAGTATCGCCAGCACGGCACCCAGCAGCAGGGAATCGAGCCGGGCCGGTGTCCAAGAGGACACCAGGTAGGGGTAACTGGCCGCGCGCCCGGAGCTTTCCAGCCACAGGCGAACTGAAAATGAACATGCCACGCCGAGCAGCGCTGCTGTCACAATGCGGCGTTTTGTGCGCAGGAAAAAAATCGCGAGCGGCCACGCAAGGTAGAACTGCTCCTCGATGGCCAGGGTCCAGAAGTGGTTAATGTTGAGCCACGGTGCCTCGCAATAGCTGACGCCAAACGGGATAAGACTGATGGTGTACGTCAGGTAAGTAAAGACGCCTCGCGACCATGGGTAACCGGCGGCATAGGCCAAAGGAATCATTACTAGAAAGAAGCCGTAGTAAAGCGGAAAGATGCGTAGTGCCCGCCTGCCGTAAAAGTTACGGAAGAAATGCTTGCTCTGCAGCGTGTCGTACAAGATGCCCGTGAGCAGAAAGCCGGAAAGAACGAAGAACAGGTCAACGCCGATCCAGCAGACCAGCCGGAACTGCGCAAAGAAGCGAACCAGCGCACCACCCTGCGGATTGTTGTTGGCAGCGAACAGATGAAGGAAGAGAACCATCAGGATCGCTGTTCCGCGAAGGCCGTCAAGCGCCGGGATGTGACGCCCTGTTGTGGACTCGTCCATGACGGACTCTCTTGCCATCGCTAGTGTCCTCGTTGTAGCGGTCGACTGGTTTGTGTGGATCGCGGATGCGTTCTGCGCTTTACAGCCCGTGCAAGATCACGACGCCGGGCGGGGCTCGTATTCGAAGTAGCGCTTCAATCGAAGGAAGCGCTTCTCATAGAAGTGAAACGATAGCCAGGCGGCGGCTGAGGAGATGGCAATCACCAGAATAGCGGTTCCAATGACCGCGACACCTTTGCTGCCGGAGAGATGCAACAGGAAGGAACGAATCACTCGCGAAAGCAGAGGCAGGAAGGTCATGTGCAGTACGTACAGGCCGTAGCTGTACTTGCCAAAAAAGCGAAGCACGTGCGAACTGCACATGCGCGAGAACATGCCTGCGCGCAACGACCATGCCAGCAGAGCACCAGAAGCCAGCGCGACAAACGAGTAGTGCACGGCGCAAGGCCAGAACGGCGACCGGAACGGCCAGACGCCACTTTCGACGATCGAAAAAATCAGCAGCGCAGCCAGTGCGAGGAACGCCGGCCGGCTCCAACGCAGGACCATTGGCCACCAATGACTGCGGTAGGCCAGGGCCAGCACGGCACCCAGCAGCAACGCATCCGCACGTGCAAACACATTGAAGTGCGTGGTCAGCCCGTTGTGCCATAAGCCCCAAAGGGTCAGCCGGAGGCACAGCGCCAGTACACATCCAGCACCTGCAACGGCCAGGACCCGGCGCGGCGTTCGTGCCAGAAACACCGCGAGGGGCCACATCAGATAAAACTGCTCCTCAATCGCCAACGACCACAGGTGATTCAGCGAGATGTTCCTTCCCATCAGCTCGGTCAGCGGCTGCAGCCGCCAGCCGTTCTGCAGGTACAGCAACAAAGGCAGTTGCAGCCCGTGCCACTGAATTGCGAGTACTGGCGTTAGCGCGAACAGGAGCAACAAAACACCGTAATACAGCGGAAAAATCCGCAGCACGCGCCGCATGTAGAAGTTGCGAA
>CAXUEW010000333.1:0-3371 GCA_964250115.1 uncultured Terriglobus sp.
AACAGGATTCATTTTCACGCAAGCGCGTGCACGTGTTGACCAGTCTGAACTACGCCAAGATGTCAGACGCGGACAAGGCGCTGGAGCCAGCGGCAACCAAGCGCACCGATGGCGATTACGGCCTGAGCTGGCTTCGGCACGAGGGCAAAGGCCGCGTGTTCTACGAGGCGCTGGGCCACAGTGAACATGTGTACGCCATGACCCCCATCCTGGAGCATGTGCTGGCGGGCATTCAGTATGCGCTGGGTGATCTTGCGGCGGACGATAGCCCTAGCGTGAAGTAGAGGAATTTCATACTGCTGATTTCAGTGAATAAAACAAGCGCTAAATGGCTGTGTAGGAGCTGTGCAGATACGCGGTAAAACCGCTCGCGGCGAATGCGGGAGACGTCCGCAATGGGGAGACTGTTTTGTAACGGTCGGCGCGACCTGCGCTGCGCAGGGTACAGACGGCGCAAAGAGCATTGGCTTTGGGAATCTTTATGCGGCAATATCACATACTGTGGTCCACATCGCCGCGCCGGAAGATGACGAGGCCAGGTTCGAGCTCCGCTTTGTCGGTGACCAATGTCAATGTCAGCCTCCGTCTCCCGTTGATTCTGTGCAGATTCCGTGCAGGTTTCGCCTGTAACTTACTGATTACGTTTCTGTGTAGTTGATATGAAGGGGTAACGAAGCGAAAGATTCCGACACGGATGCACGCGCCATGAAGACGAGATGCTTTTGTCGCGAGAAACCCGAGGCTTTTGAGTTGGCTGGCAATGTATCGGGATTCTTCGGTCGCTTCGCTCGGTCAGGATGACGGAGGTTTCTACTTCGGCAGTTGCAGCGTGAGCCGGTCCTGGTGGTAGAAGTCGATGCTGACATCGGCTGCCCTTCGCTTGGCCCAGATGCCTGGCGGGATGTTGTAGTACATGACTAAATAGCCGCCGCCCGTCATGCCTTTTGCAATGGAGGCTTCACGCAGTAGCGGCTGGCTACCGAGTGAAGCAGCCTGTTCCTTCAGCTTCGGGAACATGGCCATGACGCGTGGGAGGTCATCCTTTTCGATGACGCTTGCCTCCATCACTGAGCCGTCTTCGAGCGTAAAGGTGCCGTGAAAGCTGCTGAGGAAGAGCGGCACTTCGGACTTGTTGTTCAGCGTGACATTGACGACAACGTAGAGCGCGTCTTCCGTCTGGTCCGCACCGACTGTCATGTTGGCACCGCCGGTGGCATGCTTGTACACCACGTGCACCGGCAACGTCTTGACGGCAGACACCGATCCGGTAACCGAAGGATGCACATACACTTTTGCGAACCATGCAGCGGCGGCAGCTAGAACAAGCAGCGCAAGCAGAATGGGGACAAGCATGGATCGCCGGGGGGCGACGCCGCCATCGAGCTTCATTTCAGCCATGGCTCTAGGCTCCCACCGCGACAGGGTGTGGCCGCAGCGCCGCAAGGAAGGCGTCCGCATCCAGCGTGTTGATCACGTCCGCCGGAGAGAGCCAGGCGCGTCGAAGCTGGGTGATGCCGAAACGCATCTTGTCCAGGTCCTCGATGCTGTGGGCGTCGGTATTGATGCTGATGCGGCAGCCCAGCGCCTTTGCCTTGCGCAGGTTCAGATCGCTCAGGTCGGCACGTGCGGGTGCGGCGTTGTGCTCGACGGCGACGCCCAGTTCGGCACAGCGCCGAAGCACGGCATCCAGGTCGTACTCATAGGGATCGCGGCGAAGAATTTTGCGCCCGGTGGGATGGCCCAGGATGCGCAAGTAAGGGTTCTCCACCGCTCGTAACAGGCGTGCTGTCATCTCATCCGCTGGCAGTTGAAAGTGCGAGTGCACGCTGCCGATGACCACGTCCATCTGCGCGAGGGTTTCGTCACTCAGGTCGAGTTCGCCCTCCTGCAGGATGTCGACTTCGATACCGGCAAAGACGCGGATGCGGCCTTCCATTTCGACATCGGCCGCGCGAATCTGGCGTACATGCTCCTGCGCTCGAGCATCGTCCAGGCCGTTGGTCATGGCGAGATTTTTCGAGTGGTCGGTAATTGCGATGTACTTCAAGCCGCGCCGCGCGGCCGCCTCGGCCATGTCGCGGATGGTCTCGCGGCCGTCGGTTGCGACGGTGTGCATGTGCACGTCACCGCGAATGTCGTTGAGGGAAATCAGCGTGGGCAAGGTGCCTGCTTCGGCTGCGTCCAATTCGCCACAGTTTTCGCGCAGCTCCGGTGGAATGTACTGCATGCCCAGCGCGGCGTAGATGCCTGCCTCGTCTGCAGCCGCGACAATTGCCTGTTCGCCCTCTTCCGGGTTCATGCGCGCTAGGGCGTACTCGCTCAGGGTGTAGCCGCGCCGCAAGGCTTTTTGCCGCAGCAGCACGTTGTGCATCTTTGATCCGGTGAAGTATTGCAGCGCTGCGCCGTAGCTGCTGCGCGGCAGCAGCCGAACGTCAACCTGCAAGCCGTTGCGAAGGGTAAAGCTGACCTTGTTCTGGCCCTTGGCGAGCAAGTTGTCAATCAGCGGCAGGGCTGCGACGTACTCGACTGCGGCGGTAACCACATCGGCTTCACAGGCCGGGCCTGTTACCAGCAGGTCCAGATCGCCGACTGACTCTTTCCCACGACGCAGCGAACCGGCGAAGGTGATAGTTTCGATTCCCGGAAACTCTCGGATCAGGGCGGCAATCTTCTCGGCTGTTTCTTCGGCAACATCGATGCGGTAGCGGCTGGTGTTTTTGCGGTGATCTTCTATGCCTTTGAGGATTTTGTCGATTTGTTTCTGGCCGAAGCGCGGCAGCTTCGCCAGGCTGCCGGCCTTGCCTGCGGCTTCCAGTTGATCCATGTCGGCCACTTGCAGGGCGCTCCACAGCAGCGCAACGGTCTTTGGCCCCATGCCAGGCAGGCGTAACAGGTCCAGCATAGTGGGCTTGTACTTCTTCAGCAGCTCATCGCGCAGAGGCATGGACCCGGTCCGAACCAGGTCCACAATGTTTGCCGCCATGCCCTTGCCAATGCCGCCGATGGCGGTCAACTGCTTGGGGTCGTCGATCAGCGACGCCAGCGAGGTGGTTTGCTGCTCAACCGCCTCAGCCGCCCGCCGGTAGCTGCGGACGCGGAACGGGTCGGCAGCGTCAATCTCGAGGAGCGCCGCCGTCTCGTCCAGCAGGCGCGCCATGGTGATGTTATCCATGCTTACAGAGTACCGGTCCGCGCTTTCGACCGGCTACGCAGCCGCGGACAGTATCACCTGGTCAGCCTGAGGGCCCTTCGCGCCCTGGATCACGTCGAACTCGACTGGGTCGCCCTCCTTCAGGCTCTTATAGCCCTCGGTCTGGATGGAACTGTAGTGGACAAAGACGTCGGATCCGCCATCATCGCGCCCCATAAAT
>CAXUEW010000334.1:0-3360 GCA_964250115.1 uncultured Terriglobus sp.
TGCCGCCCGGGCTGCCGCTCACGCCCATGAAATCGCTGAACTTGCGATTCGCCACCTCGGCGTTGGAGGCCGCGATCTGGCTCTTCAGATCGGCCTGCGCGCGCGCGGCGACGGCGATCGCCTCCCCTACGTTACGCATACTGCCGGCCAGTTGCTCTGCTTCGGCGTCGGCAGTCGCGAACTGCTCGGCAAACACACTGGCGGACTGCTGCGCCTGCTGGCCGCTCAGCCCGACATCGATTTGCTGGTGTTGTTCTGCTCGGATTTCTCTGCACGCGGGTATCAAGATGCTGGCTTCGGTGCGGAGGTGCAGTGGGATGTGCCGCTGATGGATGGCTACCGTTCCGTGGTGCTGCCACGCTTTCGCGAGACCAGCGACCCCGGTCCTACCCGCCCTATCGCGTATCAATTCTTTCACCACCTGCGGCAAGGTATCGCGGGCAAACCTTTCGATGCAATTTGGGTCCATGGCTATTCCACGATCAACGCACTGCACGCAATGCTGGCGGCAAAGGCGCTCGGACTGCCTGTACTGTTACGGGCAGAATCGTGGCTGCAGGATCGCAGCCGCTCGCGCATCAAGCTGCTGGGTAAGCGAGCTTTCTTCGGGCTGCTCCGGTGGATGGTGGATGCCGTGTTGCCCATCGGCACGCGCAACGCGGAGTACTGGGCGCACTATTTCGGCAACCACTTTCCGCAATTCCTAATGCCGTACGCGGTCGAGAACAGCTACTTCGCTTTGCGCAGTGCCGAAGCCGGTGCTTCGCGCGGCCGGATGCAGCAGGAACTCGGCCTCGCGCCCGGCAGGCCCGTCATCCTGTTCGCTTCCAAGCTGCAGGAGCGCAAGCACTGCGACCACCTGCTGGAGGCTTACCTGCAACTGCGGGCGCAGGACACAAGCGAGCCGCCACCTTACCTGCTGATAGTCGGTGACGGCGAGATGCGCCCTGCGCTGGAGCAGCGGGTTAAACATAGCGGATGTGAAGGCGTCCTGTTCGCAGGATTTCGCAACCAGAGCGAACTGCCCCGTCTCTTCAACCTGAGCACCGTCTTCGTCCTGCCGTCGCGCCATGAAGCATGGGGCCTGATCACGAATGAAGCCATGGCCTGCGGCCTGTCCGTGATCGTCACAGAGGATGCGGGGTGTGCCTTCGACCTGGTCCGGCATGGTGAAAACGGCTTTGTGTACCCGGTTGGCGACATCGCCGCGCTGCGTGACGCTCTTGCAGTGACGCTGGTGCCGGGACGGGCGGAATCCATGGGACAGCGCAGCCGCGAGATCATTGCCAACTGGAGCTATGCGGAAGATGTCAGGGGCCTGCGGTCGGCACTGCAGTACGTCACGCGATCGCACGATCCGCAGCCTGCGACGGAGGCCTGGTAGCGGATGCATATTCTGCACATCATCAGCACGCTCGACCCCGCAGCTGGTGGACCCGCGGAAGGTGTCCGGCTGCTGTTATCGCAAACCTCGGATGGCTGCACCGGCGAGGTCGTCACCCTGGACGCACCGGATGCCGAATGCCTGCGAGACCTGCCCTTTCCTGCCTACGGACTTGGCCCCATTCGATCCGTGTACGGTTATCACCGGCACCTGTACCCATGGCTGCGGACAAATCGGGACCGCTTTGACGGCTTTCTGCTGAACGGTATGTGGCAGTACTGCGGTTTGGCCACCATGCTGGCCGCTGGCAAGCACACGTCGTATATGGTTTTTGCCCATGGCATGCTAGACCCGTATTTCAAGCGGCGCTTCCCCATGAAACACCTAAAGAAACTGCCGTACTGGTACATGGTGGAATTCTGGGTGCTGCGCCGCGCCTTTCGTGTCCTGTTTACAACCGCAACCGAACGGGAGCTTGCACGGCAAAGTTTTGCCTTTTCCTCCTGGAAGTCAGAGATCGTGCCTTATGGCGTCGACCTGCCGGAGGAAGCTCCCGATACTTTGCAAGAGGCTTTTTACGCTGCGCTTCCGCAACTGCGCGACAAGCGATTTCTACTTTTCCTTGGCCGCATCGATCCGAAGAAAGGATGCGATCTGCTGATCGAAGTATTTTGCCGCATTGCTGCTTCCGATCCGGGCCTTCACCTGCTAATGGCCGGACCGGACCGCGATAGCTGGGCTACTGAACTGCAGGCTGTTGCAGCGAAGGCGGGCTGTGCGGACCGAATCCACTGGCCGGGCATCCTGCGCGGCCCGCAGAAGTGGGGCGCTTTCTTTGCCGCGGAGGCCTTTATCCTGCCATCACATCAGGAAAATTTCGGCATCGCTGTTGCGGAGGCGCTCGCCTGCGGCAAGCCGGTCCTTTTATCAGACCAGGTCAACCTTGGGGCGACCATTGCAACCGACGGCTGCGCCATCATCGAGCCGGATACCTTGGCTGGTACAGAGCAGTTGCTGCGGCGCTGGATGGTACTCAGCGCCGATGAGCGTAATGCGATGAGCCAACGTGCCGCAGACAGCTTCGAGCGGCACTTTAATCTACGGGAGAGCGTCCGGACTATCGATCGGCTGTTTGCCGAAGCCAAAATTCAACGAAAGGCGCAACGCTGATGCCTAGGGCGGCCGACTACGATTCTTCGGCAAGCAGATTCGCAGAGGGCATCGCCGACCCATACCTTCGGCCTGCGTTTTCGCTCCGAAACCGTCTGTTGCGGCTGCTTTGGGCGGTGGCCTGGCTGCTGCTCTATCGCACGTCGCCGGTACCGCTGCACGGCTGGCGCAGTTTCCTGCTGCGCTGCTTCGGTGCCACCATGGGCCCGGACTGCCACTTCTACCCGGCGTCGAAAGTCTGGGCACCGTGGAACTTGGATTGCGCCGACCAGGTCACCGCTGCGGACGGTGTTGAAATCTATAACCCGGCACCCATGCACTTCGGCTCGCACGCGATTGTCTCGCAGGGGGCATACCTCTGTGGTGCAACCCACGACTACAACCGCGCCGACTTTCCATTGCTGGCGTACGAAATGCGCTTTGGTGCTTACTGCTGGATCTGCGCGCGAGCGTCAGTAGCCCCGGGGGTACAGGTCGCAGAGGGTGCAGTGCTGGGCATGGCGAGTGTCGCCACGCGCTCACTGGACGCCTGGACTGTCTACGCGGGTAATCCTGCGACAGCGCTCAAGCCGCGGGTCCATATGCACGCCGCAGACATGGAGGCGAAGACCGAATGATCTCCGTCGTCATCCTCACGAAGAACGAAGCAGGCGACATTGCCGGTGCTATCGAGAGTGTGGCCTTTTCAGATGACGTGCATGTCTTCGACTCGCTGAGCACGGACGGCACGCAGGCCATCGCCGCTAGCCTGGGTGTGACTGTACACGAGCGAGCCTTCGACAACTATGCCGCACAGCGCAACGCAT
>CAXUEW010000335.1:0-3329 GCA_964250115.1 uncultured Terriglobus sp.
AACGGTCTGGCCCTCGATCACAAGCAGACGAAGGATGCGACCGGCCACGGGCGACCCGACGCGGGCCATACGGTTGCTGTCCGTCTCAACCCGTGCCGATACCTGTAGCGTGCCCGTCACATCACGCATCTCCGGCACGCCAAAACGCAAGCCCTTCGCCAATGCAGGCGTCACCTCTACTTCGTTCGGATCGGCGGGTGCGGCCGCTGCTTTTTCCTCTGTCTTCTTCTTGCAGCCATCTGCCAGCGGCAGTAACAGCAGTGTCGCTGCAAAGCACGTTCGTAAGGCCACGCGATACTTCATAGGTCCCATCCACGACGAAGCCATCACGGTCTTCCTTCCGGCGCGACTGCGCCAAGTTCTTCCAGGTCTACGCGCGCTGCCTGCCGCGCAAACTGCGCATCCAGCAGGTCTCCGCGAACGGCCTGCAACACTCGTTGGGCATCCAGCACTTCCACAATGCCGCGTTCGCCAAAGCGATAGGCCGCCTGCGCAGCGGCCACGGCGCTTTCCGCGGCGCGCAACTCGCCAGACTCAAGCGATGTCACCTGCTGATCGGCAAGCTGGTACTGCTCATACGCCCGCTCCAGCGACGAGGTGAGCTCAAGACGGCGCTGATTGAGCACAGCGCCGGACTGCGAGATCAACGCCTTGCTCTCCGCAATCTGGCCACGTCGCCGGTCCCACAGTGGAAGGGGTACGTTCACACCCGTGCGCCAGTAACGAAGATCGGGCTGGTTTTCAAATTCTGCAAAAAGGATCGGCCGTGGGATGCGGAGTGCCTGCTCTTCCTTCAGCGTGGCTTTGGCCGTGTTGACATCGGCCTCGCCCTGCTTCAGCGATGGATGTGTGGCGTAGACGCGCTCACGAAGCTCTGGCAAAGGTGCCAGCGTCAGGCGCGCCTCCAGCGCACCCTGGGGATCGAGGCTGGCATCGGCCGGCGCGGCAATGGCCACGCGCAACAAGGCGATGCTGTTGGCCAATTCAAGCTGGGCGCTGCGAACGGCAAAGCGCGCCCTTGCCACTTCCGCTTCAGCACGGGTCAGTTCCAGGCGGCCCTTTTCGCCTACGTTCACTTCCACCTGCACGCGACGGCGTAGGTCCTCTACCAATTGCAGATTCTCCTGTGCATGGCTGACCTCCTCACGCCGCCGAAGCACGTTGTAGAAGACACTTTTCGCATTCGCCACCACATCCAACTGCAGACCCTGCTGGCCGTACTGGCCGCTGACGATCGCAGCCTCTGCCACTGCCAGACGGGTCCGCCGTTCGTAAGGAATCTCGATGGCCTGGTAGGCAGCGTAATGCTGCATCAGTCCTGGGACAGCCGGCGTTGCGATGGGCCGGGAGTACTGGCGACCACCGTATACCTCAACGCTTGGGTTGGTGTACGAGCGTGCGGTCCGGACGGCGGCGTTGGAGCGCGTCAAACCGGCAGCCGCGCCGCGCAGCCGGGGGCTATTGGTCGTCGCCATTGCGACCACGTCCGGCAGCGTCAGCGGCTGGCCCGGCTGGGGCAGCCTCAAAGGCTGGTCGCTATCCGTCGCCATGTTCGGCGATGCAGCGCCAGCCGCGCCCTGCGCATTGGCATTTTGTGGCGCAGCCTGCGCAGCGGCTGGCGGCAGCGACGCCGGAGACTGCGCAGCGGCGCAGGGAGGCAGCAGCAGGCCGGCAAACAAGAGGGCTGAACGAAGTGTCACGGAGAGGTACTGGGCAATTCGCGCTCCAAACGCACGGTGTCCTGTTTGGCCGGATTTCCGCTCCAGGCGGGCTTGACAACTGTCCCATATGGAACACCGCGCAGTCCCGTATCGGTAAGCCGTCTATCCCCTCCGCGGATCTGCGCCGTGGCAAAGGCTGAAATAACCGGCAGCAGCAAGTGGCGCTCCGATTGCAGAAAGCGGTGGTGTGGCGCACTCTGCAATCACGTTCAACCGTATCGATCATGCACTGGTTGACGGCGATGCGTGGGAAAATCGTTCCATGCAGACGCGTGCCCTGCCCATTGTGCCGCGTCGTGCCATGGCGGCGCTGATCGCCCTGATGGTCGTGGTGCTGGCTGTGTTTACGTGGATGGTGCCGCCCCGGGCCGTAGTCCTGCACAACGTTCTGCACCACCTGAATATTCTGCCGTTCATGCTGGCGGGATTGATCTTCGGCTGGCGAGGAGCGGCTCGGGCCATTCTGCTGGCCACCGTCCTGCAGGCACCTTCCCTTTACCGTCATTGGCATACCGCTCCACTGGACGCGCAGGACCAGATCGTGGAGTTGAGTACGTTTGGCGCGGCGGGCCTGATCGCAGGCGTTGTGGCCGACCGTGAGCGTAAACAGCGCCGCCATGTGGAAGAGACCAAACAGGAACTGGAGCGCGTTTACACGGAACTGCGACAGAACATCCAGGACCTGCGCAAGAACGAGCGCCTGAGCGCCGCAGGCCAGCTTTCGGCCAGCCTGGCGCATGAGATTCGTAACCCCTTGGCCAGCATCAGCGGTGCCGCCGGCATCCTGGCGCGCGGCAACGCGACCGGTGAAAGCCGCGAGGAATGCCTCTCCATCCTGACGAAAGAATCGCACCGGCTGAACAAACTACTGACGAACTTTCTGGATTTTGCGAGGCCTCGCCTGCCACGCTTTCAACTTGCCGAGCCGCTGGCTGTCATCCAGTCGACAGTTGCCTTGGCGCAGCACACGGCAGCCTCAGTCGGTGTTGCGCTACACGCTGATCTGCCCCCGGCAGTAGCAGAGATCAGTTGCGATCCGGAGCAGATCAAGCAGGTGCTGTTGAACCTGATCCTGAACGCGGTGCAGGCAAGCGAATCCGGTCGCGAAGTCCGCATCCGGGCACACGAAGGGCCTGAGCGGCTTTCCATCGAGGTGTGTGACGAGGGTCTGGGCATACCATCCGGCGAGATGGACAGCATTTTCGACCCATTCTTCACCACCAAGGAAAACGGCACCGGCCTGGGCCTGGCCATCGCTTCGAACATCGTGGCGCAGCACGGCGGCTCGCTGACCGGGCATCGCAATGAGACGGCCGGCATGACCTTTCGCGTGCTGCTGCCGTGGCACCAGGTCGACGTCGCCTCCGCCAAGCCTGTGCCTCAGGTGGTCGCATGAGCCGCAACCGCATCCTCGTCGTCGACGACGACAGCAGCCTGCGCCGTGTGATGAAGATGCAGCTGGAAGAAGCCGGCTACCAGACCATCCTGGCCGCAGACGGTTCTGAGGCATGGCGGCTGCTGCAGGAACACCAGCCGCACCTAGTCATCACCGATCTGCGCATGCCCACCAGCGGTCTTGACCTGCTGAAGCGCATCACGCAGGCAGAG
>CAXUEW010000336.1:0-3308 GCA_964250115.1 uncultured Terriglobus sp.
GCTGCCAACAGCACACTGTTGGGCAGCTTGTTTGCAAAGTGGGGCTTTTGGCGCAAAGGCATCCACGCCGACGGTGGAACTAATCTGCACGTGACATCACCAGGACGCACTGTCTGGTCGAAAATGCCGCGAACCGATGTAGATGCGGGGCCACCGCCTGAGTTCGCGCCTTTGCCAAACCACTTACAGGCTGAAGCCGCAGCTCAGTTGGAAGCGAACGATCTCCTGAACGATCTACGGCCTGCTCAGGAGAACTTCGCGGACTGGACGGAACCGGTAGCCGAAGAAAGGCCGTTCGATTGGACCGGCAACAGGGCTAAAGAACCGGAACGCCCATCTTCACGCATAGGTGAGGTCGTACCGTTTCCTGTGTCGGCAACCCGTCCTGAGGCTGCCCGTCCACCCGCACCCGCGGAGCAAAGCATCTCGTTCAGCAAGCGTGCTGATGAGAGCACAAAGCCGGTGACACTCACCGCGAAGAGTGTTCACGGTTACAAGTTGCCACCGTCATCGCTGCTTTACCGCAGTGATGAACATGCGGCTGTACGGGAAGAGGAATTGCGCGATGAGGCCCGGGTCCTGGTCGAAAAGTGCGGCGAGTTCGGCGTTGACGGTCAGGTGACTCAGATCAACCCCGGCCCCGTGGTCACCACGTTTGAATTTCGTCCTGACGCAGGCGTGAAGTACAGCCGCGTCACCGGCCTGGCGGACGATCTGTGCCTCGCCATGGCCGCGGAGTCCATCCTGATCGAACGCATGGCGGGTAAGAGCACCGTCGGCATCCAGGTGCCGAACCACGAGCGCGAAACCATTTGGCTGCGCGATGTCGTCGAGAGCGAAGGCTTTGCCAACAGCAAGAGCAAGGTCGAAATGGCCATGGGAAAGGACATCAACGGCCGTATCGTGACCGCAAACCTTGCCGCCATGCCGCACGTCCTGATCGCGGGTTCCACAGGATCAGGCAAATCGGTCGCCATCAACGCCATGATCATGAGCGTCCTGTTCAAGGCCACGCCGGAGCAGGTGCGCATGATCCTGGTCGATCCTAAGCGGGTAGAACTGGGGATGTATGAGGGCATACCGCACCTGTTTACGCCCATTATTACGGAGCCGAAGCTGGCCGCGAACGCGCTGAAGAATGCCGTACGCGAGATGGAGCGCAGACTGAAGCTGTTGGCCAGCCGCCACGTTCGCAACCTGGACCAGTACAACCGCCTGTTCGAGAGCGGCCAACTGTTCAACGAAGACGGCGAAGAGCAGCAGCCTTTGCCTTACATCATGATCATCATTGACGAACTGGCCGACCTGATGATGCTGGACAAAGCCAACGTGGAAGAGAGCATCACCCGCCTGGCGCAGATGGCACGTGCGGTCGGCATCCACCTGGTGCTGGCCACGCAGCGGCCCAGCGTGGACGTGATTACCGGCCTCATCAAGGCGAACGTGCCCACGCGCATGAGCTTCCGGCTGGCGACCAAGGTCGACTCCCGCACCATCATCGACAGCAACGGTGCTGAGAGCCTGCTGGGACGTGGCGACATGCTCTTCCTGCCGCCTGGAACGTCGCGTTTGCAGCGCGTCCATGCACCTTTCGTCACCGAAAAAGAGATTTCTGACGTCGTTGCGTTCTGGAAGCAACAGGGCGAGGCAGAGTACGTCGAAGGCTTCCTGGAAGGCCCGAAAGATGAAAAAGGCAACGACCGGGATGGTGACGACAACAGTCAGGAAGACGAGTTGTTTCAGGATGCAGTTCGCCTGGTTTTCGAGTTCGGCAAGGCAAGCACTTCCCTGCTGCAACGCCGCCTGCGCATTGGCTATGGCCGTGCCGCGGCGCTGATCGACATGATGGAGCGCGACGGCTTGGTTGGCCCTGCTGATGGATCGAAGCCGCGTGAGATTTTGAAATCGCCGGATTACTTCCGCGAGGTGGATGAAGCCATTCGCTAGATGCTGCTTGTGACAGTCGAAAGCTTCTCAGTACTTTTCATGCTGTCGAGGGAGCCGGCAAAGCAGTCCGGAACGCTTATGAAACGTCTCAGATTGCTGCTACGCTGTTGCGCATGAAGCTTTTACGGTTCGTCGTTGTAGCCGGTTTCTTCCTGAGTCATACAACTGCGCATGCGCAGTTTGGCGGCGAGGGCAAACCGACCAACGACACGGCAACCATCCACAGTGTCTGCGCACCCGACGGCACACAGACCATCAAGGATGACTATTCCGGATCCATTTATATCGATCACACAGCGACCAAGAAATACATGTTGCCGATTGACGGAGCACGTGCGCGCGGCGAGTGGAATGAGGTGCTGCGGCTGTCGAACATGTCGATCAAGAACGCGCCAAATTGCTACTACGCTTACTTTTCGCGCGCACAATCCCTAACCTATATGTGCCAATTGCCCGAGGCAAAAGATGCCATGGCTAAATTCATCTTGCTGGCTGACGGCAAGGAACCATTCCAGTCGCTGGTCAGCGTGGCCCACGACCTATTTGATTCCCTCGCAAGTGGTGACGCTGCTGCTCACTGTGCAAACTAGTGTCGGCGTAACAGGGCTGCTGCCGTCAGGAGAAAGCCGCAGACAGCAATGCTGGTTGCAAGAATGAACCGCTCGGTCCGTGTCATCGAGGCTCGCTCAGCCGCACATGGGCGGTACATGGGATTGCGCTGTATGGGTCCCATGGTAGCGAGCAAGGGTGCCGATATCGGCCGGTAATGGAGCGCATAGTCATAGTGCACCGGCCGGGCTTCGGAGTTGCCTGCCAGCAAAATCAGGGGAGCACGAGAAAGCGGCTGAAAGCAGATGGATCGCTGGTGCATCTGCAGCAGCACACCCGAAAACTGCCGGGCACTTTCCACATCCACTGCAACTTTCGCGTCCCCCTGGAGGTTTGCACCCAGCGCGGTCATCTCGACTGGATGATCCCCGTCCAGTTCATCCTGCACCAGTTCGCCACGGTCCTGCCCCACAGCGGCTTCTGACAGAGTCTCGGCAGGAGTGGCTACCAGCCGAAAATGGATCGCAGCCGCCGGAACGTACGCATTCATACCCGCAGGAGAAGCGTCCGCCGCAGGCACAAGCTGCATCCGCTCCACTTGCTGGGAGTGACTACCAGCCGCACTTGCTGCATTCGCGTTTCTAGCAATCAACGTGGCAGCCAAGGGTACGCGCAGAACCGTCGTATACAGCGAACGGTCCGACAGATCGCCGTGCCCGGCCCCTTTGCCCAGAGCCATTTCATCGTAGCTTTCCTGGACGGCATAAGCGATCTCACGCCCGTCCTGCAGGAGGCGTACGTCGCGCAGGCCA
>CAXUEW010000337.1:0-3302 GCA_964250115.1 uncultured Terriglobus sp.
CGTAGTCGAAGGACCTGCTTTCCTTTCGGGCTGCAGTGCTGCTTCAGGAAAAAGCAGGTCCTTCGACTCCGCTGCGCTCCGCTCAGGATGACGAAGTATGGGTTCGCTCACAACGACAAAGTATGGGTTCGCTCACAACGGCAAAGTATGGGTTCGCTTGGAATGACGGCGCTTTGCCGCGTCGCTCAGGACTACGAAGCATCTGAACCAACATGAAGCTGACCGACTACCGCACCCTTGGCCGCTCCGGCCTTGCCGTCTCGCCGCTGTGCCTTGGCACCATGACCATGGGAACGCCGCGCTGGGGCTCGCCTGACGAAGTTTCCGAAGCGATCTTCAACGCCTTTGTGGACGCGGGCGGCAACTTTATCGACACGGCGGATGCCTATGCCAACGGCCGCAGCGAGGAACTGCTGGGCGGCTACATACAGAGCCGCAACTTACGCGACCGCCTGGTGGTCGCTACCAAGTTCACCATGACCAGCCCGGAGCAGCAGGGCAATCCGAACGGCAGCGCCAACGGACGCAAGAACCTGCATCGCGCGGTAGAGGCTTCGCTGCGCCGACTCGGGACGGATTACATCGACCTGTACTGGATGCACGCCTGGGACACGGTGACGCCCGCCGAAGAGGTGCTGCAATCGCTCGGCGACCTGGTTCGCGCGGGCAAAATCCGCTACTTCGGCCTCAGCGATGTTCCTGCGTGGTACGCCGCCAAGATGGGCACGCTGGCCGCCGTGCATGGTGTGCCCGGACCCATCGCGCTGCAGCTTGAGTACTCACTCGTCGAGCGCACGGTGGAGCGCGAACACGTAGCCTGCGCGCGTGAGTTCGGCATGGGCATTGCGCCGTGGAGCCCGCTGGCCAGCGGCTTCCTTGCGGGCAAATACACCCGCGATGCGGAAGGCAAAAGCAGCGGTGAAGGCCGGCTGGAAATATTGGGAAAAGGTGCAAACCCGGTGTTTTCAAAGTACACGGCTGAACGCAACTGGGCCACGCTGGACGCTCTACGCGAAGTCGCTGCGGAGATCGAAAAGCCGCTCGCGCAGGTAGCGCTGGCCTGGGCGCAGGCGCGGCGAGGTGTCACGTCGCTCATCCTCGGCGCGACGCGTGTCGATCAACTGGAGAGCAATATCGGTTCGCTTGAGGTCACCCTAACGCAGGAGCAGATCAGCAGGCTGGACAGCGCTAGTGAGCCCGAGCTGGTGCATCCGTACGTGTTCTTCAGCGGCATGCTGCATCGGGAGCGCGTCTTCGGCGGCACCAATGTCACTGGCTGGAGCTAGGCAGAGAAGCGCTCTGCGAGACACGGAGCAAGCCGGCCTCCAGGTAGATCTGTCGAATGTCCGGATAGCACTCCTGGATTGCGCTCTCAATGCGGCGGATGGCGGCCTGCATGGCTTCGCCATCGACACCCGGGCGGAACTGCACGTTCATGGTTAACAGCGCATTGTGCGGTCCGAAGTACATGGTCAGCGGCAGACCCGCGGCTTCCACTGCCGGGTCGCTGCCTGCCATGCGGCGTATGTCGCGCAGTGTTTCGCGGTCGGCACCCTCACCCACCAGCAGGGCCTTGCACTCAATGATTAGAAGGACGGCGACGCCCACCAGCAGCAGCCCGATTGAGACAGACGCAATGCCGTCTGCCCGGTGCCAGCCGAAGCTGTTGCTGAGCCAGACGCCCACAAAGGCAGCGATCAACCCCAGCGTGGCGGCAGCGTCTTCAAAGATGACGGTAAAGCTGCTGGGGTCTTTGCTGGCATGGATCGCCTTGAGCAGCGGCTGACCCGGATGCGCCGCGCGGAACTCGCGCACGCTGACGTACAGGGCATAGCCCTCGAAGACGAACGCGAATCCCAGGATGGCGTAATTCCACAGTGGGCTGGCAGGCACGGCCGGGTGCAGCACGTGTTCCACGCCCTCCCAAATAGAGACGCCCCCACCCAGCACAAAGACCAGCACCGCAACGATCAGAGACCAGAAGTACAGCTCCTTGCCGTAGCCGAAGGGGTGGGTTTCATCGGCGGGCTGCATGCTGCGGTTCAGCCCCACCAGCAGCAGCGCGCCATTGCCGCAGTCCACGGCGGAGTGGATGGCTTCGGACAGCATCGCCGCCGATCCGGTAAACACGAACCCAACCATTTTCGCCGCGGCAATCGCGACATTGGCAACGATGGCGACGTAGATGCTCTTGCGCGAGGAGGACATAGCACGTGCGATGCGGCTGCGCCGAAAACGGCTGCTGACGCGCTTTGCACCGCTTTTCAGCCAGGCCAACCGCAACCTGTCCGCAGCCCATGCGAAACTAACCGTGTGAGCCAGCCCACAGCCATCCATCCAGAGGCGCAGGTCGCCACGGCAGCCCCATCTATCTCAGCCGACGTGCCGAAGCCCTGCACCGTCACGCCGGAACTGCTGAAAGTCCACAACATCACCGACGAGGAGTACGCAAAAATTCTCGCGGCGATGGGCCGCACGCCTTCGCTTACGGAGCTGGGCATTTACAGCGTCATGTGGTCGGAACACTGCTCGTACAAGAGCAGCCGCGTGCACCTGAAGCGTCTGCCGACCAAGGGTTTCCGTAAAAGCGGCCCGGGATCGGTCATGCAGGGGCCTGGCGAAAACGCCGGTATCATCGACGTGGGCGACGGCTGGGCCTGCGCCTTCAAGATCGAATCGCACAACCACCCCAGCTATATTGAGCCCTATCAGGGCGCGGCCACGGGCGTGGGCGGCATCCTGCGCGACATTTTCACCATGGGCGCGCGTCCCATGGCCGTGATGGATTCGCTACGCTTCGGCCCGCTGGGCCTGACCTCCGTAGAGGGTGCCCCACGTATCGATTCTGATACGTGGGATGGTTCTCCCGGCGTCATCGACTACGAAAAAAACCGCAGCGTCATGGAAGGCGTGGTCCACGGCGTGGCCGGCTACGGCAACTGCTTCGGCGTGCCCAACCTGGGCGGCGAGACGCGATTTGAGCCCTGCTACAGCGGCAATCCGCTGCTGAATGCTTTTGCGCTGGGCCTGGTGCGGCACGACGAAATCTTCTACGCCAAGGCGACCGGCATCGGCAATCCGGTAATTTACGTCGGCGCAAAGACGGGCCGGGACGGCATCCACGGCGCGACCATGGCCAGCGAAGAGTTCACCACAGGCAGCGAGCAAAAGCGCCCCAACGTGCAGATGGGCGACCCGTTCCTCGAGAAGCTGCTGCTGGAAGCCTGCCTTGAAGCCATGAAGACCGGCGCGGTCAGCGGCATTCAGGACATGGGCGCGGCGGGCCTGACCTGCAGCACCTG
>CAXUEW010000338.1:0-3291 GCA_964250115.1 uncultured Terriglobus sp.
AGTTGCTTCCGCTGCCTGTTTACCCTATGCTTAGAGGGTTGAGGCGGGCCTTGTTCGCCACAGGCACACGTCTCCCGCACCGCAGGTGCACAACAAGTTACCGGTACGGCCAGCGAGTTTTGAGCGGCTACCCAGCAAAGAAAAGAGTTTTTGAATGGCAAATCATGTCTCGTCCCTGAAGCGTTCCAAGCAGACCCTTGCAAAGACAGCAGTGAACCGCTCGAACCGCAGCAAGCTGCGCGGTACCCTGCGCCTGATGCGTGAGGCCCTGTTGAAGGGTGATGCAACGGCTGCCAAGGACCTGTACCGCACCACTGCATCGGTCCTGGACAAGAGCGTCCAGAAGGGCGTTCTGCATGACAACACCGCGTCACGTTACAAGAGCCGCCTGAATGCTCGCGTGAAGGCACTGGCCACGAAGGCCGCATAACTAGCGGCATCAGTCGGTGATACGAAGGCATGGAGTGCGCTCCATGCCTTTTTGCTTTTAGACTTGCGATAAGCGCATGTTACCCACCGACCCAGTCAATCTGCCTACCCACGAGAACGTCGTTCGGCGCGAAGAGAAGATCTCCTCCGCCAAGTTGGCGGCGATGCAGTATGTCATTGCGGCTGTGCTGGTCATCCTGATGATCGGCCTCTGGCGGCTGCAGGTGCTGGGTGCCAGCAATTACAAGGTGCTGGCCGAGGCGAATCGTGTACGAAAGGTGCCGATTCTGGCACCACGCGGGCGTCTTTTCGACCGGGAGGGGCGGCTGCTGGTGGATAACTACACCTCTGTGACCTGCTTCCTGCTGCGGGAGCAGTTGCGTGAAGAAGACCTGCCGATGATCGCGGATGGGCTGCACATGCAGCCTGACCAGTTGCAGGACACGCTGCACCATTTTCAGTATGCTCCGAAGTACCAGCCCATTCCGCTCAAGCAGGACATTACGCCCGACGAGCAGGCGTTTATCGAGGCGCACAGGAATGAACTGCCAGAGCTGGAAACATTGGAACAGCAGCGGCGGCTGTACCCGCGTGACGGCTTTGCAGCGCACCTGATTGGCTATGTGGGCGAAATCTCCGAGCAGGACCTGAACCAGCCCAAGTACGCCTTTTACGAGCCCGGTGACGTTGTGGGCAAGTCAGGTGTCGAGCAGGCGTATGACTCGCTGCTGCGTGGTATGGATGGATCGCGCGACATGGTGGTGAACAGCCACGGTCGCGAGGTGGGCCGGTTGGGCGAGGAGCTCGCGAAGCCGGGCCAGGACCTGAAGCTGACCGTCGATCTGGACATCCAGACCGCTGCGGAAAAAGCTATGGAAGGCAAGAACGGGGCCATGGTGGCCATGGACCCGCATACCGGCGAGATACTTGCCATGGTGTCGCGGCCCAATTACGATCCGAATGAGTTTGCCGTCCGCTTATCGAAGACCTACTGGAACAAGATCATCACTGACCCCGAACACCCCTTATTGAATAAGGCAATCCAGGCGCAAGTAGCACCGGGGTCCACCTTTAAGATCATCATGTCGGTCGCGGGCCTGGAAGAGGGTGTGGCTCGCATGGAGCATGTCAACTGCGGTGGCGGCATGGACTTCTATGGTCACTACTACCACTGTGACAAGCGCCACGGCGGAGTGGACATCGACCATGCGATTCCGTGGTCCTGCGATGTCTTTTACTACGTGCTGGCGCAGCGGCTAGGCATCGACACCATCGCCCGGTATGCGTCGGCGCTGGGTCTTGGACAGAAGACCGGGATCGACCTGCCGGAGGAGGCGAGCGGAACACTGCCCTCGACCGCGTGGAAGATGAAGAACTTCCACCAGCAGTGGTATGCCGGTGAGACGATCTCGGTCGGCATCGGCCAGGGTGCGGTTGCGGCGACGCCTTTGCAGATGGCACGCGCTCTCTCTGGTGTTGCAAGTGGTGGTGCGCTGAAACGGCCGCACGTGCTGTCACCGGAGCAGATTCCCGCAGGCGAACGCGACGCCTTTCGGGAGACTTTTTCCGGCTCAGGGGACCGAGACGTTCCCATAAAAACCGATAACTGGCAGACCATTACGGAAGGCATGGCCGCGACGACGACCACCGGCACGGCATGAGCCATGACGCACTGGCGCGCACGAACAAGGGCAAAAAGACGCAGCCACACTCGTGGTTCGTCGGCATGGCTCCACGGCGCAACCCGGATATTGTGGTGGCCGTTTTGTGGGAGAACGGCGACTGGGGATCGAACTCGGCAAAGTTGGCAGCGCAGGTGGTGTCAGCGTTCGTGGATAAACAGCGCAAGCGTGAGGGAAATTTGCGTCTGGAGCAGGCCAGCATACCCATTGCGCCGCTGCCGAACGATGAGGGGAAACCTACCGGGACAGCCCATCCTACGAAACCTGGTAACAAGCCGCTGGATGAGCAGCCCTCGCCAACGGCAGCAGTTCCGCGCACGAAAACAAAGGATCAGCCCGCGGGATGACACGCTTCTCTTCGTACCGCGACTTCGACTGGACGCTACTTTCGTTTGTGCTGCTGATGTCCGTGTTCAGTGTTGTGGAGATTTACTCTGCAACGCTGCACACCAAGTTTCATGGCTTCCATACCAGGCAGCTTGGCTTCCTGGCCCTCGGCATTCCGTTGATGTTCGTGATCTCAGCCATCGATTATCACCGGCTGGTTGAGCTGGCGAACTGGGCGTACGGCGTCAGCATTCTCTCGCTGCTGGCCGTGCTGCTGGTTGGGCACAAGGTGCTGGGCGCACGCCGATGGATCCTCTTTCCTGGCGGCATCCATTTCCAGCCCTCGGAGTGGGTCAAGCTGGTGCTGATTCTGGTCTCTGCCCGGTACTTCTGGGGTTTGGCAAACAAGCCGGAACTTGACTGGAAGGACATCGGTAAAGCCTTCGCCATGATCGGTATCCCCATGCTCATGGTGTTGAAGCAGCCCGACCTGGGTACGGCTCTGACCTACAGCCCGGTGTTGCTGGTCGGTTTGTTTCTGGGCGGCATCCGTTGGAAGCATGCACTGATCCTGCTGGTCACGTTCGCGGTGCTTGGCATTGGCGTGTGGAAGAGCGGCAAGGTGCTGAAACCATATCAAAAGGCGCGGCTGACCAGCTTTCAGCACCCTGAGGACGACCCTCGCGGCAAGGGGTACCAAGTGCAGCAATCCCTCATCGCGGTCGGGTCCGGCGGCATCTGGGGTAAGGGCGCAACCAAGGGGACTCAAACCCAGGGTGACTTCCTGCCCATTCCGTACACGGACTTCATCTTTGCGGCGCTCTGTGAGGAACACGGCTTCGTGGGTGCCGCA
>CAXUEW010000339.1:0-3244 GCA_964250115.1 uncultured Terriglobus sp.
ACACCGGCGAGGCAGTGCGCTGGGCATTATGAACTCGCTGGGATGGCTTGGCGGGGGGACCGCGCCTGTAGTTATTGCAGTGGCTGCGCAACGGTACGGCATGGGTGTGGCCATCAGCGCGACGGCATCGATTTACCTGGTGCTTGGGCTGGCACTGCTTTCGGCCAGCCGCTATGTATCTCGGACTGCCAGGCGGTCTGAATAAGCACATCATTAAGCACTAGTCCGTCAGCTCAACCAGCAGAACCTGATCGCTGCCGTCTACCTCGTTGAGCTTGACCTCGATGATTTCGCGTGAACTGGTGGGCACCACGCGCCCGACAAACTGTGCCTCGATGGGCAGTTCACGGTGACCGCGGTCGATCAAGACCAAAAGGCGCACCGAACGCGGACGGCCATGATCGAACAGCGCATCCAGCGCCGCGCGGATGGTGCGGCCTGTGTACAGCACATCGTCCAGCAGGATGATGTCGCGGCCACCGATATCGAAGCCGATTTCGCCTTTTTCCACGGTCGGCTTGGGTCCGCTGGTCGACAGGTCATCGCGATAGAACGAGATGTCCAGCGTTCCCGTCTCCACAGGCTGGCGTTCAATACCTTCGATAATCTTGGCGATGCGCTTCGCCAGCGGCACGCCGCGCCGCTTGATGCCGACGAGGCCCAGGTTGCCGCTGCCCTCGTGCTTTTCGACGATTTGGTGCGCCAGGCGGACCAGCGTGCGCTCAATCTCTGACGCGGACATAAGCCGCCCTTTTTCGCGGATGTTTGGCTTGGTTGCCGCAGCGGCTGAGGTGGTGGTAATTTCGCTCATTGTGCGGTGATGATACGGTCCCTCCGAAGACCGTCGCAAGTGCAGCCCTTAGTCGATGGAGCGCTGCCGCCGCACACGCAGCACGGTCGCGCCCATCCATCCGCAGACCGATCCCGCGGCAAGCAACAGCAGCAGCGTAAACACATGCCCAAAGATGAAGGTGCCTGCGCGGAACTCGGGTGTCTGCAGAAAGACCAGCAGTTCTGGCGGCGGTGGCGATCCGGCCATGCGCATCTGGGCAGGCATTTGCGCCGCCGCGTGCTCAATTTTTTGGTCCATGGCATACGAGTGGTACCCGTAGCGCAGGACAAACCCTGCAATGCCCGTGACTGCGGCTACCAGCGAACCCATCCAAAGGCCCAAGAGCGCACCGATGCGGGTCCCCCCAGCCGCTGACACGACGCTTGGCGGCTGGACGCGACTGTAGACAAAGACCGCTCCCATTGTCAGTGCGGGCACCAGCAGCAGAGCCAGGCCGCCAACCTCACCCGCGACCAGAGCACCCGGCAGCAGCGATGCCGGCAGCACACCCAGCAGCCCGGCAACTGCCACTACGCGAAGCGCCCGCGGCAGATCCAGCGCGCCTTCTATGGCAGGCAGCCCCGGTCCTGCCTGATCCTGGCTCTTTTCCGCAGAAGTGCTTGCAATTACATCACCCGACACGCGCAGCTGTGGCAGGCCGCAATGCGGGCAGAACGCGGGTGTCGCGTCTTCAATCGGGAGCAGCGTACCGCCGCAGCGTGGACAACTGAGAGACATGCTCCATTGAGGCTATCGCAGATAGCCGATGGAAACTCCCCGCGAAGAACAGTGCCCGTGGCGAATATCAGTAATGAAGCCAATGCGCCAGCGCCTACTCGCCTTTATCGTCGCCACGGGGTAGTTCCAGTGAGACCAGGCCAAATCTGGTGCCGCCTTCATGCGATTCAAAAGAAACGATGTGCTGGCGCGACTTCGATCCCGCCTTCAGCTCCGTTTCATCCTTGTCGTCCTTGTCCAGTTCGCGGGCGTGCACGCGGTTGTCATCAGAGCAGGTCAGTCCCAGGCCGGTGCTTTCCGGCTTCCCAACCGGACGCTTGTGCCGGCACTCGATCACATCGCTGTACTTGCCAAGGGCGTCCCGGTAGAAGTCACGCACCTTGTCCGGGCCGTCCGTCGTGGTGAAGCTCATGGCTAGTACCCGCAAATGAAAGGCGCCAAAGTTCATATCCACGTCAGCAGACGCCTTGTCATCGCCCTTCTTTTGCTCGGGGACAGCGCCTGGATACAGCGGAAGGCCGAGCTTTCTCTGCACTGCGCTGCTGTCTGTTTTTACCAACATACCACCCAGCGGCGTTGAAATGTCCACATCCTTGCCGCCCTTTTCGCCGTCGCGCGTCCGCACCATGCAGCCGGTCACCAGCAGCAATACGAGTGCGCCTGCAACGATTGCGCCCACTGAATGTTTCATGAAGTTCCCCTGTTGCCGAAGATCCGGCTGCTGGAAGAGTACGAGCAGATTCCGGTATCCGTTCCGTTCTAAGGCCAGTTGGTCGACAGAAAAGAATTTTACAGTTGACATTGTTGCATCTTAGGCCCAATATCTAGTGTGGCTGGCAACGTGGTATCCCACTTGTGGAGTTGGCAAAGTAGATTCAGGTTTTCGTCAGGGAGAGAAAGCCGTTGGAGGCAAGCCAATCTCACAGCGCGGTATCCAGGCTCGCTGTTCCTGTCCCATGAGCGAGGCCCCGTGTACTTTGCGGGGCCCTTTTTTCTTGATCTGCAAGGTGGAGCGTCTTCCAGCAGGTGTCTGCTGCGCAGAGCTACACTTCTGCTGGAAGCAGATCCGCCTTTGACACGCACGGGAGCGACTGTGGCGCGAAGTGAGAGTGGCCGAAAGTCGAAATCGCCGCTGCCGGTGCCGGAAATTCCGGACAAGCTCTACTTTCGCATCGGCGAAGCGGCGCGGTTGCTGGCTCTGCCGGCATACGTGCTGCGCTTCTGGGAGACTGAGTTCCCGCACGTGAAGCCCAACAAAGGCGGCACCGGGCAGCGGCTTTACCGCCGGCGCGACGTGGAAGCCCTGGTTGAGATCCGCCGACTGCTGTACGACGAGGGCTACACCATACCCGGCGCACGCCAGTTCCTGAACGAGAAAGCCCGGGCTACAGAACCGGCATTGCCGTTAGAGCCAAGCGAACACGAACGCACTCAAGCTGCAGCCACCCTGGCGCACCTGCGTAAGATACAAACGGAATTACGCGGCATCGCTCAGGTACTGGGAAGCCCTGTCGCCGGACAGCCCGCCGCCAAACCAGCGCATCGGGGTCTGCACCTGACCGCGCAAAAGCAGGCTGTACGCGACCAGCAGGCCGCATTGTTTATCATGCCCGGCAACAGCAGCAGCGAAGAACCTGGCGATCAATAGCATAGTCGTTGGCTTGCGCCGCACCT
>CAXUEW010000340.1:0-3226 GCA_964250115.1 uncultured Terriglobus sp.
CCTTTGCCATCACTTACGTCCATCCATCCGTTTTCTGCCAGCGGCTTGTCGAACTGCGAAATCTGGTAGCCCTTCGGCGAATCGGGATAAAAGTAGTTCTTGCGCGCAAACACGCTGTCTTCATTCACGGTGCAGTGCAGCGCGGTTGAAGCCAGCACGGCAAACTCAACCGCCTGCCGGTTCAACACGGGCAGCGCGCCGGGCAGGCCGAGGCATACGGGGCAGCAGTGCGTATTGGGCTCGCCGCCGTACTGGTTGATGCAACCGCAAAAAGCCTTGGTGCGGGTCAGCAGTTGAACGTGAACTTCAAGCCCGATGACGGGCTGGTACTTTGCAAGAGCTTCAGATAGTGTCGCCGTATTCATGGATCTTTCCTGAGCAGGCTGACGCTTCGAATGCCTGCGTTCTTTGTAAGCAGGATTCCGGTACCCGGAATCTCAATCTCGTTTCCGTGTTGGTCCACCCAGGCTGCCTGACTCACAAATAGCGAACAGTCGTCAGCATCATCTGAGTAGTACGTCAAAACTCCGATGACGCTACGATCGCCATCCAGCTCAACCTGCACGATCTGATTCTTGCTTGCGACCCGCTCAAAGATGTCGTTCCAAATGGAGTGGCGCGTCGTGCGTTCTGTCAGCTTGAGAAGTCGGAGAAGTCTGTGTCCATCCAAATTGATGTATGCCGCTGTACACAATCCAACAAACATCGTTGATGCAAGCAGCAACCACAACTTACTCGACGACCAAAGAACATATGCGTTCGGTGAGTTTTGGTTCACGACAGCAAAGGGTAGCTGCCCATGTGCCGCCAACAAGAAGCATGCGTACACCAGGATGCTGTAAAGAGAAGCGCCGATGATGCGTTGGAAGTCGCTTTGTTTCCCGCGCGGGGCAAGTGCTTCCACAATGGCTGTCGCAGCAAAGCCAGGTAACAGAATCAGGAGAACCTGAAGTGCAACTACACTGGCCGGAATCAACTACTTTGCCTTATTTTGTGCCGGAATTTTTACGGGCTGAGGCCGCGGAACGGTTGCCGCAGGTTGGCCCTTTGAGCCGCGTTCTTCATGCCAAACCCCGTTTTTAGTGCCTGTCTGCTTCGCAAAGGGCATACGCTACCTCACGCAAAGTATACGTCCAGCGAGCACCTACGGCAGCGGTTCGTAGCTGACGAACGCAAAGCGCTGCGAGTCCGGTGCCCATGAACTCACGTTGATGGAGCCCTGACCGCCGGTGAAGCTGGTCAAGGTCGTCCGTACCTGACCAACAGTATCGCCCTCGATGCGCGTCAGCTTAAGTGCGACCTGTAGCAGGCGGGAGTTGTGCGTCGGCGTGCCTGCAGGATAGGCAATATAGACGAGCTTTTTGCCATCAGGCGAAAGGTGCGGGAACCAGTCTTCCGCACCGTCGGACAATACTTTTTCCGCTTTGCTATCGTTCGGCCCAGCACCACTGGCTGGGAAGCGCCAGATGGACTCCTCGCCTGAACGGTCGGAGTTGATGTAGATCCATTTGCCGTCCGGCGAGTAGTCGGGGCCGTCATCGTGGTGCTTGTCCGCGACAAGCTGCGTTTCTGCACCGCCGCCCGCGGGAGTGCTGTAAATGTCGAACTGCTTGCTGCCGTTTCGCTGCGCCACAAAGGCCATGGTCTTGTTATCGGGCGACCAGCCGTGAAAGTAGCTTGGCGTTTCGGTGGTCATGGCTTTGATGTTTGTGCCGTCTACGTTGGCCAGGTAGACGTTCGAACCCTTCGCGGGAGCCAGCGTAGCGGAGAATCCCAGCAACTTGCCGTTCGGCGAGATGGCCTTGTCGTTATTGCAGCGGTATTCCGGCCCTATGGCGAGCCGCTGCGGCGCCGTTGTGCCATCTGTCTGGAAGGGCAGCCGGTAGATGCCGCCGTCGGAGTTCAAGATCAGGTACTTGCCGTCCGGCGACCAGCTTGGCGCTTCCCAAATCGCGTCGGCGGTGTAGACGAGTTTCGATGAGCCATCGCGCAGGTCGTAGACAAAGATGCGGCTGCGCAAGTGCTGCGGGACGGTGGCGGTTTGGGTTGCAGTTGCTGTCAGAGTGGGTGACTGCGTGGCTGCTTGCCCCTTCAGGGAGATTGGGAGTGCACAGCAGACTGCAAGGATGCTGACGATGGATCGGCGCGGATGACTCAAATGGTTTCTCCCGGCAAACTCCGGCAGGGCCGGTAGCCTTGTGATCGCGCGACCATGGTACGGCACTTCTTGCGTCACATGCGACACGTAAAGGGCACCTGCGCTGGTGAACAGTAAACTGAGAGAGCATGATTCTCCCTTTTGTCCGCGAAATGATCGCGGACCTGGAACACACTGACAGCTTTGAGCGACTTCGCCGCCACCTGAGCGCCGGGTCTGGCCGCCGCCGCGTCTCCGGCATGACGGCCACCGCCCGCGCGCTTTACCTGCCCCTGCTGGTCCGCGCCAGCAATGCTCCCGCGCTGATCCTGGTAAGCGACAACAAGGCCGCAGAGGCACTGCAGAGCCTCCTGAACGCCACCTGCGAACTGACCGGCGCGCTACGCTGCGAAGAAGTGCTGCGCCTGCCCGCGCACGACGTTTTGCCCTTTGAAAACCTGTCGCCGCACGCCGAAATCCAGGAGAGCCGCGCCAGCACCTTGTGGAAGATTTGCAGCGGTGCGGCGCGCGTGGTGATCGTGCCGCTGGAATCGCTCTGCATGCGCCTGTTCGGTCGCGACTACTATGCCGCGCTGGCGCTGGAGATGAAGCGTGGCGAAGAGTACGACACCGCCATGCTGCTGGAGCACCTGCTGACCGTCGGCTACACCCGCGTTGACGTGGTGGAGATGCCCGGCCAGGTAACCCTGCGCGGCGGCATCATGGACGTCTACTCGCCGGAGATGGACCGGCCTGTGCGTATCGACTTCTTCGGCGACGAGATCGAGAGTATGCGGAAGTTCGACCCGGAGACGCAGCGGTCGTCGTCGCCCGTGGACGAGATCACGCTGCTGCCGCTGACTGAAACGCCGGTGACCGAAAAGCTGCTGGGCGCGGTGCATGCGCGGCTGGTGCGCGCCGGGACTGCGGGTGCAAATCTTGAGGGCGGCGAAGAGCCTCGCGAGATGCAGTCGCACGTGGGCAACGTCTCCGTATTTCCGGGCTGGGAGTTCTTTGCGCCCGTCTCTGGCGCACACGGCACCGTGCTGGACCTGATGGATCCAAAGACGCGCGTGTACGTGGAGGAGC
>CAXUEW010000341.1:0-3188 GCA_964250115.1 uncultured Terriglobus sp.
TGCGCCTGGACCTGTAAGTTCAGGCGCACCTGCTTATGACGGAGAAAACTCTTGCTGCACCTGCTCCAGCATCTTTGCCAACTGCTCTATGACTCGCGTGTCGGCATCTTGATACGCGAGTCGGATTACGCCTTCTCGATCATTGAATCCGTCCATGTTCTCGGCGTCACGCTGCTGGTGGGAACGATCGCTTTGCTTGATCTGCGCATGCTCGGCGTTGTCCTTCGCACCATCTCTGTGACACGTATTGCACGAGCTGTTTTTCCGCTGACCTGGTCAGGATTCGTGTTGATGTCAGTTTCGGGATTTTTGCTTTTCTGGGCTGAGGCCGCAAAGAACTATGGCAATCCAGCCTTCCGCATCAAGCTGTTGCTGCTGCTGTTGGTTGGCCTGAACCCATTGATCTTTCACACCACGATCTATCGCCGCGTGCAGGAGTGGGAACTGCTTGAAGTTTCTCCATGGCGGGCACGTACAGCGGCTGTCGCATCGCTCTCGTTGTGGGGCGGCATCGTCGTGGCGGGCCGCATGATCGCGTACTTTTAACCGCCTCGAAGGAAGAAACAGATGTTGTCGTGGTTTGTTGCTCTTGGAAATTCCGAACTTGGCCAGTACATGCAGGCATCGCGCTGGGGCTTTGCCCTGGTGGAGGCCGTGCACCTGCTTGGACTGGCTGTACTTGGCGGTGTTGTGTTGATCGTGGACTTGCGGCTGCTCGGCTTGGCACTGATGGGCGAGTCGGCCAGAACCGTTGCACGCGGATTGAGCAGGGTGCTGCTGGCCAGCCTGCTTACGATGCTGGTCACGGGCGTTGCCCTTGTGTCAGAAGAAGCGCTCAAGTGCTATGCCAGCCCGGCATTCCGTTGGAAAATGGCGCTGCTCGCAGCCGTTGTTCTGTTCTATTTCACGCTTCACCGTGCTGCGCTGTTGCGCACAGAGAAGCACAGCGCCAACGTGTGGTCTCGCGTGGCCGCCATCATCTCGCTTTCGTTGTGGCTGGGTGTGGGTGTTGCAGGCCGCGCGATTGGTCTGTTGTAGAGGCTCTCGATGAGATGCATAGCAGGATTAGCCTTGGTCGCCGTATTTTTGCAGACGAAGCCCGCCGCCTCACCCGAGGTTGCAGCCTATCGCGCCCGAATGGATCATGCACAGGACCTGCAGGACACCATACTTGACGGCTTTGAGAGCAAGGATGCGAAAGCCATCGCCGCTCATGCTCGCGAACTCGCAGACCTGCTCGCGGAGGATGAACGGTATTGGCAGCGAGCAGCGCTTGCGCCAGCCATTCAGCTCGCAACTGAAAGTACCCGGCTTTCAAGGCAAATGTACGAGGATGCCGTAAAGGGAGAACTAGCTGCTGCGGCAGACGATAACAAACGTCTTCAACAGACGTGCCGGTCATGTCACGACGGCCAATTTGAGAAGCAAGTGGCTAAGCCACCGGCATGAATTAAACATCTTCCGTTTTCAGCAAGTTCATCGAAAGGATTTTGGTTATGAAGAAAGCATCTTTTACTACGCGTCTCAAGTTTTCCTACACCGTTGCGTTGTTGGAGTTGTTCTTTCGCTCTCTACGCGAGCACAGGCGATCAGCAGGTGGGGCTGTTCTCGTGAAGGCCACCTTTGAATAGAAGGGGCAGGTCCCCGTTGATGTCCGCAAGTAAATCAACCTCGCTAACTACGAACCGAAGGCGCTCTGCATGGCTTGTCGAAGATCAGCGATGAGGTCCTCGGTGTCTTCCAGACCTATGTTGAAGCGAATGATGTGTCCGCCCTGGTATCGCGGGCGTTCTAAGTCGGGGTAGAACATAACTAAGCTCGTCGTGCCGCCCCAGCTCCAACCTATTTTGAACAGCCGAAGATGGTTAACAAGGTTGTTTACCTGCTGTTGTGTTAAATCAGCTTTGAGGACGGCGGAAAAGATGCCGGCAGCACCTGTGAAGTCTCTTTTCCAGACGTCGTGGCCCTCGCAGGACGGCAAGGCTGGATGCAGAAGTCGTTGTACATCTGGCTGCCCTGCAAACCACTCGGCAATGCGAAGGGATGAACGTTCCAGGGCGTCCAGCCGCACGCCAAGCGTCTGCAAACCTCTAAGCGCGAGACTGCACTCGTCGGGAGACACCGACAAGCCCAGCGCCCGATGCGTTTCCCCGATACGTTCATACGCTGAGGAATCCGCAACGGATACGGATCCAAGCAGAATGTCGCTGTGCCCACCCACATACTTTGTAAGTGCCTGCAAGCTTATATCCACACCGTGGGCGAAAGCGTCAAACAGAACACCAGAGGCATAGGTGTTGTCGAGCGCAACCGGGACACCGGCAGCGTGTGCCGCGGCAACGATCGCGGGGACGTCCTGCACTTCCATGGTGATGGATCCGGGGCTCTCGCACCAGATCAGGGCTGTGTTCTTTCGGATAAGC
Organism: uncultured Terriglobus sp.; assembly: GCA_964250115.1. Taxonomy (GTDB): domain Bacteria; phylum Acidobacteriota; class Terriglobia; order Terriglobales; family Acidobacteriaceae; genus Terriglobus. Next base: position 2,424 of record CAXUEW010000341.1, read on the forward strand.
CCTGCGATTCCACTGCCGAGAAGCGGGTCGTACTGCTCCACCTCGACGCCCAGCCGCTGCAACAGGCCTGCTGCAATCTCCTTGTTAGGTCCGTACGCGGTCGCAGGCAGCAACACATGGCTGCCCGGCGTGCAGTAGGCAAGGTAGATCAGCGCAATGGCGGCCTGTCCGCTAGGCACGATGAAGGTATGCCTGGCACCTTCCAACTCTGCTATACGCTGCCCGAGTTCCAGTGCCGTCGGCGTTCCATAAATACCGTAGCTGTATCCATCTGCATGTTCGCGCCAGCCTTCGCGTATAGATTCCTGTGCGGGAAACACAACCGTGGACCCGCGATAGGTCGGCACCGCAAGCGACGGGAAATCCTTTGTCGCACTCCGCTGCGGGTGCATCAGCCTGGAACGCCAGTTCATGCGCTCTCCTTCGTTGTCATTACTTCACGCCGATCGCATGAAACGCCTGTTCAAAGTCCGCGATCAAATCTTTGGGCGATTCCAGGCCGACAGATAAACGAATCAGACGATCCGTAATGCCAAGCCTGTTGCGCTCTTCCAGCGGAAGGTCGCAGTGAGACGCCGTGGCAGGATGCGTAATCAATGTCTCAACACTACCGAGACTTTCCGCGCACGTGCACAGCTTCAGCGAGTCGACGAAGCGGAGCGAATCTTCCACACTCGCGTCCAGTTCAAACGAGAGCATGCCGCCAAACGCCTTCTGTTGTTTACGTGCCAGATCGATCTGCGGGAACGACGGCAGCCCGGGATA
>CAXUEW010000342.1:0-3184 GCA_964250115.1 uncultured Terriglobus sp.
GGCACGGCATTGAGATGCCGATTGCCGCGGAAATGTACGCGATCCTCTACCAGCAACGTGATCCGCAAGACGCGATGCGCGCGCTGATGACACGCCCAGGGCGGGACGAGTAACGCCGCCACAGCCCGCATGGCAACGTAAACGCAGCACGCGCGGCAACGTAAACTGGACCCATGGCGATTTCGCTTTTCAACCGCTCGGATGACAAGCCGCGCAAGCCCGGTTTCTTCCAGCGCATCCGCCAGGCGGTCACCGGTGAGACGGAAGCTCAGGCCGAGGTGCCTCCGATCGATGTCCCCGCTGAACCGGACACGTTCGTTCCGCAGAATGCTCTGGAGTTGCTGGAGGGCGAAGGCCTCGGCATGTTGCCGACGGCCGCAGATGAACCGCTGACTGCCGCAGCACTCCACGCGGCAGCAAACGAAGCCGTCGCACGCGAACTTGGCCCGGAAGCAGTAACACCGGACGCGACCTTCGTTGCGCCTGCGCCCGCGCCTTCGTGGCCCGGCGAGCAGCGTAATGAGTTCGGCCTGCGCCCCATGGCCTCAAACTTCTCCTTCGGCGGCTATGCCTCAGCCGAAGAGGAGGACGCCAGCTTCCTCGGCAAAATGCGCGACGCCGTGGGCCGCACGCGCGACCATTTTGGCGCGTCGCTGGACTCCGTTCTGGCACTGGGCCGCACCGTCGATGAAGATATCCTGGACGATCTGGAAGCGGTGCTGCTGACCGCCGACATTGGCTCGGCCACGACGCAGGATGTCATGCGCAACCTGCGCGCGCGTGCCCTGCGCGAGAAGGCCACCACGACCGAGTTGAAGGTAATGCTCAAGGAGGAGTTGCGGAAAATCCTCGACTCCGTCGATCAGCCCACGCGGCATCCCGCACAGGCACCGGAAGTGATCATGATGGTGGGCGTCAACGGCACCGGCAAGACCACCACCAGCGGCAAACTGGCGGCGCTGTACGGCCTGCACGGCCATAAAGCTCTGCTATGCGCCGCCGACACCTTCCGCGCCGCCGCTATTGAGCAGCTTGAAGTCTGGGCCAAGCGGTCGAACGTCGACATCATCAAGACCAGGCAGGGCGGCGACCCTTCCGCCGCGCTCTATGACGCGCTGACCGCAGGCAAGTCACGCGGCGTGGACATCGTCATCGTCGATACGGCCGGTCGGCTGCATAACAAGAGCGGCCTGATGGCCGAACTGGACAAAATGCGGCGCACCGCGCAGAAGCTGGTTCCGGATGCGCCGCACCAGGTGTTCCTTGTGATGGACGCGACCACCGGCCAGAACGGCATGCAGCAGGCGCGTTTGTTCACGGAGAGCGCGGGCGTCACCGGCATCGTTCTGACCAAGCTTGATGGCACCGCCAAGGGCGGCATCGTCATTGCCATTGCACGCGAGCTTCGCCTGCCCGTGGTGTTCGCCGGCGTGGGCGAAAAGATGGAAGACATCGTCCCGCTTTCCTTGATTCACTACTCAGCACCTAGGCGGTTTGTTATCCCGCAGCCCTTAACTTGTCATCCCGCAGCGCAGCGGAGGGATCTGCATTTCCGCCTGTGCTAAGCGAACTCGCCGGGTGCAGGCACACATGCAGATCCCTTCGCGTTGCTACGGGATGACAGACGCAGGGGACCGCATGGTCAAACAGGCTGCCGTCGGCGTGCGACTGCTCTCCCCTTTGTCAAAGCGCGTGCGCGTGCATCTCATCACGCAATGCCCTTTTCCGCCACCGACAAAGCCCACATGCAGCGCGCGCTTGAGCTTGCAAAGGCGACGCTGGGCTTGACTTCGCCCAATCCGCAGGTGGGTTGTGTCCTCGCGCACGAGAATGTTGTGGTCGGCGAGGGCGCGCATCGCTACGATCTGCGCGACCACGCGGAGGTGGCCGCGCTGAAGCAGGCAGGGGAAGCAGCTCGTGGTGCGACAGCGTACGTCACGCTGGAACCCTGCTCGCACCACGGACGCACCGGACCGTGCGCGAATGCGCTGCTTGAGGCAGGTGTGACCCGCGTAATAGCAGCCACGCTGGACCCGAATCCGCTGGTGGCCGGTCGCGGCATGGCGATTCTCGAAGAGGCTGGCGTGATCGCCGAACATGGCCTGCTGCAGGCCGAGGCGCGTGCCATCAACGACGCCTTCGCCCGCTACATCCTGACCGGCATGCCGCTGTGCACGTTGAAGTCTGCGCTGTCGGTGGACGGCAAGCTCGCCCCCCTGCCCATCCAGCGCACGGCCAATGCGCCGTTCTGGCTGACTGGTACCGCCGCGCGTGAAGAAGTGCATCGCTTCCGGCACGCCAGCGACGCCATTCTGACCGGCATCGGAACTGTCCTCGCGGACGACCCGCTGATGACTGACCGCAGCAATCTGCAGCGCAGGCGCAGGCTGATGCGCGTGGTGCTGGATACGCAATGCCGCCTGCCGCTGGCCTCGCGCCTGGTCGAAAGTGCCAATGAAGATCTGCTGGTTTTCTGCGCGCGCTCTGCGCCGAACGACCGGCAGCGAGCGTTGCGTCAACGCGGCGTGCTGGTGGAAACGATGCCGGTCCTCACCCCCGCCGAGCGGGGCTCCGATGGCGCCAAGCCTGAGCTCGATCTACGCACGGTTTTAAAGCGGTTGGGTGAGATGGAACTGCTCTCCGTCCTGTTGGAAAGTGGACCGGGGCTGAACGCTGCCTTCCTGGCGGCAGGGCTGGTGGATAAAGCCGTTCTGTTCTTCTCGGAAACCGAACTGGGCGAGACCGCGATCCCCTTCGCCGATGCCGCACATTCACCGTTCGCCTTGATCGAGCAGCTTGCGAATGTGGACCGGTGCGACTTCCTGAACGAATCGAACAACGGCGCACGGCACCTGGACGCATGCGTCCGCGGTACCCTTCACGATCCCTGGGCCGAGACGTTCGCCCTGACACCGACATCTGCTGTCTAGCGCGGCGGGAGGGTGTTGGGATCGGGTGCCCCATGTCGCGCTTCTGAGACATGGGGGTCTCGCTTCCCAGAAGATCCCACATCTCAAAAGCGAGATGTGGGGCACCCACCTTCGCTTTGCGCCCGCTTACCCAATCTGCTTCTTTTAGAATGGACGTATGTTCACAGGCCTGATTGCCGAGACCGGCACGCTCCTTTCCATGGAAAAGAAGGCAGGCGCGGCACGGCTGCGCATGGCCGCTCCCACGCTTGCCC
>CAXUEW010000343.1:0-3154 GCA_964250115.1 uncultured Terriglobus sp.
GACATACTTTCGGCAGCGAGGCAGGCATCTGGCACAATGCATCCTACCAGACAGAAGATACGTTCGTGGGTTGTTAGTTGCTGACCTGATGGTTGATGCGTGTACCACTCAGATCGTCGTGTGTAAGGTGCGCCTCCCCTCTGGTATTCTGAATCGAGTCCTGAAATGAGAAGAAACAAGCCATCTGGTTCAGCTGCAGGCAGCATCTTTTCGCCGGTCCAGCAGCCCACTCGGCTTGTCTTCCGGCTTTTCTTTGCGGCTGCCGTGTGCATTTGCACGGGAGCCTTGCGCGCTCAACTCCCTTCGTTTTTGGGCAGCACGCAGGACTGTACCAGCAATCCTTCGGCGCCTTCCTGCGCAAATACGAACACCGTACAAACGCAGCAGCAGGATCTCATTATCAATGGGCAGCAATCGCTGCCCACGGCCAGCCCAGGGCAACGAAACACTTCCACAAATTCACTTTATGTTGACCCCGCAGGAACGGATGACACCGCCCGTACTGGTCAACGGAATGCTTCCGGGGCGTTGTTCCCACCAGAACCGATGACGGATCTTCAGCGCCTTGCACGCAGCGCTACCGGTGAGACGCTGCCGGTCTTTGGCCGTGACTTGTTTCAGAATGCTCCCTCGACGTTTGCCCCGGGAGACCAGATCGCCGTATCGGCGGATTACATCGTCGGCACCGGCGATGAAATCCTGCTGCGCATCTGGGGGCCCGAAGCCTTCAACAGCCAGTTGACCGTCGACCGATCCGGCTCCATCTATCTTCCAAAGGTAGGTGCCATTCACGTCGCCGGCCTGCGATTTGACGAACTGCAGCAGCAGGTCACGGCGTCAGTGAACCGTGTCTACCGAAACTACAACCTGACCGTGAATCTTGGCCGCCTTCGCTCGATCCAGATCTACGTTGTAGGTGAAGCACGTCAGCCTGGCGCATACACTGTCAGCTCCCTAAGCACGGTGCTCAATGCGCTGTTTGCCTCGGGTGGTCCCAACGTTCGCGGGTCCATGCGCCACATTCAGATCCGCCGGGGCAGCACAACATTGCCGGAGTTCGACCTGTACGATCTGGTGTTGCGTGGCGACAAAACTCGAGACGTGCACCTGGAGAATGGAGATACCATCTTCATTCCCGCGGTGGGTCCGCAAGTAGCTTTAGGCGGCAGTGTGCGCCACCCAGCGTTGTACGAGCTGAAGGCTGACAGCACGCTACAAGACGTGCTGGACCTTGCCGGTGGCTTCTCAGCCGTGGGTACCGGATCGAATCTCTCGCTGGACAGAATCGGTGAAGATCACATCCGTCACACGCTAACTGTCGGCGCGGATGGTGCGGGGCGCGCGATGATCCTGCGGGACGGCGACGTCCTGTACGCAGGCCACATCTCCGCCGGGTACGAAAAGACAGTTACGATCCGTGGAAATCTTGCGAACCCCGGCCGCTTCGGCTGGCACCAGGGCATGCGGCTGAATGAGATCATCCCTGACCGCATGTCTCTGCTGACCAACAACTACTGGCGTGAGCGCAACAGGTTGGGTGTGCCGGCACCGCTTTTTGAGCCGCTCAATCCTTCACCCCGCTTGCAGGATCAACTGCCCTATCCCTCCAGCACCAACGGATCGCTGCGCAACGGGCAAACGCAGCGGCAGATGCAGGGATACCCGGAGTACGGAACCCGATCTGATTCCACTTCGTATGACGACGCAAACCAGCGTGAAAGCGACCTCGCGCAGGATGGTGTGCTGGGACGCACGACCAGCGAAGACGCCCGCCTGATCGGCCAGGTGGGCCCGGCTGTGACCGGCGTCATTACTCCTCAGGATGCTGGGCCAACCGGCAACACTGCAGGCTCAACAGCCGTGTCTGGAACCACGTCTGGCAGCGTTCCGCGAAGGTTCAACCTTCCTCAGGCCACGGCGTCGGACAATACGCCAGTAAACCGCATCCAGATTCCCGCGCCTGAGATCAACTGGTCCTATGCAGTGATTGAGCGGCTTGACCCGAACACACTGAAGAGTTCACTTGTGCCGTTCAACCTAGGCCGCCTTGTTCAGGACCATGATGCGTCACAGGACCTGGAACTGCAGCCCGGTGACGTGATCACGATCCTTTCGCAGAAAGACGTACCCGTCTCTCTGGATGCGCAAACGAAGTACATACGCCTGGAAGGCGAGTTCGTCTCACCGGGTGTGTACAGCACGCAGCCAGGCGAGTCGCTTGCGGAACTGGTACGCAGGGCCGGTGGCTTCACATCCAAGGCTTATCTCTACGGCAGTTCATTCCTGCGGGAATCTGCGCGGGTGTTCCAGCAGCAGCGGCTGGATGAGTACATCAGCCATCTTTCCACGGACATGCAGCGAGCCCTGGCAGTGCGTGCCGTCTCATCCTCGACCGGTGTGCTGGATCCAACCTCTCTGGCAGAGCAGCAGAACCTGATCAACCAGCTGCGCCAGATGCGCGCTACCGGCCGCGTCGTTCTTGCTTTCGAACCGCAAAGCGCAGGATTACAGGTCATACCGGACTTCGCGCTTGAAAATGGGGATGTCTTCCGCGTGCCCTCCGTGCCGGGCACCATCAGCGTGATTGGCGCGGTGTACGGGCAGAACGTCTTTCTCTACAATCCAAAGTCCCGAATGGAAAACTATCTCGCCCTTGCAGGACGGCCAAACCGCATCGCCGACAAGAAGAGTGCGTTCATCATTCGTGCGGACGGCTCCATCTTCAGCCGCGAACAGGCCAATAGTGTGTTCTCAAACAAGTTCGACAACGCACGGATCAATCCCGGTGATTCGATTGTTGTTCCAGAAAAGCTGATCCGGCCCACAGCCCTGCGCCAGTTGATCGATTACTCCCAGATCTTGTCATCGTTCGGCCTGGCTGCTGCTGCCATCAACGTGATTCGCTGATCGGCACTCGAATGCCTGATGGGCATGCAGACTGAATCATGAATAAAGTTGGAGCACCGGGTGGGGATTGAACCCACGAATACTGGTTTTGCAGACCAGCGCGTTAGCCACTTCGCCACCGGTGCCCGTGCCCTCCTGCCCATAACGCAGGAGGGACTACAAACAAAGTCTAGCTTGGCTGCGTTGTCGTTCGCAGGTAGGGCTTCACTGTGGTGTAGCCGGGGAAGCGCTTCTCCGCGTCTTCGTT
>CAXUEW010000344.1:0-1004 GCA_964250115.1 uncultured Terriglobus sp.
GGCCTGAGCTGGTCGTAGTCCAATCCGGAAGGCTTGATGACGACCAGTCCCTGCTCCCGGTCAACGCCCGACGCGTTGCCGAAGGTGTATAGCACCAGGCCGCGCCGCACCAGTTCCAGATTCGCTTCCAGCACCTGTTCTCGCAGCTTCAGAAGTCGCATGCAACCAGCCTACTGCTCGCGAAGCTGGCGGCGGAGATCGCGCAGCTTCGTGTCGCTGTCGATGACTATTAGTTCAATGCCTGCGATCTCCGCGAAGTCTTCCAGGTGCTCTGTGGTCAGCGCCTGCGAAAAGCCGGTGTGGTGAGCGCCACCGGCGTAAATCCATGCGGCAGCCGCTACTTTCAGGCTGGGCTTCGGCAGCCAGACAGCACGTGCAACCGGCAGATGTGGCAGCGGCTGTTCGGGCTGAATGACTTCCACTTCGTTGACGATCATCCGGAAGCGGTCGCCGAGATCGATGACGGACGCGACCACAGCGGGTCCGCTAGGGGCAGTGAAGACAAGGCGTACAGGGTCGGCTTTGCCGCCAATGCCGAGCGGATGCACCTGCACCGAAGGCTTGTCCGCGGCAATGGACGGGCAGATTTCCAGCATGTGGGAACCCAGCACCTTCGGCGTGCCGCTGAAGTCGTAGGTGTAATCCTCCATGAAGGACGTGCCGCCGGTCATGCCCTCAGCCATCACCTTCATGGTGCGTACCAGTGCGGCGGTCTTCCAGTCGCCTTCACCGGCAAAGCCGTAGCCGTCAGCCATCAGGCGCTGCACTGCGATGCCCGGCAGTTGATCCATGCCGTGCAGGTCTTCGAAAGTGTCGGTGAAGGCACCAAAGCCACCCTCTTCCAAAAATGCGCGCAGGCCAAGTTCGAGTTTCGCGGCCACACGCAGTGATTCCGCTCGATCGTGTTCAGGGGCGATGGTGTACTGTTCACGATATTGCGCGGCTAGTGCATCTGCCTCCGTATCGCTGAAGCCGTTGATGCGCGCCACGAGGTCGCCCACGCC
>CAXUEW010000344.1:1014-2383 GCA_964250115.1 uncultured Terriglobus sp.
GTTGACGCTGTAGCCGAAGACCGATTCAGCAGATACCTTGTTGCCTTCGGTCACGGCAACCTGCCGCATGTTGTCGCCGAAGCGGGCGACTTTTAGGTGCTGCGATTCGTGCCATCCCGCAGCCGCGCGGGACCATGCGGCTATACCTGCGACCGTCACCTGATCCTGCCAGTGGCCCACCAAGACCTTGCGCGGCAGGCGCAGACGCGCCGTGATGAAACCGAATTCGCGGTCGCCATGCGCAGCCTGGTTCAGGTTCATAAAGTCCATGTCAATGGTCGACCATGGCAGAGCCTGGTTGAACTGTGTGTGCAGGTGCAGGAATGGCTTGCTCAGGCTCTGCAGACCGGCAATCCATATCTTTGCCGGCGAAAAGGTGTGCATCCAGAAGATCAGGCCGATGCAAGCTTCGCTGTTGTTTGCCTCGCGGCACAGAGCGCGGATCTCCTCCGCAGTGGTCAGCACAGGCCTGAAGAGAACCTGGCATGGCATTGAAGCCTCGCGATCCAACGAGGACGCGATTGCCTGCGAGTTGGCCGCAACTTGCGCTAACGTTTCAGGCCCGTAGAGGTGCTGACTGCCTGTGACGAACCAAATTTCCAGTGATTGCAATTTCGTCATATTTAATCCCTGAAGGTTATCCACATAGCGGTGCTTACTTGTTTTCGGCTTTAGCCGCCGAGATAGGAACAGTATTCTATGGGAACGCGGCTTCAGCCGCTGAGATTGGACTACCGGCTAAAGCCGTATTTGTTGGATCTCATTCCAGCTATCTCGGTGGCTAAAGCCAAAGGTTTCACCTGCAAGCAACTAGCTCTACCTGGGAAGCTACGGGCAGATACGGCCTAAATCCGATTGCGGTCGCCACGTTTCGGCGAAAAGCGCAACGTATAGAAGCTCCCAAAGAGGGTCAGCAGCACACCCCACCAAAAGGTGGGATGCAACTCATGCAGCACGGTCGGTGCCTCAAGACCGCCGAACCAGACCCAGGTGCCGTATCCCAGCAGCACAACGCCATAAGTAAGCGACATGATGCCAACGAAGAACCATATGGAAAGTGCCTCGCCGCGTCCTGTACCTTCCGCCATCACTGCTCCTCTGCTCTATGTCCGTTAGAAAAACACGATGTTCAATGCAATGAAGACGACACTGACCACGCCTGCCCAGAAGATCGGCTTCTGCCAAATGGTTGCGGAGCCGTCGTCCGGAATGATCGTTGCGCCGTAGACCAGGCCGTTCAGTTCGGCATCCGTCTTCGGCTTGGTCGCAAGGCTGACCGCAACGGTAACGGCAACGCAGATCAGCCAGCTCCACAGGGCGCGGTACATGTTCTCAGCCATGGGCTGCGCATCGGCTGAAAGCGCAATGT
>CAXUEW010000344.1:2399-3148 GCA_964250115.1 uncultured Terriglobus sp.
CCTTGCCGCCGGTCTGTACATAGGCAAACATGCCGATGGAGCTGACCGTGCCCGCCAGCAGCCCCCAGAAACCGCCCGCACGGGTCGCTCGCTTCCACAGCATGCCCAGGATAACCGTGCCGAACAGCGGCGCGATGAAGAAGCTGAACAGCGCCTGCACGTAGTCCATAATGGAGCTTGCATTCGCCACAAGGTAGGCCGTCCCGATGGCGATGAGCATGCCAATGACCGTGGACCACCGGCCCATCGCAACATAGTGCTTATCGCTGGCCTTTTTGTTGATGTACGCGCCGTACAGGTCATACGTCCAAACGGTTGAGAAGGCACTGACGTTACCGGCCATGCCGCTCATGAATCCTGCGACCAGCGCGGTAATGCCCAGGCCCAGCAGACCCGGACCGCAATATCGAATCAACATTAGCGGCAACACTTCGTCGTAGGCATGCTGTCCTGTGGCCTTTGCGATGTCTCCCGGCACCAGGTGCATAATGCTGCCGTCGGCGTTCTTCAACACGGCCAGTGCCAGCAGGCCGGGCACAATCACAATCAGCGGCACGGCCATCTTGAACGCAGCACCGATCACCGGTGCCAGCTTGGCCGAGCGCAGATTGTTCGCGCTCAACACGCGCTGCACCACGAGGAAGTCTGTCGTCCAGTAGCCGAACGAGATCACACCGGCCAGGCCGAAGACAATGCCCGTCCAATGGATGCCCATCGGATTGCCCTTGAACGTGCCAAGCGTGGACCAC
>CAXUEW010000345.1:0-3109 GCA_964250115.1 uncultured Terriglobus sp.
CTTGACGCGGGGGAAGGCAAGGCCGATGCGGATGTGCTCATCCATCAGGCGCTTGCGCTCGGCCATCGAAAGCAGGTACCAGGGCCGCGTCTTCCAAAACGGATAAACGAAGATGTATTTATGGCCGCCCGGGCGAATGGCTCCGCGGCCTTCGCCTTCGCTCTCGTCCTCGCGATCAATCTGGTACTGCGACCGTTTGGTCATGGAGAGGAAGCTGTGCGAAGTCTCGAGGTAGCCGCCAAGCGGAGTCGCCAGCAGTTCTGACCGCATGCGGTTCATCTCTTCCACGGAATAGCAGATGGACCAGACACACATATCCGCGTCGCCACGCGTTCCAACCGTGGAGTAGGTCATCGTCAGGAATTCGCCAGGCTTGTTCCAGCGCTTGATGACTTCAACGAAGGCAGCCTTGTGAGCACCTTTCTCTTCTGCCGGCAGGCGCTTCCACTCCGGCATAATCTTGTAGAACGAAAATGCAACAATCTGCCGCTTCACCGGAGTGCCGCCGTGTGTTGCCGGCGCGGAACCGTAGCCTGATTGCGGACGACCTCCGATTATGGGTGCAGTTGGGGCTGCTGGTGCGGGTGTCACAGTGTGTGCGGAACTGGTTTCTGGTGTCGCGGTCTCAGCCATGGGTCAAGGATAGAAGCCGGAGAGCGGTGCCGCAAGCTGTGCAGATGAATATGACAGATATACTCAGACGGACCCCAAAATGACTGAAAAGATCATCGACTTTCTGCTGCCGTATATCACTCATCTCATCTCGGCGATTGGCTATCCGGGTGTGGCCCTGCTGATGGCGATTGAATCCGCATGCATCCCGCTGCCCAGCGAAATCATCATGCCGTTCGCCGGATACGCGGTGTACCAGGGCAAAATGAATCTGCTGCTGGCCGCTACGGCAGGTGCCATCGGATGCAATCTGGGTTCGGTGGTGGCGTACTGGATCGGAGCGCATGGCGGCCGGCCGCTGGTGGAGCGGTTTGGCCGCTACGTGCTGATGAGCCATCGCGATCTCGACCGGGTCGATCACTACTTCCAAAAGTACGGTGATATTACCGTGTTGATCGGACGCCTGCTGCCCGTGGTGCGAACCTTTATTGCTCTGCCCGCGGGCATTGCGCGTATGCCGCAGCTTCGCTTCCACATCTATACCTTCATCGGATCGTGGCCCTGGAACGACCCGAACAGCCGGCTGAAGCACATTCTGCACAAGGCCGATGCGGTGATTCTGCTGCTGCTGGTTGCCGGGATTGCATGGTTTGTATGGTCGCACCTGAAGCATCGCGGCGAAGAGGCGGCAGCGTAGTGGCAGCAGGCATGAAAGCGCACACGGAGTACCTCTCATTCAATACGCGCAAGCAATACGAGATGGTGCACATCACGCCGCATGTAGAGCAGATCGTTCGCAATAGCGGCATCGACGACGGCCTCTGCTTCGTTTCGCCCATGCACATCACGGCGGCCATTTACGTGAATGACCATGAGAGCGGACTGATTGAAGACATCAGTGTCTGGCTGGAGAAACTCGCACCGCGATGGCCCGGTTATAAGCATCATCAGACTGGCGAAGACAACGCAGATGCCCATCTGAAAGCTCTGCTGCTGCATCATGAGACGACCCTGCCCGTGACGAATGCCAGGCTCGATCTCGGAACCTGGCAACGCATCTTCTATGCCGAATTTGACGGGCAGCGCCCCAAGCGCGTCATCGTCAAGGTATTGGGTGTGACGAAGTAGCCGCTTGCTCGTCGGCTGGTATGCGTGGCAGCATGAGTTATTAGAAAACTCACAGACACCAAATGGCGTCTATTTACATACGGATACGAGCTTTTATGAGGAAGCCTCTCCGTGGGGGTGTGTGTGAGCAAGATGCTGAGTTCATGGAAAGAGATTGCGCATTTTTTTGGAAAAGGCGTGAGGACCGTGCAACGCTGGGAAAAGACGCTTGACCTTCCTATCCATCGTCCGCCTGGAGCCCCCAGCAACGTCGTGTTGGCTCGTACCAGCGACCTTGAAGAGTGGATGCACCGGGGACCTGTAGCTCGTGTGGTAGGTGAAGAAGGTACAAGTGAGACTGCTTCGGTGCCAATGCTGGCTGCGATCTCTGCACTCGAATCCGAGATGTCTGACCTTGCGGCTTGGGCAGGAATCCAGGCGCTAAAGGCGGAGTACGAGGCGTCCTTAGAGGACCGTATGACAGCGCTGGCGAAGTTGGCAGTTCAAGTTCGCGTTACCCTTTCGGACACACGTACAGCGCGCGCGGCATAAACGGCGACTTTGTTCACTCACTCAACACCCTGCCTACTCGGCAGGGTGTTCTACGTTCTGCAGGCGGTACCATCTGGTCTTAGGCGTTTCCGCGCATGGAGTTTACTGAGATGGCGTATCGAGACCTGCGCGACTGGATTGCGCGGCTGGACAAAAGTGGCGAATTGAAGCGAATCCGAGTCGAGATAGATCCGGAATTAGAGATGGCAGAGATTGCAGACCGTGCCGCGAAGATGGACCGGGGAACGTCGCGTTCGGGTGGCCCCGCCCTGCTATTTGAAAACGTCAAAGGTCATCCCGGCGCGCGGGTGCTGATGAACCAGTTCGGTAGCGAGAGGCGTATGCGCCTGGCACTCGAAACGGACTCACTCGATAAAATTGCGGGCCGCATCGAGACCCTGTTGAAGCCGCAGATGCCGTCTGGCCTAATGGACAAGCTGAAGATGCTGCCCATGCTGGCGGAGATTGGTTCGTTCTTTCCAAAGGTAATCGACAAGCGCGGCGCGCCCTGCAAGGAAGTGATCCACACGGGCAAGGACATCAAGCTATCTGAGATCCCCGTTCTGAAGACCTGGCCCGGCGACGCGGGCCGCTTCATCACGCTGCCTCTGGTGATTACACGCGACCCAAAGAGCGGCAAGCGAAACACCGGCATGTACCGGATGCAGGTCTACGACGACCGCACCACGGGCATGCATTGGCAGCGGCAGAAGAATGCGGCCGAGCAGTTGCGTGACCGTCTGCGTGCCTCTGCGACAACCGGTGCGGAACGCGTCAACCTGATGGCCATGACGGGCGGAGGCACCATCGCTGCGGGCGACAAAGCCTCCAGCCTGCC
>CAXUEW010000346.1:0-3106 GCA_964250115.1 uncultured Terriglobus sp.
ACCTCGCTTCAATCCGAACGATCTGCGGCACCAGGATGCAAGCTTGCTGAAGAATCTTGCAGTGAGTGACGTGTATGAACCGGGATCGACCTTCAAGCTGGTGACTTATGCTGCGGCACTTGACGGTGCCGGTGTACAGCCGACCGACATCGTCGACTGCCAGGGTGGCGCCATGACGATGTTTGGACGCACGCTGCACGACGATAAGTCTGACCATTTCGGCAGAGTTACCGTGCAGTATGCACTGGAACATTCCAGCGATGTGGGCGCTGCCAAGATGGCTTTGAAGCTTGGTTCGAATAAATTCTACGACTATATTCGAAGCTTCGGTTTTGGCGACCGGTCAGGTGTGGAGTTGCCGAGCGAGACGCGTGGCCTTTTAGCCGCGCCGCGTAAGTGGGGCGCTACCAGCATCCTATCGATTGCCATTGGGCAAGAGGTCGCGGTTACTCCCATTCAATTAGTCACGATGGTGTCCGCCATTGCCAATGGTGGCACGTATCTGCCGCCTCACGTGTTACTAAGCGAGACAGAGAAGGTGAAGGGTGACGGCTATCTGAAACCTGCGATCTTCCGGCCTTCCAATCAGGTACCGTCCACGCTTCCCGAAGGGGCGCACCGCGTCATCAGCGAACTGACTGCCGCAAAGATGCGCGGCATGATGCAAGCAACGGTGGTTGAGGGTACAGGACGCAACGCTGCACTGAACGGCTACAGCGCAGGTGGTAAGACGGGAACAGCTAATAAGGTCGATCCGGCAACGCACGCGTACTCGCATACAAAGCTGGTGGCCAGCTTTGCAGGTATGGCGCCAGTCAACAATCCTGCAATTACAGTAGCCGTGGTTATTGATACGCCTACTGTCGGCACTGGTTATGGAGCCGCGACCAGCGCGCCTGTCTTTGCCGAAGTGGCACAGCAGGTGCTGGAGTACCTTGGAGTACCGCACGATCAGCCGCTGAAGCCGAAAAAAGCAGAGGACGCACCGAAGCTGCAGATAGCAAGCGGGGAAGGCCCAAGCGAAGAGACAGGCGACCTGAACGCACTATTTGAAGAGATCAACACCCTACCAGCGGACGATCCTCTGCGCCAGAAGAGCGATGCTGCCGTTGTTTCAGCAAGTGCCGTTGCGCCGGTAGCGTTCGGCATGAAGAAGGGCATCTTCGCGGCACTGCCCGACAAGCTGCTGCAGGCCTTCCGCGAGCATGGTGGATCGTCTTGGGTGACGGAAGAGACGGCTGCCTTGACACAGCTGCGTGCGCCAGTCGCCGACCACCGCGTCCGGGAAGATGGCGCTGTGATTGTAGATAGCAGTAGAAAGGTCGCTGTGCCTGTGCTGGATGGCGGACTGCGCATCGTCATTCAGAAGGCCGCCGTAGCCGGCCTTCGTGTGCAGCCCGTAGGCAGCGGCTTGGCACGCGAGCAGGTGCCCGCTGCAGGCACGCTGGTACCCATGGGCACGGAAGTTGTCGTTCGCTTCACACGATGAGCGTGTCCTCCATGTTGCCGCTTTACAATCGCGCCTGATGCAGTGGAAAGATATCGTCGAAGGCCTGCCGGTCCTTGCTGCCGGTGATGCCACCTGCGCAGAGGTGGTGGGCATCGAGTATGACTCACGCGCTGTCCGGCCCGGTGCTGTCTTCGTAGCCATGCGCGGCGACACCACGGACGGTAATGCCTATGTTCGGGGTGCGCTTCGTGGCGGTGCTACAGCCATCGTGACAGACTCGCGTGAAACCCTTGCCTTTGTGGATGCGCAGGGTATCCCAGTTGCTCTAGTTGCGGATGGCCGCAGAGCACTCTCTGTACTCTCCTCAAGCTTCTACGGGCACCCAGAACGCGCGCTTGCATTGAGTGCCATTACTGGCACAAACGGGAAAACGACCACAGCCTTTCTGTTGGAGAGCCTGCTACAGAAGGCCGGTCGAAGCACCGTATTGCTTGGCACCATTGAGACGCATGTTGCAGGCGAAGTCCGGCCCAGCCCACACACCACGCCGGAGAGCCGCGATGTGCTGCAGGTGTTCGCCGATGGCGTGCGCGCGGGTGCGACTGAGGCGGTCATGGAAATGAGCTCGCACGCGTTGCAGCAGGAGCGGGTGTGGGGCTTGCCGGTGGATGTTGCGATCTTCACCAACCTGACGCAGGACCATCTCGACTACCACGGCGACATGGCGGCTTATGCGGCTGCGAAGGCAAGGCTGTTTCAAGGCGTGGGCGCTCCGCCTCCAAGGGTTGCGATCATCAACGCGGACGATCCTTACGCAAGCACAATGAAGACAGCTGCAAAGGATTGCGCACAGGTCTGGACGTACTCCATCGAAGGCGAGTGTGACTTCGTCGCGAGTGAAGTGCATCTGCACGCGGGCTCGACCGAATTTGTCATGACCAATCCATTCGGCAGTGCGCAGATGCACTCGCAACTAATCGGCAGGGTGAATGTCTACAACCTGCTGGCAGCATGTGCCGCGGCTATGGGGCGAGGACTTTCGCTGGATGAGGTGGTGCAGGGCGCGGCAACTTTGCAGCCTGTGCCCGGACGCTTCCAGACTGTTCCGAATACGTTAGGGTTCACCGTGGTGGTTGACTATGCGCATACGGATGATGCGCTGCGCAATCTAGTCGTGCTGGCGCGGGAGCTGGCTCGCGAGTCTCGCGTGATTACGCTGTTCGGATGTGGTGGTGACCGCGACCGTACCAAGCGCCCAAAGATGGGGCTGGCCGCAGGCGAAGGCAGTGATCTGGTTATTGTAACGAGCGACAATCCGCGGAGCGAAGATCCTGCTGCGATTGCAGAAGAAGTGCTTGCGGGTGTGGTTGCAAGCTCCAACACGCAGGTGCATGTGGAGCTTGATCGTGCAGCCGCCATCCAGATGGCTGTTGAGGAAGCGCAACGTGGAGACATCGTCTTGATTGCAGGCAAGGGTCACGAGAAGACACAGACAGCGCGAGGCATCGCGATGCCGTTTGACGATGTTGCGGTGGCCGCTGCGGCGCTGCGCATGAGGGAAGCAGGACGATGACATTGACGCTGGGGCAGGTTGCGGATTGGATCCACGCGGAGGGCGATGTTGACCTGTGCGCGGAGGTGCACGGCTACTCGATT
>CAXUEW010000347.1:0-3105 GCA_964250115.1 uncultured Terriglobus sp.
TCCCACGCCAAGGGCAAACGCTCCAGCATGGAGAAAGTTACTTGCAGTTTCGAGCGAGATGCCGCCGGTGGGGACCATGTTGATCTGAGGCAGCGGCGCCTTCAGGCTGCGCAGGTATTTCGCTCCGCCCATGGCACTGGCCGGGAACAGCTTGATTACGTCAGCACCTGCTTCCCAGGCGGTGATGACCTCGGTGGGCGTCAACGCACCGGGCATGATGGGGCATGCATAGCGGCGGCAAATCTCAATCGTCTTCACATTTGTGCCGGGACTGACGATGAACTGCGCACCTTCAAGCATGCAGGCCCGCGCCGTCTCGGGGTCGAGCACGGTACCTGCGCCGATCAGCAGCGACGGCTCGTCACGTACGAGCGTGCGAATGACCTCGAGTGCGCCGGGAATCGTCATCGTGATCTCCAGCACATCGATGCCGCCGGCGGCAATCGCTCTTGCAAGCGCTACGCCCTCTGCGACAGACGAGGCTCGCAGTACGGACACAAGTCCGGTGCTGCGCATGCGGTGAAGTACGTCGTTTCTTGAATGCTGCATGGTGTCTCCCTATCAATGCTTGGCGGTTGTAGGACATTCCGGAGCGGCTAGCGTTGCACGCCGGCATCCAGCCCTTTCATCAGCCGCTCTACTTCGGCCTGCGTCACAAAGCTGCTGTCACCTGCGGTGGTCATGGTCAGCGCGCCATGCGCCAGACCGCATCGCAGCGCGTAGTCAATGCCCTTACCATTCAGCAACCCTGCGATGAGGCCCGACGCGAAGGAATCGCCGCCACCGACGCGATCAAAGATGTCGAGCCCTCGCATCTCCTCGGCGACGTGCAGCGAGCCTTCGGCAAACGCATAGGAGCCCCAGTCGTTGCGATTGGCGGCGTGCGCGCGGCGGGTGGTGGTCGCAATGACCTTGAAGTTGGGTTGCGCCTCAACCAGCCGAGCAGCCATTGCCGCGTAGCTTTGCGGTGTATGCGATGGCGGCCCCGCGGTTGCTTCTGATAGCTCGGCTGCCAGATCGCCTTCATGGCCGAATAGCACATCAACGTAAGGTGCAAGCTGCCGATTGATCGCGGTCGCTGCAAGGCGTCCACCGCGCGATCGCCACAGAGAGGGGCGGTAGTTGCAATCGTAGGAAACAACAGTACCGTGACGCTTGGCCGCTTGCATTGCCTCGCGCGCCACCTGCGGCGTGTGCTCGCCTAACGCACAGAAGATACCACCGGTGTGGAACCAGCGCACACCTTCCCAGCCAAAGAAGCTATCCCAGTCGATGTCGCCCGGCTTCAACTGCGACACGGCCGTGTGGCCGCGATCCATGCTGCCAAGCGCACCGCGCAGGCCAAACCCACGCTCCAGGAAGTAGAGGCCGTTGCGGCACTCCTGCCCGATGCCATCGTCGTCACGCCACAGGATGTGCGACGTGTCTACGCCGCCTTGCAGCATCAGGTCCTCCACCAGGTGGCCGACCGGATTCGCGACCTGGGCCGTGACAATCGTGGAACGCATGCCGAAGCAGCGGCGAAGACCGCGCGCGACGTTGTACTCGCCGCCACCTTCCCACACGCGGAAGTTGCGTGCCTGCGCGATGCGGAACTCGCCGGGATCGAAGCGGAGCATCACCTCGCCGAGTGCGGCGAAATCCCAGCGGCTGACATCCGCTGACTTGATCGAGAGTGTCTGGTCAGAATCCTGCACGCTTTGTAGAGTAACCGACTCGCGAAAAGACGTACGGAAGCCAGTCGCTGGCTCCCGTTCGCTTTACTCATAGATTTTGGTTAGGCTGCGATACGCATACGGCGCCGGACCATACCGGCAGCGGCCAGCATGCCTGTTCCTAACTCAATGAATGTTGAGGGTTCCGGCGTCACATTTGTCGCGAGTGGTGCCGCCTCGTCGTATGACGTGTCACTGTAGCCGTTCACGTAGATGTCGAAAGGATTCCCCGTACCGGACATGCTGCCGCCCGTGGTGTTGACCACCAGAACCAGGTTGCTGGCATAGGGCATCAGCACCTGAAAGGTAAGTGAATCCCCGCCGTACGCGGCGCTGTTGAAGCCCAGATCACCCAGCCAGTTCGTGTTCCGCGAACCCGGATTGTAGCTGTTGAAGTAAGCGCTGATGAACAGCAACCCGCTCACGTTTGTATCCGTGAAAGATATCTCGAGGTACGGGTTTGTGGTGAACGCAGCGTTCGCTACGGTGTAGGTCTTGTAGTAAAACGTCGTAGCTGTTGAAGATGCTGCAACGCCTGGGTAGGCTTCAGCGCCCGTCCAGGTTTGCGGCTGATTATTTCTGGATGGCCTGCCTAACTGCGTGCTGTTCGACGACGTGATGGTCTCCCCCGTGAACGAGGCCACCGGTGTTGCCGAGGCACTGTACGAGCACACACCGGTAAGGAGCAGAACTGCGGTGAGGACGGAACGAAACTTCATAAATCTCCTGGAAGCAATGACTGAAAAGTGGCGGCCCACCGTAGCAAGCCGCGTGGATTACCGGGCAGCAGCAGCCGCAGCAAGCGCAGCTTTTGCGGCTGCAACGGCATTTGTTGCTGAGACAATGCCGAAGCCACTATCACGATCAATGCCAGGTGCCATGTTGTCGAGCGCTGTACCCGTCATAATGTTACGAATCTGCGTGTTCGTCAGCGACGGGTTTGCCGATTTCACAAGAGCCGCAATGCCTGCCAGGTGAGGTGCGGCGGCGGATGTGCCGAAGAACGGCTGGAACAACGGCGTAGCCGTGTTGACACCGTCTGCACCGGCTGCGTCTGGCTTTTGTAGCGTCTGGCCGCCGCTGGTTGCAAACAGGTAGTTACCCGGCGTGATCGGTGTGCCATCAGGCCGGAAGAAAATCTTGCGCGGGCCATCTGAACTGAAATACTCATCCGGATTGGTGCTGCCACCCACGAAAGGCGCGGCACCGCGCTTGGCTGCGTTCCAGTAGACGGCTGCAGTTGTAAATGTGCTCAGGCCGGCATTGTGCCCGAAGGTTGCGCCGCTGGTTGCGATAGTCAGCGTGGCGCGCTCCGTGTCCAGATGCAGAGCTCGCGGAACGCCGTCATACAAGACCACATAGACGCGGCTACCTGCTGGGAAACCACCCG
>CAXUEW010000348.1:0-3086 GCA_964250115.1 uncultured Terriglobus sp.
TGATGCCGTTGAAGCCGAACTTGGTCTCGTTGAACAGGCGTGGCGACCACACCTGATTGACTGCCAGCACACCGTTCTGCGGCACTTCCACCTGGTTGAAGCGGCTCAACGATGCGTCCTGGACCTGCGATGAAGTGCCCTGATCGCGGTTGTACCGCGCATACATGTTGAAGCGATCACTATAGTGGTAATCAAAGCGGATGTGGCCGAAGTCTTCCTGCAGACGATTCTGGCCGACAGAAATGACGCCCGACGTACCATTATTTGCGATGGGGTACGCAGCAAGTAGAGGCGTAATCAACGGGTTGGTAATGGAAGCGCGTTGCGCGGCGCTGAGCGTCGTGGAACTGTAGGGTACGGACCAACCCTGGCGCAGACCTTCATAAACCGCGGCGAAGAACAACTTGTCCTTGATGATGGGACCGCCAATGGAGCCACCAAACTGGTTCAGGCGGAACTTGGGCGAGTTGTTTGCAACATTGCGACGATTGAAGTAGTTGCGTGCGTCGAAGAAGTCGTTTCGGACGTACTCGAAGGCCGATCCATGCAGCGCGTTTCCGCCGCTGCGTGTAACGAAGCTGATCTGGCCACCGGTGCCCGTCCCCAGTTCAGCCGGGTAGTTGGACGAGTCCACGCGGAACTCCTGCACGGCCTCAAGCGACTGCTGCAGACGGAAGAGTGAAGCCAGTTCGCCGTTCAGGTTACCCGGTGACGTGTCGATGATGCTGGTGGCTTCAATGCCGTCCAGCCGGATGATGTTCTGTTCTACCGCGCGGCCGGAGAAGCGGATGTCTCCAAACTGGCCGGTGCCCGTGTTGGTGGCACCCGGGGTCAGCAGGTATAGCTGCGAAATTTGGCGGCCGTTGATGGGCAGTTCCTTGATTTCGCGCTCGGCGACGTTGGCACCAATCTTTGCGGAGGAGGTGTCCAGATCGACCAGACCGCCTGCACTTACCGTCACGGAAGTTTCCGCACCCGCCAACGGCAGGGTGTAGTTCTCCGTCACTTCCTGGCCCACTGCCAGCACGACACCCTTTTGCTCGCTGCCAGCAAAGCCGGTCGCCGCTACCTTGATGTCGTAGGTGCCCGGTACCAGCGACACAGCGATGTACAGACCGCTGTCGTTGGTAGTAACGGTGCGGGTCTGACCGTTGCCCAGGTTGTTGATTGTCACCATCGCGTTGCTGACGGCGGCTCCGCTTGGATCGGTAACAGTGCCGGTAAGCCGGGCGGTCGTTGTCTGCGCGCGAATTGCGGCGGCGGTGAGACACAGGGTGGCGGTGACCCGTATGGGTAAGGAGAAGAAGTGGCTTGGCCTCATGGTGCCAGCATCGCCGCCCGATGTTGCGTAACCGTGATGGGCGTGTGAATGTACCGTAACTATCTGTCTGTGGCTCTGCCAGAAAGCGCAATGGAGGTTATGCGGTGCGACAGCCCGATCGTTTCCCTGCGTTACCTTTGGACTGGAGGGTGCAAAGTACGCCCCGGGAGAGCTTGCATGATGTCCAGATTCGCGCTGATGCTGACAGCGTGTGCGTTCGTGTTCGTCCCGCTTCCGGCGCAGCAGTTGAACGGTGCAGGTGCCAGTTTTCCTAATCCGATCTACTCGCGGTGGTTCAGCGAGTACGCGAAGGCACGTCCCGGCATCCAGATCAATTACCAGGCCGTAGGCTCGGGTGCGGGTATCCGCCAGGCGTCACAGGGCATTGTCGACTTCGGTGCGACCGACACGCCGATGACCGATCAGCAGATGCATGCAGCCCGGGTGAAGCTCTTTCATATCCCCACGGTGCTTGGCGCAGTCGTGCCGACCTACAATCTGCCAGGCCTGAATGCCAACCTGAAGTTTTCAGGCGAGATTATTGCCGACATCTACCTGGGCAAGATTACGCAGTGGCGCGACCCTCGCATCCTTGCGATGAATCCGGGCGTAAACCTGCCGGATCATGACATCCTGCCGGTCTACCGGTCCGACGGTTCCGGAACGACCTTTATCTTCACGGACTTCCTGGCGAAGAACTCGCCGGACTTCCTCCAGCGCATCGGCCGAAACACCTCGGTGCGCTGGAAGCTGGGCATCGGCCAGAAGGGAAACGAGGGTGTTGCGGGCATGGTGCACAACACGCCGTACTCATTCGGGTATGTGGAGTTGATCTATGCGCTGCAGAACAAGATGGCGTTTGCGGCCGTGCGCAATGCCTCAGGTAACTTTGTCAGAGCGTCGACGGAAACGGTAAGCGCGGCTGCGGCTGCCGCCGCGAAGTCCATGCCGGACGACTTTCGCGTGTCTCTTACGAACGCGCCTGGTGCGGACGCGTACCCAATCGCGTCGCTGACCTGGTTGTTGATCCCGGTGAACTCCCCTGAGCCGGCAAAGGGGAAGATCCTGAAAGAGTTCCTGCAGTGGATGCTGCAGTACGGGGAACCGGAAGCTTCATCGTCAGCCTACGCACCGTTGCCGCCCGCTGTGGCCATGAAGGTGGCCGGTGCCATCCAGTACCTGAAATAGCGGCTAGCGTTCTGCCGAATTCATGCAGCATTCACAAAGCCGGTGCTCTCTCTTTCCGTTCAGCCCGGTAGTCTGAACTGAAACACTTCGTGCATTTTGCGACCGTTTTGAATACCAGATGGCTAACTACATTCCCACTGCGGTTGCTGCTCCCGTCCCTGTGAAGACCGTCACCGGCCAGCCGACATCGCCAGAGCAGCCCATTCGCTCGAGTGCGCGGCAGTACCTGGAGCGGCGCGGCAGCGGAGCGGCGGCGGACAGGTTCTTCGGTGGGTTGATGCTGGCCTGCGCGCTCAGCATCCTTGCCATTGTAGGAACCATCCTGTTTGTGCTGGTGGCAAACTCCAGGCTTTCGCTTCACGCCTTTGGCCTGGCTTTCTTCATTCGTGACGCATGGAACCCCGTTCTGGGCGATTTTGGAGCGCTGCCGTTCATCTTTGGGACGCTTGCAACGTCGCTCCTCGCCCTGTGCATCGCGGTGCCGCTGGCGCTGTGCGTGTCCGTTTTCATCATGGAGATCTGTCCCAAGCCGCTGCGTGGAGCCGTCGCGTTTCTGACGGAGTTGCTGGCGGCCATC
>CAXUEW010000349.1:0-3034 GCA_964250115.1 uncultured Terriglobus sp.
CCGAAGCTCCTGTCGCGAGATCGAAGTCCGGCACGGCAAAGGTCTGGTTGCGATCCGGTCCGGTGCTGACCATGCCGATCTTTGCGCCGCTGTGCTCTTCCAGGTAGCGCAGGTATTTCTGAGCGTTCGCTGGCAGGTCATCAAATGCCGAGATGCCTTCTGTTGAGGTCTGCCATCCGGGCAGCTTCGTGTAGACGGGTTCAATCTGCTCGAAGCGTCGGATGTCGGCGGGAATCACATCGGTCTCCTGCCCATCGATGCGGTAGTGCGTGCAAACCGGAATATCTACCAGAGAATCCAGCACGTCCAGCTTGGTGACCACCAGCCACTCCGTGCCGTTGACCATGTTGCTGTAGCGTAGCAGCGGCAGGTCAAGCCAGCCACAGCGGCGCGGGCGGCCCGTGGTGGCGCCGTATTCCTGCCCACGAGCGCGCAGTTCATCGCCCGCTCGCGAATGGTCCTCCGTCGGGAAAGGACCTTCGCCAACGCGCGTGACGTACGCCTTGGTGACGCCGATGACGGTGCCGATGCAGGTTGGTCCCACGCCCGTGCCGATGACCGCGCCACCTGCTGTTGCGCTGGACGATGTGACGAACGGATACGTGCCATGGTCGATGTCGAGCAGGGCTCCCTGCGCACCTTCAAACATGACGGACTTGCCGTCGCGGATGGCCTGGTTCAACAGCACGGCCGTGTCGGTAACGTATGGTGCAATTTCGTCGGCAAACCGCGCGTAGTCCTCATAGATCTTTGCGGAATTCAGCGGTTCCGTACCGAACAAGGCGTGCGCAATCTGGTTCTTTTCGTTGCAGGCGTTCGTGATGTGGGTACGCAGCAGTTGTGTGTTCAGCAGGTCGACGATGCGCAGACCGTTGCGGTGCATCTTGTCTTCGTAGGCCGGGCCGATGCCGCGCGACGTGGTGCCGATTTTCGTGCGGCCTGGCGCGTTCTCTGCCGCCAGCTCAATCATGCGGTGGTAGGGCAGGATGACTTGCGCGCGGTTCGACACGAACAACTGGCCGTCAATGGGCAGACCCTGCGCCTTCAGCATGCGGATCTCAGACATCAGCGCGGCGGGGTCGACGACAACACCGTTGCCGATGATGCCAAGGCAACCGGGCCGCAGAACGCCACACGGCACTAGGTGCAGCACAAACTTCTTGCCTTCGATGATGACGGTGTGGCCCGCATTGTGGCCGCCCGCGTACCGCGCCACAATGTTGTAGCGCTCGCTCAGGACGTCGACAATCTTGCCCTTGCCCTCGTCACCCCACTGCGCACCCAACACCACAGCGGTCTTTTTCATCGGTTTCACTATCTCTCCAGAAAGTGGCGACATGTTCATCAAGCCACGTACTCGATTCCGATAACCAGGAGCTCTCCAGATACATCCGCCGCATACGCGCATTTACCGGGGATCTACCAGCCCTGCTTATGTTTGATCCACATTCCCAAGATGCTGAATCCGAAGCCGAGCAGGGCGATAAACAACGCCCATATCCCGCTCTTCAGCGATTTTGCTACAGGAATGAGGAGTTCCAGCTTTGCCTTTGCGCTATTTACATCCTTGACCAGTTCGGAAACTTTATCTCTGGAGTCGTCCACGGCTGCTGTCAGATACGTTAAAGAGCTTTCGAGACTACTGATCCTCTGAAAGATGTCGTAGAGGTGGTCTTGCGACGCAGCTCCGCCGCCTGTTACGCCACGCTGATCAGGAGAAACACCTTTAGGTTCTTGCTGCTCCAAGATCTGCACCTTGTTTCGTTGAAATCCAATCCCATACGGAGGGCAGATTTCTGCCATAATACCCATCAACACGCAGAACAATTCCGTTTATAGCTGTGGATGACGTGTCGAAACCTAAGTAATCTGAAACTTCTTTCGTCGTAGTTGCGTTTGGTGCCACAAGTAGCCACTGGCCATCCTCTAACTTCAGGTACGGCCAGTGGCAGTTGTTCAGCTTGGCTTGAATCAAAGCTGGATCACCCACATTGAGCACGGCGAAAAGTGTATTCGGTGTTGCCATCGGCTCAATAGTATCGTGATCGGTCCAAATGATGCGCGCGTAGAACCGCAGAGTTGTTGATTGACACTGCAACTACACGCGTCCAGCGAACTCGCGCGATTCAGTCGCGATGCGAATCTTCTCGCCTTCCTTCACGAACGAGGGTACGCGGACGACAAGGCCCGTCTCCATGGTGGCGGGCTTGTTGGTGGTGCCGGTGGCGGTGTCGCCTTTGAAGCCGGGCTCGGTCTCCTTCACGACGAGATCCACGTGCATGGGCAGTTGCAGGCCGATGGGATTGCCCTGGTACTTCTCGATCTGCACCACGGTGCCCTCGAGCAGGAATTCGAGCGAGTCGCCGAGCATTTCGTTGGTCAACTGCAGCGTTTCGAAGCTCTCCTGGTCCAGGAAGTAGGCACCGTCGCCGTCGTTGTACAGATAGCTGGCTTCCACGTCTTCCAGGTCCGGCTCGGTGAACTTGTCGTCGGCCTTGAAGGTGCGGTCGAAGACGGCGCGGGTCAGCAGGTTGCGCATCTTCAGGCGCACCAGCGTCTGGCCGCCACGCGCTGTGGGGGTTGAGATTTCCTTGTCCAGGCAGTGGTACGGTATGCCTTCGAGCTCAAAGTACATTTTGCGCTTCACTTCGATTGCTTCAATCATTGACGCCATGTGGTTCCCTCGGTACTTGTCCCCTTCAGAATAACGGAACCGCTACCGCACAGAACATCCACAAGTGTCATCCTGAGCGCAGCGAAGGATCCCGACGCATCATGCCCCTGTACGACAGCTTCAGACTTTCTCGCGAGAAACCCGGCAGGTTTTTACTGCTGCACAAGTTCATTGGGATCCTTCATTTCGTTCAGGATGACGAAGAGTGAGAGGTGCATCCAAAGGGACATGCCGGAACTGCCTGAAGTCGAGACCGTTGCCAACGGCGTGCACGAGCGGGTACGCGGCACGCGCGTGGACAGCGTCACCATCGGTCCGCACAAGGAGCCGCTGAAGTCGTCCGCCTCGCACATTGAGGAC
>CAXUEW010000350.1:0-3026 GCA_964250115.1 uncultured Terriglobus sp.
GAAAAGAAGGCAGGTGCGGCACGCCTGCGGATCGCGGCACCCACGCTTGCCCGCTCCCTGAACACCGGTGATTCGATTGCGGTATCTGGCGTCTGCCTGACCGCGCTTGCCATCACGCCGGACGGCTTTGAGGCGGATCTCCTTGACGAAACGCTGAAGCGCACATCTATCAACGAACTCGCACCGGGCAGCAGCGTGAACCTGGAACTGCCAACGCCTGCGGGAACACCGCTGGGCGGCCACGTGGTGCAGGGCCATGTCGATGGCGTGGGTCGGCTCACCTCACTGACTGCCGTTACCAGCGGCCCAGTTGAAGAGACGGACTGGCTCCTGCGTCTAACCGCGCCTGCTGCGCTATCACCTTATATCGTCGAAAAAGGTTCGCTGAGCGTGAACGGCATTTCACTTACCGTGGCTGCGGTCGAGCCGGGTGCGGGTGGATCGGCAGATGTGACCATCGCCATCATCCCGCACACCTACGCCGCGACCAATCTGCACACGCTGCAGCCCGGTGTGCCGATCAACCTGGAAGTGGATGTCCTGGCCAAGTACGCGGAAAAGCAGGCGGTGCAGCGGATCAGGCCGGAGACAATCACCGAGGCTTCCCTAATCGCAATGGGCTACTGACCGCAACAAATTCTAGGCAGAAACAACCTCGGGTAGTTCCATTTGTTCTGCGACCGCGTGCTCAACGTAGGGCTTGAAATGAGCCCGGCACCGGGCCTCATACAAACCCGCCGCGCCCACCACGACGAGCTGCTGTGAGTCGCCCAGCCGCTGCGTGTGGATGGCCGGCTGGCCGCAAGTCATGCAGACGGCACTCAGCTTGGTGACCTTGTCTGCAAGCGCCATCAGCGCCGGAACGGGCCCGAACGGTTCGTTGGCAAAGGTCGTGTCGAGTCCTGCGAGGATGACGCGCTTACCCAGGCCCACCAGCTCCATAACCAGCGACAGAATGCCTTCATCGAAGAACTGCACCTCGTCCACGCCGACCACTTCGACGCTGTCGATCAGGTCGTCGGCGAACAGGGCTTCGCGCAGCCGCTCTGCATTGGGCGTGACGACTGCAGCTTCATGCGTCTGTTCCGAGTGTGATGCGATGGCCGTGCGATGGTAGCGGAGATCGATGTCGGGCTTGAAGCAGCCCACGCGCTGCCGCGCAATGCGGGCACGCTTCAACCGCCGGATAAGCTCTTCGCTCTTGCCTGAAAACATGGGGCCGACGATAACTTCAAGCACGCCCGGCACGGGACGTTCGCCGGTTGGGACAGATTGCATCCGGCTATCCTACCGGCTGCGCACCTGTGAGAAAAGGCGCGGCTACTTCGTGACGCGGACCTTGACCGCCATGTAGCGCATGGTGGTGCCGGGTGTCAGCAGCACCTGGTGTGCCACCTGTGGCTCTATGCGGATGTAATCGCCAGCCTTGAAGGTTTGAGTGGTGCCACCCTTGACACCGTCGCCGCGGATCTCTCCGGGCGCGGTCTCCTTGCCGTTGACGATCTCGCCGCCGGTTATGATCTGCGCGGAGCCTTCCACGCCTATCAGGACGTCCGCATCGTCGTGGTGCCACTCACCCTGGCCGCTCTTCACGCGCACGGCCATCTGGATGTTGCCGTCAGGGCGGGTTAGCAGGACCTCAGACGCAACGCCGAACTGCGCAGCACGTGCCTTGGTCATCAACTCCGCTGCCTTCCGGCCCAGGGAAGCGGCATCCAGCATCTGCGAGGGCGGAGCGGCCTGCGCAGGCGATGTTGTTTGCGATAGCAGCGCTCCACAGGAGAGGAGTAAAACGGGCAAAGCTTTTTTGAACACGTATAAACCTCTGGATGAGTTTTGTTCTGGTTACGGCTTACTTAGCCAGGGGTTGCCACAACTCCAGCCGGTTCCCCTCGGGGTCGGTAAGCCAGGCGAATTTGCCGTAGCTGTAGTCTTCGCGCTTCGGCTTCAGCGTTGCATCTGCCTGGGTCAGCTTGCTCAGTAGCGCGTCAAGATCATCCACACGGTAGTTGATCATCACGGCCTGCGTACTGCCTTCGCCGAAGTAGTCCGTGCTGTGAGGAAAAGCGCTCCAGGTGGTCAGGCCAGTGCCGGGTGGAACCTCATCGCTCCACTGGAAGGAGATGCCATGTGCGCTCGGGTGGAAGCCAAGATGCTCCACATACCAGGCAGTCAGCGCTTTTGGATCACGCGCGCGCAGAAAGACACCACCAATTCCTGTAACCCTTGCCATCAGCGAACCTCCATCTGTGCGGCTTCTATCACTACGGCAGTGCCATAAGCGAGCACTTCCGTAACGCCCTGCATCACCTCGTTCGCGTCATAGCGAAAGGCGATGATGGCGTTCGCGCCCTGTGCTTCAGCGTGCTGCACCATGCGTTGAAATGCATCGTGCCGGGTCTTTTCGCAGAGCTGGGTGAACAAAGTTATGTCGCCGCCTACCAGCGTCTGAAGGCTGGCACCGATGGTGCCGAACACGGAGCGGGAACGCACCACGATGCCGCGCACGATCCCAAGACTTCGCACGATGCGGTAACCCGGCAGATCCAGGGCAGACGTAACAAAGGCAGGATGTAGCGGCATGACGCTCTCTCCAGAAACATGCGTAGTGTACCGCCACGCTGAAGCTGGGCCGCTGCGATTTGCGCGAGTGGCCCGGCCGCATCCAAGCGGGTATGAACGCAGACACAGCGGGAACCATGTTCGTGGACTTTCTTCGCACGCTGCCGAACGGCTCGTCCACGGACATCCACATCCTGACCGACGCCGACGCGGACGGCCTGCCTGCGGGTGCCCTGCTGCTTCGCGCACTGCGAGCAGCAGGATATAACCGAGTCACCGTCGAAACCCGCGGCAAATTTGAGAACGCATGGATGCCTGCGGTCCACGAGCGCCTGCGGCTGCGTGCGCCGGAGTGCCTGATCGTGGCCGACTTGGGGACGCGGCCCGACACGTTGCTGCCTGGCGTACCAACGCTGCTGATCGATCACCATGTGCCCTTTGGCACGCCGCCCGGCGCGACCCTG
>CAXUEW010000351.1:0-2953 GCA_964250115.1 uncultured Terriglobus sp.
TTTGCTTGCGTCCGCCACGTCCGCGATCACCTCCGCTGTTGCGTCCTCCACGGCGGTCGCGTCCGCCACCCATGGGGCGGCGGCTGCTGTCGCGGTGTGGACGTTGGTCGGCAGGCGCGTCAGTTCTTAGGGGTTCTGCAAAGGCATCTTCTTCATCGTCTGATTTTGCCCGGTCACCGGCAAAATCGGCTTCTGTAAAGCCATTGGCGTGACGTACCACTTCTTCCGCATCATCATCGTCCGCCTCACTCCCGTTGTCTGAGAGTTCATGCAGGACGGAACCAGGATCGTCCGCACCATCCATAGTCTCTTCTTCGTACTCGACCTCACCGTCATCCGTGCTAGCCAAGGCGCCTGGATATTCGTAGTCGTCTCCGTCCAGCTCCTCATCGATCTCCTCTTCATGGAAGTCGCCGTCCCCGTAGGCATGAATCTCTGGCTCTGAAGCTTCCTCCGTCGCCGGCATGGCCAAAGCACCCAGCTGCGACTCCTCTGCTTCGACAGAGTCAGAGGAGTGCACTGCGGCTTCCAGCGCCAACGGACTGTCGGGTCGAGCCTCATCCTGCTCAGGCAGGGAGACCTCTGGCTGCGACTCGGCAGCCACGGGATCACCGTGCGAGACCATCTCGCCGTCTGCGTGCAGGCTTGTGAATTCCGGCTCAACGGGCTCCAGAGTTGCGATCGGGTCTGAGACGGGTGCCTGCTCCTGGAAGGACTCATCGGCACCCTCTTCCCCTTTTGCCTGCAAATCGTAGGTTGTAGGGTCTGGCGCGCTTCCCGTGATCTCCTGGTCGGCTTCGTCTGACGCTTCAGGAAGCGCCTGTTCCGCGGGCTGCTCGAAGCGGCGCAGGTCTCGGTGCCCAGCATCGCTGACAGAGGCGCGAGCACCTTCCTCCGGTTCATACTCCGTCTCGATTGAAATCGCCGTAGGATTGACGGTCGCGTCAGTTGAGATTTCCGCCGGTTCTACGGGCGCAGCTTCCTGCTCGGCAACTATAAATTCCTCAGCCGCCTTGGATATCTCTGGAACATTACCTGCTTCATGACTTGACGGCTCTTCGAGCTCGGCAGCACTAGAAAAGCTCATGGCCTCAACATCGAGCGCGGCGTACGTCTGCCGTGGAGTCGAAGGAGCGGGTGTCACATCAGAATGTGCATACCGCTGTGTGTCGCGTCCGCTGGCGCGTTGACCAGGATGCCCACCACTGGCTCGGCTGCGGCTGAGCGTTTCACCCGGCAGAACGGCTCCGCCATCCCAACCCACGATCTCGATGGATGGCGCGGCAACGACGATGACATCGGGCTGAGCTGGGGCGTTGCGCCGGGCCTCGGCATCTTCCGCGGCTACTTCGGCAGGGTTGCGGTATTTGCGAATCGACTCGCCAGGCAGCAGGATTGGTTCTCCTGTTAGCGCCGGCGCATCGTCACTCATGTAGCCGGCATAGCTGTTGTCGAAGGCCGGTTCAGAACGCTCCGCATCACGCCTGGGCGAACGGTCGCGGTCGCCACGTCCGTGACGATCTCTGGATCGTCCTCCCCGCTCACCGCGCCTGCCAGGCTGGGGTTCGGTACTGAAGGTAGAAGGCTCTGCGAGATCAATCTCGATGGCATCGGCTGCCGAAGCATCAAAGGCTTCTACAAAACCGCCTTCAAGGCCGGCCTCCGGGCCGACCTCTTCCGGAGGCGCGAGTTCTGCCGTGGCATCCTGCGTGGCTGTGGTTGGCTGCTCATCACGTGAAGTGCGTCCACGGCGGCGACCACGGCGCCCACGCCAGCGACGGCTTCCAACCCCATCGGTGTCTGTATCCGTTCCGCCTATGGCCTCGGTTGGTGCAGGTGCAATGGGCTCATCGAACGATGTCGTGCTTTCCGCGACAGGGAGGCGTTCAGCACCGACCTGTTTTATCGGGCGGCGCTCGAATCTGTCTTTTCGCCTGCCGCGATCCTGTACTGGCTCCTCTGCTGAGGGAGCTTCGCCAGGTGGCACCTGCTGACGCCGCGAAGCGCTGTCGGATTCGAAATCAGCAGCATCACCCTGCTCTTCCATGAAGTCCGTGACGTAGAGAAACGCATCGCGTTCCAGACCGATGTCAACGAAAGAGGACTGCATGCCAGGAAGCACGCGCGTGACTTTGCCGTTGTAGATGGAGCCGGCGAGCGTGTACTCGTTTTCGCGCTCGAAGTAGATTTCAGCCAACTGTTCGTCTTCAACAATGGCGAGCCGCGTCTCATGCGGCGTTGTGGAGATGTATATTTCCTTCGACATAGTGCCCTGCCTGTTCCTATCTCCGGGAACAAGGGCTCTCAATCAAACGGGAGCGCGAACTTTGCGCTAGACCGTGGACCGCAGATGGGAGAAATCTGATGCGGAGGGTTGTACGGGCTTCTGCCGGCACCATGCACAGATTGACCGCCTGGCGGGCGATGTACGCCTACTTGGTGGCCATGTGCCTTGTTGCTTCAGAAACCGCATACCGCTGTCCCTCGTCCGCTTCGCTCCGGGTATTGTGACCACACATGCCTGCTCAGGCGGGGCCGTTTACCGTCCGGTGCTCTTCGTTCTTCAGATCTTTACCCAGCCGCGGCTGACTTCTTGCCCTTGCCGGCGACCGTAAATGATTGCTGCTAAAACCTTTGTGTACCGCTCCGGCGACCTGTGCGCACGTCTTGAGCGGCAATATGCTCCCACAGGGCGACACGCTGCTGTGGGATGAAGCTGCACCTATTGTGCACCAAGGTTCCGCGCGGGTCCAGCAGGGCCTAGTTGACGAACCGGCTCATACGCACATTCATTACGATGCCCAACGCAAGAAACGAGAACAGCACGGACGATCCGCCATAAGAAAGCAGCGGCAGCGGGATACCGGTCACCGGCATCATGCCGACCACCATTCCCACATTAACGGCGATCTGGAACAGCATGACCCCGGCCACACCCATCACCAGCAGCGTT
>CAXUEW010000352.1:0-2943 GCA_964250115.1 uncultured Terriglobus sp.
GTCCTGCGTTCCGGTCTGTGCACTGGCACTGTAGCCCAGGATAGTTGTGCCCGTTGAGTTGGTCACAACCACGTCATAATCATTGCTGGATGCGCCGACTGGATCAGACCAATGGAGCCCGACGCCGCTGCTGGCAGCCGAGCGCAACACATCATAGGCCTGAGGAGACGCCGAAGTGCCAAAGTTGTGCAGAGCGACAACTTCGTCTTCAAAATTGTTGATCAAGGCCGAGGTCGTCGGGGCCGGCGAAAAGTCGCCCTCCCACGTACCGGACGATCCCGAGGATAGATTTCCGGAGTTTGCGGCGGACGAGAAGTATAGGGCACCGTTCTCGGTCACATCGTTGACTGCCTGCGCAATCGGCCCGTCCTGAAAAGCCGGCTCCGTAAAGTAGCTGATGTCGTCCACGATGATGTCGCAGCCATAGGTGTAACGCAGTGTGCGGATGTTGGCGGCAAAGCTGGCCGGCCCATTGAACGCAGACGCGAAGAAGAGCTTCGCATTCGGCGCGATGTCATGGACGATCTCCATCATGGCCGCGCCTTCATCTTCGCCGCTATTGTCGGCTGGACCCGCCTCACCCGGCAAAACCACGGTGTCGGCGGGCAGGTCACCGGATGCGATCAGCGCTGCAACACGTGTGGGGTACGCGCTGTCAGACAGCACGCCTACCTTGATGCCTGCACCGGTTGTGCCGCCGGCGATCACTGAATTTGCGCGGTGCGCAACGTAACCCTGCGAAGTAACCGAACCAGCGTTAGTATGTGCCAGCGAGGGCTCTTCCATTGACTGCACATCGCTCTGTTCCGCCAGCTTCAGCAGCTCTGTAAAGCCCACATGGGCACGGGCATGGTTGCGCTGCCCAAAGGCCGGTGTAGCTTCAGTTTCCACGTCAGAGAGGCCTCTGTCTGCCAGCGATACGCCCGGCCGGCCGTGCACCTCCACGGTGAACTTGCCCTGCGCGGTGCGAACCGGAAGCTGTACAAACTGAACCAGGCTGGCTGGCAGCTTGCCCTGCACAAGGCGCGAGAGCAGCACGAGATTCGTGGACATCTTTCGCTCTGCAGGCGTCAACGATGCCTTGAAGCTGTAAATCTCCTGAAGCTGCTTCAACGCATGCTCAGAAAGACCGGTCGCAGATGGAACGTTTTGTGCAAAGGCGCGAGGTACTACGGAGCTCGAGACAAGCAGAGCGGCGGTGAAGGCGAAAAGCTTAAAGCGCATACGTCTCCTGAAAGCTGGCGAGACAGACATGGGGCGACTGTGGGGGAATCCACATGGCAGCGAAACAGGACATCAGATCAAGCTTTATGAAAGATCACTAAGAATGCTTTCGAGTGTGGAACAGCCGGCCAGGCTTGTCAACGGCTGACGATGACATGGGTCCCGACGCTTGAACGCCAAGGTCTTAAGACCGCAAGCATGCAACAAGCTCCGCATTTCTGGGTGAGCCACGATGCAGCAAAAGTTTAGCTCGACGCCGCATTTAGCGAGTCCATCCGTTCGACCGTTAGAATAGGCGCGCAGCTGTGATCTACGCAGCCATCGCACGTACCGGAGTTTGGCACCATGAAGACAATCAAAGGACCGGGTATTTTCCTGGCCCAGTTCGCAGGCGATGTTGCGCCGTTTAACAGCCTGGCAGAAACCTCGCGTTGGGCCGCAGGCCTTGGCTATAAGGGTGTCCAGATTCCGTCTTGGGATGCGCGCTTCATTGACCTGAAGCAGGCTGCAGAAAGTCAGACGTACTGCGACGATCTGCTACGCACACTGGACGACAGCGGCGTTGCGCTGACCGAGTTGTCAACGCATCTGCAGGGGCAGTTAGTTGCCGTCCATCCCGCGTACGATTCCCTGTTCGATAGCTTTGCGCCTGCGGCCGTGCATGGCAACTCGAAGGCCCGGCAGGAATGGGCCACGCAGCAGCTTCACTATGCCGCCAGGGCTTCGCGCCATCTGGGTTTGAAGCAGCACGCCACGTTTTCCGGCGCGCTGGCGTGGCCTTACCTGTACCCGTGGCCGCAGCGTCCTGCGGGACTGGTGGAGACAGCTTTCCAGGAACTGGCAAACCGCTGGAAGCCCATCCTCGACGTCTTTGACGAGAACGATGTGAATGCATGCTTCGAGATTCATCCCGGCGAAGATCTGCATGACGGCGCTTCGTTCGAGATGTTTCTCGATCTGCTGAAGGGTCATCCGCGCTGTAACCTGCTTTACGATCCAAGCCACTTTGTACTTCAGCAACTTAACTATCTCGAGTACATCGACCTGTACCACGACCGCATCAAGATGTTCCACGTCAAGGACGCGGAGTTCCGCCCAAGCGGCAGGCAGGGTGTGTACGGCGGGTTCCAGACCTGGGCGAACCGCGCCGGACGCTTCCGCTCGCTGGGCGACGGGCAGGTCGACTTCAAGTCGATCTTCTCGAAGCTGACGCAGTACGGCTATG
Source organism: uncultured Terriglobus sp. (assembly GCA_964250115.1). Classification (GTDB taxonomy): domain Bacteria; phylum Acidobacteriota; class Terriglobia; order Terriglobales; family Acidobacteriaceae; genus Terriglobus. The sequence continues at coordinate 2,450 of CAXUEW010000352.1, forward strand.
ACGGCTGGGCCGTCCTCGAGTGGGAGTGCTGCATCAAGGACTCCACCCAAGGCGCGCAGGAAGGCGCGCCGTTCATTCAGAGCCACATCATCCAGGCAGTCGGGCGGGCGTTTGACGACTTTGCCGATGCAAGCACGGACCAAGCAGCGATCGCAAAGCTGCTGGGTCTCGATACGGAGAAAGCATGAGCACGACACTTGGTACGCCATTGGGCAGAAGGCTGCGGCTAGGCATGGTGGGCGGTGGACCCGGCGCCTTTATCGGCGCGGTGCATCGCATTGCTTCACGCATCGACGATAAGTACGAACTAGTCGCAGCGTCGCTTTCATCGAACGCGGAGAAGACCCGCGCAGCGGCTGCGGAGCTGCACATTGCGCGCCCCTACAGCAGCTATGTGGAAATGGCGCAGGCCGAGGCGAAGTGCGAAGACGGCATCGACGTCGTCGCGATCGTCACGCCGAACTACACGCACCACGCCATCGCAAAGGCATTCC
>CAXUEW010000353.1:0-2917 GCA_964250115.1 uncultured Terriglobus sp.
ATCTTCAAGACCGCGGGCTTCGAGTGGCGCGAACCCGGCTGCAGCATGTGCCTGGGCATGAACCCCGACATTCTGCAGCCCGGCGAACGCTGCGCCTCCACATCGAACCGCAACTTCGAAGGCCGCCAGGGCCGCGGCGGACGCACGCATCTTGTCTCGCCGGAGATGGCTGCAGCTGCCGCAATCACAGGTCACTTCACCGACATCCGTAAGTGGAAAGGCAGCCCGCTCGAAACAACATTCAGCACCGAACAAGTTCTCGTTGAAGGAGATTCGCGTTAATGCTGAATCTTCCTGCTAGTAGCGCACTTCTTGCTTTACCTCTATGCACTACGTTGGTGTTCGCTCATGCTGCGGCACAGGACCAAGTGCAGGAGACACAGACTCGCGGTTACTGGAGCGATCCGTCTACCGGACTTATGTGGGCGAGCAAAGACAACGGTGAGGATGTGCCTTGGAAGAAAGCCGTCGAATACTGCCGCGAACTTCGTGTTGGGGGCTATCCTGACTGGCACCTCGCCAGCTTGGACGAACTAAAAAGCATCTACGACAAGGATGCAGAGTCACCAGGACTGATGGGAGGGAAGAACATCAGACGTCCTGCGACTTGGCACGTGAAGGGTGGCATCTTTCTAACGGGCAGCAACTGGACTAGTACGCGTTTGCACGATGACCGCGGTAAACCTGCAGGATACGCGTGGCGATACGATCTTAATGAAGGTCGGGCCTTTGATGGCGACGAGATATGGTTTGCTACGAACAAGCGTGCTCTATGTGCACGAATGTCTAGTGATTCGGTGTTGCACAAAGACGCAGCCAACTGACATGGAGACTACATGACACCCATCAACATCCTGACCAGCAAGGCCATGCCGCTGCCGCTGCCGAACATCGACACAGACCAGATCATTCCCAAGCAGTTCCTCAAGCGTATTGAGCGCACGGGTTATGGCGAGTTCCTGTTCTACGACTGGCGCTACAACCTGGACGTGCCTGACGCTGTAACGCCGAACACCAGCTTTGTGCTGAACAAGCCGGAGTATGCGGGTGCGCAGATCCTGATTGCCGAGAAGAATTTCGGCTGCGGCTCCTCGCGTGAGCATGCCGCGTGGGCCATCAACCAGTTCGGCTTTCTCGCGGTTATCGCGCCCAGCTTCGCCGACATCTTCTTCTCGAACGCGGGCAAGAACGGCATTATCCTTGTGCGGCTCGACGACGCGCAGGTGGAGACGTTGATGGACCGCTCCACCAAGAACCCGGATCACCAGATCACCATCAACCTGGAACGCAACACCGTCACCGACGATGAAGGCTTTCACGCACGCTTCGAGATCGATCCGTTCCGCAAGTTCTGCCTGCTGAATGGCTACGACGATATTGGCCTGACGCTGCGGCATGTGGATGCGCTAGACAGCTTTGAGGCGAAACATGATGCGGAGTTTTGGTCGTCGCCCAAGGTGGCATAAACCGTTTGTCATCCCGCAGCGCAACGGAGGGATCTGCATTTGATCCGTGCCCTCCACCAACTGCTGCGATGGGTCAACAAACAAGCAGATCCCTCCGTTTCACTACGGGATGACAACAGAGTAAGGAAGTTAACTTGAGCACGAACGAACTACTACCCGGCAAACGCCAATCCGCAATCCTTACCGAAGGCCCATCCCGCGCGGCTGCGCGCAGTTACCTGCGTGGCGTCGGCTTCTCCAAGGAAGACCTGCATAAGCCCATCATCGGCATTGCCAACACTTGGACGGAGATTGGCCCGTGCAACTTTCACCTGCGGCAGGTGGCCGAGGCGGTGAAGCAGGGCGTGCGCGACGCGGGCGGCACGCCCATGGAGTTCAACACCGTCACCATCTCCGACGGCATCACCATGGGCACCGAGGGCATGAAGGCGTCGCTGATTTCGCGCGAGGTGATCGCCGACAGCATCGAGCTGGTGACGCGCGGCAACAGCTTTGACGGACTGGTGTGCATCGCGGGCTGCGACAAGAACATGCCCGCTGCCGTTATGGCGCTGGCGCGGCTCGACATTCCGGGCATGATGCTCTATGGCGGCTCCATCGCGCCGGGCCAGCTTGCTCAGGCTGATGGTACGCACAAAGACATCACCATCCTGAACGTCTTCGAGGCCATCGGATCGCACGCCGCGGGCAAGATCAACGACGAGCAGCTTGAGGCCGTGGAAGCCGCAGCCTGCCCCGGTCCGGGCGCGTGTGGCGGCCAGTTCACCGCGAACACCATGGCCATGGCCGGCGAGTTCCTGGGCATCAGCCCGATGGACATTACGGGGGTGCTCGCCATGTCGCCGCAGAAGTCCAGCGCCAGCCGCGAGGCGGGCCGCATGGTGATGGACCTGGTCCGCAAGAACATCAAGCCATCGCAGATCCTCACGCGCCAGTCGATCGAGAACGCCATCACTGCCGTGTGCGCGTCGGGTGGATCGACCAACGCAGTGCTGCACCTGATTGCCATTGCGCACGAGCTGAGCATCCCGCTGACAATGGATGACTTCGACACCATCAGCGAGCGGACGCCGTTTATCTGCGACCTGTCGCCCGGCGGCAAGTACGTGGCAAAGGACTATCAGGACGCGGGCGGATCGCGCGTGCTGGCACAGCGACTGATCGAACGCGGCCAGTTGCACGAAGCCATCACGGTGAGCGGTAAGACACTGCACGAAGAGGCACAGGCCGCGCATGAGACGCCGGGCCAGCCCGTCATCCGCACGTGGGACAACCCGTTGAAGCCGACCGGTGGCCTCGTCATTCTGAAGGGCAACCTTGCGCCCGAAGGCTGCGTGGTGAAGGTGGCCGGGCACGAGCGCGGCGTCTTGCCGATCGGCGTCTGGTCGACCTCGAGCACGCGGTCGATGTAGGCCCAGCCGTCGATCTTGTCGCAGCCCTGCCACTTCGGC
>CAXUEW010000354.1:0-2891 GCA_964250115.1 uncultured Terriglobus sp.
GCTAAAGCCGAAAGATAAGTACAAAGACCTATATGTGGAGACTAACTAGGCTCTTATGTGTCGGGCCTTTGGCTTTAGAAAAATAAGGACTACACCTAACCGGAAATGCTCTCACTTTGGGTCGCGAAAATGCTCCTAGGCGTTCTGCAATGCCGCCACAGCTTCTGCTGCTGTCTGCTCCCATGGGGTTGTCGCGCGGCCGATGAGTTTGCTCAGCGTGTGTGAGTTGTCGTCGAGTTCACCGCGCTGCGCGCCCGCGTCCGCATCCGCAAAGATCTCGGCAAGCTGCTGTGGCAGACCCACACTGACCAGCATCGCCGCGTAGGCTTCTTCCGTAAGGTACTGGTAGCGAACCTGCCTGCCGGTCAGCTCCGACACCTTTGCCGCCAGTTCCGGCAGGGAGAGGCTGCTGTCACCGGCAAGCTCGTAGATCGCATTGTCATGACTGTTCGAGGTGAGCACAACCGCGGCGGCTTCCGCGTAATCGGCGCGGGAGGCGGTCGCAAAGCGCGCGTCCTGCGCCGGACTGGAGATGGTGTCCTGCGCGAGGGACCCCGTGAGGTTTTCCGTGTACCAGCCATTGCGCAGAAAGATGTACGAAAGCCCGCTCTTGCGCAGGTATGCCTCCGTGGCCTTGTGCTCTGCCGCAAGCTGCAGGGTGGACGTTTCCGCATGCAGGATGCTGGTGTACGCCACCTGGCGAACGCCGGCCTGTACGGCTGCATCGATCACCGCGCTGTGTTGCTCGACGCGCTGCCCGACCACGTTGGACGAAATCAGCAGAAGCTTTTCGACACCCGCAAAGGCTGATTGCAACGTCTCGGGCTTTGTGTAATCCGCTTCACGCACCTGCACGCCCCGCGCGGCAAGCTCACCTGCCTTAGATAGCGTCCTTACCGCTACCACGATCTGCTCAGCCGGTATGCGCTTCAACAGCGCCTCTATCACCAGTTGCCCGAGCTTGCCTGTTGCTCCCGTAACTGCAATCATCGTTCGCTCCTGCCGGAAACTCGACAGAGACAGCATACGCTCCGCCCGTTGCTTCAGCGATACCGCTCGACCTCAGCCAGCAGGCTGATCTTGCGTTCCGGCGGCAGAAAGCTGGCTTCGACTGAGTTAGCGGCGATTTCGCGCATCTGCTCGTCCGTGAACTCGAATTCGCGCTGCACGGTTTCGTATTCGTCCAGCAGGTTTGCGCCGAACATGGGTGGGTCGTCGGAGTTGAGCGTGATCATCAGGCCGCGCTCGAAGTAGTGCCGCACCGGATGCGATTGGATCGAACGACAGCAGCCCGTGCGCAGGTTGCTGGTGACGTTCAGCTCCAGCGGAATTTGTTTTGCTATAAGCACGTCCAGAAGCTCTGGGTCATCAACTGCGGAGAGTGCGTGGCCGATGCGCTCCGCGCCGATGTTGATCGCGCTCCAGATGCTTTCCGATGGGACATTTTCCCCCGCATGCACGGTCAGGTGCAGACCATCCGCGGCTGCTTTTGCGTACAGGTCCTTGAAGTCGGCGGCCGGGCCGCGCGCTTCGTCCCCGCCAATGCCGATGCCGATGATGCTTGGATAGTTCTCCTTAAGTTCGGCTGCTTTGCGGAAGACAACCGAGGCCTCCTCCACGCCAAAGTGCCGCACCGCGTCGATGATCCAAAGGACGGTGGTGCCGAAGTCGCGCTCGCCGCATTCACGACCGCGTTCGATGGCTGCCGTGACCTCTTCCACCGTGAGGTGCTGCTTGAAGCGGAGAATGATGCCGAAGGAGATGTACACCTCGGCGTGCCGCACGCCCTGCAGGCTCAGGCGGTGGATCATCTCGTAGGCGATTAGTTCGTAGTCGTCCGCGGTCTGCAGGCGTTCGCTCACCTGCTTGAACGCCATCAGGAAGCCGATAAAGTTCTGGTAGACGTAAATGCCCCGCGCGGCTTCCAGCGTTAGCGCTTCGGCGTCGTGGCGCTTTGAGAGTGCGATCAGCGTCTCTGGAACAACCGTGCCTTCCAGGTGCAGGTGCAACTCGCATTTGGGCAGGCCGCGCAGCCATTCGCGGTCGGGTAGGGGCGTCAAGCAGCGCGTTGCTCGTCCAGTGCGTTGTGCACCAGACGCCTGACGTAGTCACGCGGGTTTACACCCTGCACAGAAGCTTGCTCTACCGCGATCCGCACATCGTTAGCGTCCAGAACTAACCCTAGTAGTTCAGCGGCATGCTCTTCTGCGTATTCGGCAGCGAGCGCGTCCTGATTGTCAAACCACCAGGCAGCCTCTTCCGCTTCTGTTTCGAAGTTCGGCATCTTAAGCTTGCTCATCACTACTCTCCTGGCCACTTAGCTCGATAGAGCGAACTGAAGAAACGATTTGCCGGAAATGCTGTCACACACCTCGTTTTTCCGGCACGGGGCGTCGAAACCACTATTAGAATACGCTTGCCTTCGGTCATGCCAACCACAGTGCGGCGATCCTCACCGTTCCGCACCTCGTCTTTGACAAACACAGTCCTGCCTGTCACGGCAGCTTCGACGTCCTCACGCGAGATGCCGTGCATCGCAATGTGGTGGAGGTTGTGCTCGTCCCAGTCAAATTCCATCTGGTTACAGTCTGGCGAACTCGCTGCGTTTGCGGCTGTAGAAGAAGTACACAAACAGGCCCACGACCAGCCAGATGAAGAAGCGAAGCCATGTGATGGCGGGCAGACCGGCCATCAGCAGCACGCAGAAGATGACCGACAGCACCGGGATGATGGGGCCAAGCGGCACGCGGAATCCACGGTGGCGTTCCGGCTGCTTCTTTCGCAGTACCAGCACGCCGATCGAGACCAGTACGAATGCGAACAGCGTACCAATGTTCGACATCTCGGCAAAGGTGCCCACGTCGAACAGTCCCGCAGGAATGGCGACAAGG
>CAXUEW010000355.1:0-2134 GCA_964250115.1 uncultured Terriglobus sp.
ATAGACCTCAGGAGGCGGCGGAATATGGCGCTATGAGGCTGTAGACGGGCGAGACGGCGAAAGGACGCATCCACGGCTGATTTCCTGCGAACGCGCCGCACCGGCTGCGATACTGGCGCTGTGCCGCGTCCCCGCCCCATGATCGCGCTGCTGGAGCTGTCGCTGCGCGCGATGGACCACGCGAACCGAAGCCTCGGACGTCTGCCGGCACGCACCGCAGCCCAGCAGCTTGGCATCGATGGCGAACGCGCCGCCTACTTCTTCCTGCGACGGCAAGGCTTCACGGTGGTAGCTCGACGTTGGCGGCACGCGCTGCTGAAGGGCGAGGTCGACCTGATTGCGTGGGAGGGCGAGACGCTTGTCTTTGTGGAAGTCAAAACGCGCAGCAGCCAAACTGCCTTTGCAGCGGAATTTCGCGTGGACAGGGACAAGAGCGAAGCCCTGCAGCGCATGTCCGAGGCGTACGTGCGGCAGTTGCCTTGGCGCACGGGACAAACGCCGAACGTACACGTGCGCTTCGACGTAGTCTCGGTCTATTTGGAGCAGGGCGGTTCGCCCGACATCCGGCTGCTGCGAGACTTCATGCGATAAGCGCGTCGAAGCGGTTTACCGTTTTGCGGGACGGCGGTGTCTAATGTCGCAAAGGAACCGCAAGGAAAGACACCATGACTCTACTGAATGCTCCCGCGTACAACGAACGCCATGAACGGCTTGTACAGACTCTTCTGATCGGCCTGGGCGCTCTCTTTGCCTTGCTTCTGGTCCTTACCTTTGCAGGATTCATCAGTGGGCATGGCTGGCTGTTTTCAAACCTGTACACGGAGCATCGCATCAACCGCTTCCTCACCGAGATCGAGCAGAAGGATTTTGCAGGCGCTTACGGCATCTACGTCAACGACGCACGCTGGCAAGAGCATCCGCAAAAATACAGCGGCTATCCACTTGAGCGCTTTACCGAAGATTGGACGAAGTACAGTCCCGTAGGCCCCATCTACAGCCACCACGTGGACAAGTCGGTCGCTGACGGCTCTGGTCCCTTTGGAACCACGCTGATCGTCGCGGCGACCATCAACGGCGAGAAAGAGAAGCGACTGTTTCTCGCCGTCCAGCGGTCGGACGGTACGCTGACCTACCCTTCACCACACATCTTCGAATACTGAGGCAGAACTTTAGAGCTTCGGCGTAGTCGACTTCTTTGCAGCACTCTTTTTCGCGGCAGCCTTCCGGCCTGTTGCGGTCACGTCAGGGATCGAGGCAGTGTCCACCACAGGATGCCCATCGACCGGCGGTGATTGCAGCTTCGACGCAGGCTGAACCGTCGTGGGCGAAGCTGCCAGCTTTTTCGCGGCTGCCTTCTTTGCAGCAACCGGTGCTGACACTTTTGTTTCCGCTACCTTCTTCGCCGGTGCTTTGGCAGCAGATGCCTTGACCTGCGTCGGCTGCTCCTTTGCCGCAGGGCTTTGTGGGGCTGCTTTCTTAGCAGCCGCTTTGGGAGCCTTCCTGGTTGCTTCACCCTTTGCCTCGGACGCTTCGAGGATCGGAGTGGAAGCTGCCGGAGGAACCGTAAGCTTTGCGACCATGTCGTCGAACCGGAAGCCGGCAGCTTCAGCCGCACTCAGAATCTCAGCGGAGGGGGGAGGCTTCACCGATGCTCCGGCTGGCTGTACTTCTGCGAAGATCGCAAGCCACTGCAGCAACTGCTCCAAGGCGTCGCGGTTCACATAACGAATACCCTCGTGTTCGTTAACCGCAGCCAGCCATTGCACCTCGCCTTCAGCCCAGAACATGCTTGAGCCGACTTCAATGCCACTCAAGGCTAGCCGTACGCGCGCAACGGCCCGCCACGCATCCTCGCCTTGTATGCCGATTTCCGAGAATATCTCCGCCAGCGATGAACCTAGCTGCAGGACATCCACAACATTGCCGTCGGCAGGCAGTGCACGCAGGGCAGCAACGGCTAGCAATGGCGACCAAAGCGCCTCGGCATGGGTGAATGGCGGCACGGCTCGCGACACCCGGGCGGAAGCCACGGCATTCACAGCGCGGGTAACAAGCGTTGCCGCAACATCGGCATAGTTACTGGCCGGGGCAGACGTGCCGGACTGCAGTTCGGCCCAGCGCTCGTACACGTCTT
>CAXUEW010000355.1:2144-2884 GCA_964250115.1 uncultured Terriglobus sp.
CGCCCCATGCTCGCGCAGCTTCGCTTTCAGACATGGGATGTTCACCGGCAGGCGACAATAACCGGACCGCATCCCATGCGATGGCGCTGCGCAGCGCACCCGTCAGCGGTCGCAGACGCAGGCGTGTCAGGGCTTCGTCCAGGTTGTGCACGCCCGCGCCGTTCAGGCCGTCGCAGAGCTGATCCCACGGCTGTTCACCGCTGGCCCGCAGTTCACGCCAGTGCAGCAGAACGATGTACTGGTATCCCCTCAGATCGACCGACAGGCCATTGTCTTGCAGATTGCGGGCGCGGCGCAGGTACTCTAGCCCGGTGACCGTGTCGCGATATGAGTAGAAGAGGCCGTCATCCGCCGGAAGCGCCAATGCCTGCGAAAGCGAACGCTGCTGCAGTTCGCCCGTCCACTTGTTCATGGACGCGGCAGAGATGTGCACCGTGCCGCGTGTGCTGCCGTAGGCGTTGTTGTACAGGATCAGGGCGCGCTCATGACCCAGCCGGTTCGAGTAGGCAAAGACGTTCTCATCGACGGATCCATGCTCCGTCCAGAAATCGAAAAAGACAAAATTCTCGCTTTCGGCGAACAGAGCGCGGTTGGCAAGCAGCGGTGCGATCTCATGCTGATGGCGGCGGACCAGGTCGTCGTTCGGCCACTCATCCATCTTGGCCTGCTTGTACTCCATACCATACTTTTCGGTGTAGCCCTCAATCTGGCCATGGCCGAACATGGGCAGGCCGGGGATG
>CAXUEW010000356.1:0-2879 GCA_964250115.1 uncultured Terriglobus sp.
CTCAACTTCGTGACGGTGAGGCAACCGTCGTGATGGAAGAGGGGCTGCTCCGCCTTGATCCGCGGCTCGAACTCGTGCCTCAGACGGGCGTTCGCGAAGCGCTCTTGCTTGCCTTTCAAGCTGTTTTGGAGGGTGCGTTTGCCGATGCCGCGCTGCTGGATGCGAACTACCTGCGCGTGCCGGATGCGGAACTGACCCGGAGATCCGCGGAGGCTGCAACGGCAGAAGCATCGAGGCATGCCGGTTGAGCGAGAGGACGCACCTCCGGCGTGCAGGCTTGGCGGATGCCGGGGCGCTTGTGGCAATCGCGCGCAGCAGCCCATCCGCTCCACAATGGACGACGGCGCAGTACGAAGACCTCCTTCTGCCGAAAGACAGTGCCGTGTTCACGCGAGCCGTGTGGCTGGCAGAGCAGGATGGTGCAGCAGCAGGTTTCGCCGTAGCGTCAGTCCTGTGTGCCGTGCGACCGGCCGAGGCGGAACTGGAGAGCATCGCCGTCGCGCCGGACGTTCGGCGAAGCGGCGTCGGCAGGGCCTTGCTGGCATCGGTGGTGGCGTGGGCGACGGGGCAGCGAGCCGACCGGCTGCGACTGGAAGTGCGGGAGGGCAACGCAGTGGCGATCGGCTTCTATGCCGCACTTGGCTTCGTACCCACGGGAATACGTCGCGGATACTATTCGGCTCCGGTTGAGAACGCCGTCTGCATGGAGCGTGTCTTCGAACTACTCCGGTTGTAACTGCGTTTGGCCGCAGCTACCCCGTTTTCTGCGTCGGCTGGCACAGCCATCGTCTCGCCGGTATCATGGCAGGGATATGGTTCGTGATGGTTTTTTCTATGCGCTTGGCCTCATCCTGGTGGCGGCGCTGCTTTGGAAGCTGACGGGTTCGGTGGGACTTGCGGTCCTGCCGCTCATCCTTGCGGTGTTTTTTCTGTGGTTCTTTCGCGATCCGTCGCGTCGTATCCCTGCCACACCCGGCGCGCTTGTGTCGCCCGCCGATGGCAAGGTGACGGAAGCGGAATGGATTGAAACGCCCGACGGCAGCCGCCTGCGCCTGAGCATCTTTCTGAATGTCTTCGACGTGCACGTGAACCGTTCGCCTATCTCTGGAACAGTCACACAGGTCAATCACAAGCGCGGCATGTTCCTCAACGCCATGCGTGCGGATTCCAATGTGTTGAACGAACAGACGGTGATGGTAGTTGAGGGCGACGACGGTACGGCGATCCAGGTAAAGCAGATTGCCGGCCTGCTGGCCCGCCGCATTGTCTGCAACGTGAAGCCGGGCGACCGGTTGGAGCGTGGAGAGCGTTTCGGCCTTATTAAATTTGGCTCACGCGTCGACATCCTGATGCCCAACGATGCCCAACTGCTGGTGCGCACCGGCGACCGGGTGATGGGTGGCAGCACGGTACTGGCAACGCTGCCGAAAGCCACCGCCAACGTTCCTCTGGAAAGCTGATATGAACCGTGCCGCGGATCGGTCGGAGAGACGTCCGCGGCGCGGGCTGTACGTTCTGCCGTCGTTGTTTACCGCAGGCAACATTGCGGCTGGTTTCTACGCCATTACCCAATGCCTGCAAGCGACCGGCGCTGACAACAGTTACTTCAATCGTGCCGCGCTAGCCATCGCATTTGCGTTGCCGTTTGACGCGCTGGACGGCCGCATTGCCCGCATGACGAACACGGAAAGCGACTTTGGCCGTGAGCTGGATTCGCTTGCTGACGTGATCACCTTTGGTGTCGCGCCCAGCGTTTTGGCGTACACCTGGGGATTCCGTATGCTGCCCCCGGACTTTCTGCCTGCGCTGCGTCACAACGCGATGGATTTCGGCCTGGTCGCTGCCTTCCTGTTTCTGGTGTGCGGTGCTTGCCGGCTGGCTCGCTTCAATGTCACGGTCAATCCAAAGCCCAGCAATCCAGGCAGGCCGGGTCGCAGGTATTTCGTGGGTATGCCTATACCCGCGGCGGCGGGCGTCATTGCCAGTGTCGTCCATTGTTTTGACGGTTCGCCCGTGCACGACCCTCGCATTGCTTTCGTCTGGATGGCACTGCTGCTGTTCACGGGCTTTGTCATGGTTAGCGGCTGGCGCTTCTGGAGCGGCAAGGAGATTAACCTGGGCTCGCAGCAGCCAGTGCGCCTCTTCGTCGTGCTGATGGTCTTTGGTGTGCTGCTTGCGAAGTTTTCCGAGTACCTGCTGATCTCCATGGCGCTGGCGTACATGGTCAGCGGCATCTGGGCGCGGTTCCTGTACGCGGCGCAAAGCCGCCGGGCGCGCCGCACGGGCATTCCGATGCCGAACACCAGTCCTGAACCGGCACCGCAGGACTGACCTCACGGCAAATGCCATGCGTTGCCTGACGCACCGCTGGACTCGTCGAAGCATCTGAAGACTTATGAGTAAGAATCAATACCGCATTGCGGTGGTCGGCGCCGGATCGCTGCTGGGCAAGGAAGTGGGCGATGAGATTGCGGAAAGCCCCCTGGCAAACGCGACCACGCTGCTGTTGGATAACGAATTGGAAGCCGGCACGCTCGAAGCCGTTGGAGACGAAGCGTCATTCATCCAGGCGCTGGAACCTGCCGCGCTTGAAAATGTTGACGTGGCGATTTTTGCAGACGCCGCCATGCTGCGCGAACACGGACGCACGGCCCGGCAGATGGGCGTTGCCGTTGTGGATGCGACCGGCACACTTGATTTCGCCCCGAATGCGCCCGTGCGGTCGCCGTTGGTGGCCGAAAACGCTCCGTTGGACCTGGAGACAACCACTGTGCGCGTGGCACATCCGGTGGCATCGCTGCTTGCGCTCGTGCTGGGTGGAGCAGCAAAGGCGGCCGAGGTGCGTTCGGCTTTCGCAACGGTGTTGCAGCCGGCCAGCG
>CAXUEW010000357.1:0-2781 GCA_964250115.1 uncultured Terriglobus sp.
CGGTGTAGCAGGACGCCTCGAACGTGGTGCCCTCATGCGCACGTGCACGAGACCGCGACGTGACCCTGCCCGTTCCCGCATAGCTGTAGAGATTCTCCAGTATCTCCGGCACATTGGCATACGCACGCGTCACCGGCGGACCGCTGAGCGACCCCGCAAGGTAGCAATACTGGCAATGCGCGGGACAGCCCTGCGCCACGTGGAACTGCCAGTCCGCAGAGGGTGGAATGGGCTGCAGTTTGCGCGCGCCCGGCGGCGACACCACGATGGCCAGCGTCGACTTCGCCAGCGCATACGCCTTGCCTGCCGTGTCCGCGCGCATCGGGTCCAGACGGTTCGCCTTCAACTTTGTAACCGCTGCCCCAAGCGCCTCCGCGCGATCCAGCATGGCGCGGCCATACGGCAGCGCGTAAGCATCGGGGGTAATCATCACCTGCCTGGGTCGCCACACCTTTCCTTGTGCAAGGTGCTCTCGCTCCAGCAAGGCCGGGTGCACCGCCGCCTCGCGAGTCAACTCCGGCTCAAACGGCTCCGAGACTTCGGCAAGGGTGGCCTGCGACATACGTGTTGGATGCAGCCCGTTCCATACTCCCAACCCGTCATCCTGAGCAAAGCGAAGCATCCCTAGGAACTCCGTCGCAGCGATACACTTCCGGGTTCCGCGCGAGAAAGCCTCGAGCCGCATTGCCAGCCGAAGACACCTCGGGATCCTTCGGTCGCTTCGCTCGGTCAGGATGACGGGCTTGTACCGGCCACAGGCGAACAGCCAGCGAAGAGCGATAGAATGTCACGCATGGCTGCTGCCACCCTGCCACTCGCCGAAATCCATGACCACGCCGCCGCGCAGCAGGCACTCGCGTGGGCGCACCCGGTCGTGCGGCAGTGGTTCATCGGAAAATTTGGCACACCGACCGAGCCGCAGATCGAGGGCTGGCCCGCCATCCTGCGCGGCGACCCCACGCTGATCTCCGCACCTACGGGCAGCGGCAAGACCCTTGCAGCATTTCTGGTCGCCATCAATCGTCTTGTGTGCGAAGCCATAGCCGGCACACTGCCGCCATACACGCAGGTGGTCTATGTCTCGCCGTTGAAGGCGCTCAGTAATGACGTCCAGAAGAACCTGGAAGAGCCGCTGCGCGAGATCCTGACGCTGGCGCTTGAGGAGGGCTACCTGTGCGCCGGCATCCGCACCGGCGTGCGCACCGGCGATACCCTGCCGAAGGAACGCGTGGCCATGCTCAAGAGTCCGCCGCACATCCTGGTAACCACGCCGGAGTCGCTCTACCTGCTGCTGACCTCCGCCAAGGCACGCGAAAACCTGCGCTGCGTTAATACCGTCATCGTCGATGAAATTCACGCGGTGGCCGACGACAAACGCGGTGCACACCTCGCCCTCACACTGGAACGGCTGGACGCTTTGGTCACCGGCGAAAATCGCCTGTCACCCGGGTCGATGCTGAGCGGCCTGAGCCACGCACCACAGCGTATTGGGCTGTCTGCAACACAGAACCCGATTGAACTGGTTGCTGACTTCCTGACTGGCATCGGGGACCATGCCTCTCTTCGTCATCCTGAGCGGAGCGCGAAGCGCGGAGTCGAAGGACCTGCTTCTTTCAGCGCCGCAGGCGCTCAGGCGCGCTCCGCGCGCGAACAGCAGGTCCCTCCACTCCGCTTCGCTTCGGTCGGGATGACAAATCAAGCGGAGCTGCGAAGGGCTGATCCCTGTTCCCTGATCCCTGTTCCCTGCTCTTCCGCCACCATCATCCAGGTAGGCCAGCGCCGCACGCTCGATCTCCACATTGAAATCCCCTCGTCTGAGCTAGGCTCCGTATGCGACTCCAAAATGTGGGCCGAGACCTTCGACCGCATAGCCCAACTATGCCGCGAACACACGTCCACGCTGGTCTTTGTCAACACTCGCCGCATGGTCGAACGGCTGTGCGGCGCGCTGGCGGAACGCCTTGGGCAGGAGAATGTTGCCGCGCATCACGGCTCACTTTCGCGCGCACTGCGGCTCGATGCGGAGCAGCGGCTGAAGGCCGGTGAAATCCAGGCGCTGGTCGCGACGGCATCGCTTGAACTCGGCATTGACATTGGCGCGGTTGACCTCGTCGTGCAAATGAACAGCACCCGCGCGGTTGCGGTCGCCATGCAGCGCGTGGGCCGTGCGGGCCATTGGCGCGGCGCCATCCCGAAGGGCCGCTTCTTTGCCACCACGCGGGACGACCTGCTGGAACAGGCCGCGCTGGTACAAGCCATGCGAAGCGGCAACCTGGACCGCCTCGAGATTCCGCCGCAGCCCATCGACGTGCTGATGCAGCAGATGGTCGCCATCTGCGCGGCGGAGCCGTGGGAGGAAGATGCGCTGTACCGCCTGGTGACCCGCGCGTATCCCTATCGAGACCTCTCCCGCGCTGAGTTCGATGAACTGGTCACGCTGCTGCACACCGGCATCGAAAACAGCCGCGGACGCTACGGTGCCTACCTGTTACGTGACGGCGTAGCGGGTGTTCTGCATCCTCGTCGAGGCGCGCGCATGACCGCCATCGGCAACGGCGGGGCGATCCCGGACAATGCGTCGTACGCCGTCATTTTGCAGCCCGAGGGCGTGCAGATTGCCACACTGGACGAGCACTACGCCGTGGACAGCGGGCCGGGCGACGTCATCCAGTTAGGCAACGCAAGCTGGCGCGTCCTGACCGTCGAAAAGGAGGGCCGCGTCTTGGTGGAGGACGCGCACGGTGCTCCGCCGAACGTACCGTTCTGGTATGGCGAAGCCCC
>CAXUEW010000358.1:0-2775 GCA_964250115.1 uncultured Terriglobus sp.
GAATCAGCAATTAACGGAACTGCCTCTGAATGGCCGAGGCTTCTACCAGCTTGCCAGCCTCACGCCCGGAGCCGCCTTGCTGCCTCCAACCGGTAACTCGCTTGCCATCCGCCCAGAGGTGGTCAACGGCAATGTCATCAGCGGTATTCGCGGCAGCGCAACATCGTTCCTGCTGGACGGCGTGGATGTCAGCGAACAACACCAGGGCGGCACCTTCATTCAGACATCGATCGATGCGCTGCAAGAGTTCTCTGTACAGCAGAGCCCGTACTCGGCAGAATTCAATCGCGGCGGTGCCTTCTTCAACGCGACTACCAAGTCCGGCACCAACCGCCTGCACGGCACGCTGTTCGAGTTCATCCGTAACGATGCGTTCGATGCGAAACGTTACTTCCTGCCGACGACGCAACGCAAACAGAAGCTGCGCCGCAATCAGTTCGGCGGCAACCTGGGAGGTCCCATTTGGATTCCCGGTTTGTACAAGGGCCAGGATCGTTCTTTCTTCTTCTTCAATTACGAGGGCCTGCGGCTTTCAAACGGCCTCAGCTTCAACGGCACCGTACCTACTGACGCACAGCGCAACGGCGTGTTCACACGCAACATCTATGACCGGACGAACCTGGTCAACGGAGTACCACAGCAATTCCCAAACAACACCATTCCAACGGCGCGACTGTCGCCACAGGCGCTGAGGATTCAGCAGTTCTATCCCCGGCAGAACACGACGGCGGGCACGTTCAGCTACGCTGCGAATCAAACCATTGGCTTTGATCAATTCATCACGCGCATCGATCACCAGATCACGCCGAAGAACCGACTCTCTGCGCGCTGGGTTTATGTAAAGCAGGGTGAAGTCGATCCGAACTTTTCGCCAAACCTTGCACAGGCAAACCTCACCTCGTGGGGGCAGGACATCGAAGCCAGCCTGACAACTAACGTGGGTTCGACCATGGTCAATGAGTTCCGCACGCATTACCTGCCAAGCCACGTTCGCCTGACGGCCTTCCTGCAGGGAACGGACTTCAACGGGCAGTTCGGAGTCACCGGCTTCAGCGACCTTCTGCGGCCGAACGCTGGCGGCGCTTTTCCGGACTACGTATGGAGCGGCTACAACTCACTGCAGGGTCAAGGCTTCGATCAGCGGCCAAAATCGCAGGATCGAAAAGCGTTCGAGGTGACTGATAACTACACAATCCTTAACGGACGCCACTCTTATAAGTTCGGCACATTGTTTCGTTACTACCAGTGGCTTGGCTTCGATAGCCGGAACTATGCCGGTCAATTCAATTTCAATGGCAACGCAAGTAACAATGCAACGACGACTGCAGCAGCATCTGCAAACTCGGGCGATGCCTACGCCGACTTCCTGCTTGGTTATCCAAATGCTGTGACTCGCTCCTATGCCGCAGATAACTTCGGCGGCCAGGGGCTTTACCGACAGTTCTTCTTCCAGGATGATTTTCGCGCAAGTGACCGGCTTACTTTCAACTTGGGTTTGCGCTATGAATATTCGCCCTGGCTTGACGGTTATAAGGGGCAAGTCGGAACTTTTGATCCCACGCAGGCAAAGCCGATCATCATCTCCGGCAGCGGTCCCGTGCCCGATCTGACGGCGCAATTTGCGGCACCGCGCGCTTACCAGGTCTTTGGCCAATACATCACCACCACCAGCCAGGTTGGCCTGCCCTCGACCGTGACCCACACGGACAAGAAGCAGTTCGCGCCACGCGTCGGCATGGCATTTTCCATGGACAAGAAGACCGTGCTGCGCGGCGGGTTCGGCATGTTCTACGAGCCGGAAGGCACCAGCGGACGCGTGAACCTGAACATGCTGCCCTACCTGCTTTCTGAAACGCAGAACCAGACGCAGAATGTAACGCCCACGCGGACGCTTGGGAACTTCTTCCTCGGCAACCCGCTGGGTTCCATCACGGCAAATCCCAGCCTGAATCCAGCGCGCATTTACGCCAGCATGGGATCGAACATTCACTACAGCCTGAACGTTCAGCGGCAGCTTTCCAACAAGGATGTCTTTGAGATCGGCTATGTGGGCAATCGTGGTGTTCATCTGAACTCGACGAATGACATCAATTTCCCACTCGCACCCGGCCCGGGCTCGATCCAGTCGCGCCGTCCGTATACGCAGTGGAGCAACATCACCTACCAGACGCAGGATTTGAGCAATCACTACGACTCGTTGCAGACCAAGTTCGACCATCGCTTTAGCCATGGCTTCAATGTGCTGGTGGCTTATACCTTTTCGAAGTACCTGACCTACAACCAGTCCCCTGCACTGGGTGGCAACACGGCGTATGAGTATGCGCTGTCAGCGTTCGATATTCCGCATAACCTGGCGATCAGCGGCACCGTACAACTGCCTGTAGGGCGCGGTCGGAAGTTTCTGGGCAACAGCAGTCACCTTGTCGATAGCTTCATCGGCGGCTGGCAGTTGCAGACCATCAACATCACACGCAGTGGAACGCCGTACACGCCGGTCATCAGCGGTGATATTGCGAACACCGGGGCGGGCGGGCAGCGGCCTGACCTTAGCCTGGTGTCCACGCCGAACTACGTGAAGACACTTTCCTCGTGGTTCGACAAGGGACGTTACATCGTAGCGAACCGCGCGCCAAATGGTGTTGTCGGCGGTGCAGCCCGCAGCGGCAATGACGTGTATCGCTACGGCCAGGTACGCGCGAACACACTACGGTCTGACATTTACCGGCAGTACGATGCGTCTGTCTTCAAGAACTTCGCACTGCCCGGCGAGAGCAC
>CAXUEW010000359.1:0-1406 GCA_964250115.1 uncultured Terriglobus sp.
GGTCAACATCGCCCACCTCCACCCGTGTGCGGAGATCTTTCGCCATGCGGTAGGGCTGCAACACATACGACCGAATCTGGGAACCGAAGTTGATGTCCAGCTTCGAATCCTCCAGCTTCTTGCTGACCGCTCGCTTCTTCTCCAATTCGTGTTCGTACAAGCGGGAGCGCAACATCTTCATCGCTTTCTCTTTGTTTTTATGCTGCGACCGCTCGTTTTGACAGCCCGCGACAATGCCTGTGGGCAGATGCGTAATGCGAACAGCGGAATCTGTCGTGTTCACATGCTGGCCGCCCTTGCCGCCTGACCGGTACGTATCGATACGGAGATCGTCCGGCTTGATGTCGATCACAATCGAATCATCGATCTCAGGCGAGACAAAGACCGACGAGAACGACGTGTGTCGCCGCTTGGCAGAATCGAACGGAGAAATCCGGACCAGGCGGTGCACACCGGTTTCGCCGCTCAGCAGCCCAAAGGCGAAGTCTCCGGTAACCGTGAAAGTCGCGGACTTAATACCCGCTTCATCCCCGTCTTGTATTTCATTGATTTCCGTCTTGAAGCCCTCGCGCTCCGCCCAGCGCAGATACATGCGCATTAGCATCTCGGCCCAATCCTGGCTCTCCGTGCCGCCGGCCCCGGGATGTACGGTGACAATGGCGTTAAGCGGATCGGTCTCCTGCGACAGCATCGTGCGTGAATCTAACTTCTCGGCGAAGCGTTCCACTTCCCCGATCGCCCGCGCAAGATCATTCTCGACATCCTCGCCTTCGCGCGCCAACTCAAAGTAGGCTTCCACTTCATCGGCTCGGCGTGCAAGTTCGGCGTCATCGGCAAGCAGAGTTTCCAGGCGCTTGCGCTCGCGCATCAGAGGCTGCGAACGTCCGGCATCGGCCCACACGGCTGGGTCAGATATTTCCGCTTCCACGGCGGCCAGTTGCTTTTTTAGTTTGGGCGAGTCAAAGATACTCCCGCAGATCGCGCACACGGCCACGAACCGGGGAGTAAGCGTATTCCAGGTCAGTCAACATGGCCCTAGTTTACTGCCTTTGCCTTGCGTTTCAGGAGCGCCGATGCCACCAGAACCGCTGACAGCACCGCGCACCCAAAGGCAAATACGTCGCCGTTCCTTGTATAGAAGGTCGTCGCGGTAAGGTAGTCAAAGTGAACCGCGACAGCACCACGACGGTGCCGTGGCATCGTCTCGACCACGCGGCCATTTGGATCGATGGACGCCGTAATGCCGTTATTTGTGTCGCGCAACAGCCATCGGCGATTTTCGATCGCGCGCATCCGGGCCATATTGATGTGTTGAAAGGGCGCGCTGCTGTCGCCGTACCAGCCATCATCAGAAATATTCACCAGCACCTGCGCGCCGTCGCCGGCAAAATGGCGAATGTCATCGC
>CAXUEW010000359.1:1416-2734 GCA_964250115.1 uncultured Terriglobus sp.
ACAGGTTGACCAGCACATCCGCGCCCCGATCCACAAATCGCCGGACTTCGTCGCCAAAAATAGACTCGTAGCAAAGGAAGACACCATACCGGTGACCATCTGCCAGAAGCGGTGAGCGGCTGCTGCCCCGATCCATGGCACCCACTGCCTGGGTCAGACCGCTTGCGAAGTGGAACAAATTTTCGTAAGGGACGAACTCACCAAAAGGCACCAGGTGAATCTTGTCGTATCTTCCGGCCATCCCCGTTTCAGGCAGAAACAGCACTGCAGAATTATAGATCCCGGGTGAGAGGGGCTGTTTCACGGGCTCAATCCCAAGCGCACCCGCGATGACCGGTGCCCTCAGGTCTGCTGCAAGCCTGCCGGCAGCAGACGTAAATTCAGGCCGGTCGGTTTGGAAAGGCGATGGCGATTCCGGCCAAAGCACGATCCTGGGCGGTGCTTCATCCACGCTGGAAGCCTGCAGCGAGAGCAGCGCAGAGGACGCCGCGAGCGTCGTCACGTTGAAGCCTGTTCCGGTACCCACGTTGAGATCCGGTTGCAGCAAAACTGCCTTCTGAATGCCAACGTGTAAAGGCGGTCTCATCCAGGCACCAAGGTTCTGCAATGCGGCAGCCAGAACCGCAGCAGACAGGGCGATGGTGGCTGGGCGCCGACGGCCGGGTAGTACTAGCGCTCCAGCAACCGCCGCATTGACTGCAAACAGCAGGAAGCTGATGCCGTAAACGCCGGTCACTGGTGCCAACTGCGTGAGAACGGCATTATCGATCTGCGCATACCCCAGCAGGTTCCAGGGAAAGCTGGTGACACGCGCACGCGCCAACTCGACGGCGACCCACAGAAAAGGAGCCGCTACAAGCGCCACCGTACGCCCGTATCGCGCGGCAACGCTGATTAGATACGCAAAAAGCGCATGGTAAAGCCCGAGATAAAGGCACATGAGCAACAGCGCCAGGATGGACATGGGTACAGACAACCCCCCATACACATGCATGGTGGCGTACACCCAGTAACACGTGCCCAGGTACCAAAGAACTCCACTGCAGTAACCAATGACGACGGCTCGTTTCACTGGCAGGACTTGCGCAGGCAAAAGCGCCCAAAGCAGCGGCGCAAAAGCCAGCCAGGCCAATGCGGCACGCCACGCCGGCAACGGTCCTGCCACGGGAAAGGAGAAAATCTGCAGCAAGCTTGAACTGACGATCAAGACCGCTGTGCGCGGCACGGTAATCTGCATCGGGTGGAGTCTAGCATTCCCTGTTCGCGAGAGCACAGGAGGCATACACTCAGAATATGATTAGTTTTCTTATAGGTGCGC
>CAXUEW010000360.1:0-2686 GCA_964250115.1 uncultured Terriglobus sp.
CACCGGCAAACGGCCGATGGCAGGAAACAAGGTATCGCACGCGAATAACAAGACGCGTCGCCGCTGGGAGCCGAATCTGCAGTGGAAGCGGATTTGGGTACCGAGCGAGAAGAAGTTTGTGCGTATGCGCGTGTCAGCCCGCGGTCTGCGTACCATCAACAAGCTGGGCGTTGAAGCAGCTCTGCTGCAGGTGAAAGGCTAATCCATGCGGACCATCATCAAGCTCGTCTCCAGCGCCGGCACCGGCCATTTCTACACCACCACAAAGAACCCGAAGACTACCAGCGCCAAGCTGGAGTTCAAGAAGTACGATCCGGTCGTGCGCAAACACGTCTCATACCGTGAAGCAAAGATCTAAGTAACTCAGAGATGAAGTTCCGAGGCGGCGAGCTGCTGGCTTGCCGCTTTTTTGTTGTGCGAGGATAGACCAACTACAAGCTGCTCAGGATTATCTAATGGTGCGACGCACCATATTTCGTACAGGCAAGCGTTTCCTTGCATCTACTGAGTGTCGGCTTCTGTCGCATCCTTTTCGAGGGTAACGAATGCTCTTCTCATTGAGACATGTCGTCATTTGCGCCACGCTTTGCGGTGTTGCGCTACTGGGCTGCCATAACAACACGCAGCCGGCACCGGGCTCGGTCACCGATTCACTCCCGAATGGCACGATCCAGGTGATCCCGCCCGGGCAGGCAATCCCTGTGGGCGCTACCGTGATCGCCTCCGGCACTGGCGCACCTGTGACCGCTCCGGTCGCAGGTGCACCCGCAACGGCGGCACCCGATGTCCCCGTGTCCAGCGGTACTGTTGCGAGTGCACCCGTTATGACTGCAACCGCACCCATACAGACACCGGTGGCAACCGCATCTGCGCCGGCACCGGCGTTGATTGTTCCAGCCGGCACTCGGGTGACCATCCGCACCACGGAGACGCTGTCTGCAGAGCATGGCGGAGGCGTTACAGCCTTTCCTCGAGGCACTTCCGTGCGAGGTGAAATTTCCAGTGCAAAGGGTCGTGGCCACTTTGCGGGAGCCGGTATTCTTGGCATTACGTTGACCAACATTGGCGGCTACCGGGTCGATACAAGTGAATATGTCGCACGAACGAAAGGCCGTGGCAAGCGGACTGCGGGCTTCATTGGTGGCGGCGCTGGTTTGGGCGCGCTCATCGGCGGATTGGCAGGCGGCGGTAAGGGTGCGTTGATCGGCGGCCTGGCCGGCGGCGGAGCAGGTACCGCCGCAAGCGCTTACACGGGCAGCCGGGACGTGGTCATCCCGTCAGAGAGCGCCGTCAGCTTTACGCTACGCAGTTCAATTCGTGTGAAGTAATAGATAGCCGCTAAGGTTCGATCAGGAACAGGCCATCGCGCATGATCTGTTCCTCACCTTTGGCGTCGCCAAGCCAGATGTTGAAACCCAGTCCCACCACGTCAATGTGAGTGGATGATTTCCACGACGCGCCTGTATGGGCACCGTAGGGGTCACCGAAAGCGATGTGGATGCCGGGAAATTTCTCGTCCTGCAGGATGTTCCCGATTACGCGGTCCACGCCGATGTTGGTGCCGATGGCGAACTCGCCCACGCGATCCGAGTTTTCGTCGGTGTGCGTGTAGGCCCAGAACTCCCGCTCGAGCTGCTTGTTTTCGCATGAGATGCGGACGATGCGATTGCTTTCAATGGCGATCGACAGCGGTGTATCGCGCAGGATGCCGAATCGTGCACACAGGAAATCGCCCACCACGCCATCCACGACAAACACACCGTTCACTTCACCAGGAGCTGTGAAGCACTCTCCTCCCGGTAGGTTCCCCCACTTTTCGGTGGAGATGATGCCCGAAGTCTTGAACCACTTGTAGGCGGGATTCAACTGGACGTGAATGTCCGTGCCGGCCGCCGTGGTGGCGCGCACATAAGTGGCCTTGCGCACACGGTCAAGCACCGCCTGTGAGAGCGCGTCCACCTGCTGGAAGTCCGCGCGCATGCCCTGCACCATGATTTCGGGTGTGATGTTCACCATGTGAGCGTGGCGCATGCGCTTGCGGTTGACCACGTCAGTCATTTCCATGCGGCTGCGCAGCTCGTTGGGCTGCACCTCGACCGCGAAGATGCTCACCTGACTGCTTTCCATGTCTTCCAGCACCGCAGCCGGCATGCCCTTCAGGGGACGCGGCGAAAGCTCTTCCAGCACGAAGCCATTCCACAGACAGCCAATCCGGTCCAGCTCGACTGCGATGGAGGCAGCGACGGGCATGGTTTTTTCGTCGGTGATCAGCGTCACCTTTTCCTCCGTCTGGATGCGGAGGCAAGTGGAAATAGCGTTGCGTGCACCTTTTTGAAAAGACGGCGGAAACGGGACAGAAGCGAGGCGCGTGGCAATGTTGGCGGCTATCATCTATCCCTTTTGGATGCGGCTGGCACGCTCGCGAACCACCAGCGGTGGAAAAGAAGAACCCCGGCGGGTTAGCGCCGGGGTTTCTGGTTGTTGGTGACCGAAAGCTATGCGCGGTAGAGCTCGTGCGGGATGTCGTTGTGATCCAGGTGAGCGGCCAGCGGCTTTGTCGGCTCGTTCATGACCTTGTAGAAGGCCGTCTGGAACTTCTTCATCTCGTCCGGTGTGCCGACAGTGACGCGAACATAGGTTGGCATGATGGGCCAAACGCGGCCGATGGCGACCTTCTCGCCCAGCA
>CAXUEW010000361.1:0-494 GCA_964250115.1 uncultured Terriglobus sp.
CCGGAGCGCGCATCCATCCGGGAGCGTTGGTGTTCAGGCACAGCGCACGATGCTCAACGCTGAGGTTCTCGACGGCGTAGAGATGCGGCGTCACTTCGCCGGTTGGTTCCAGAAAGCTGCCGGTGACGGAGGTCTGGATGACCGTCTCCTGACGCAGGCTGGTCAGCCTGCCGTCAACGCTAGAACTGAGGCGCAGATGGATCGACAGGGCTCCGCGGTATGGCAACTGGCTGAAGGTGTCTTGCCGGCTGAGCACCAGCCTTACCGGCTGCCGCAGCGCGTGCGCGGCCATGGCGGCCAGCATGGTGTGGTTGGCACCGCCCTTGCTGCCGAAGCCGCCGCCCACCAGCGGTGCAATCACGCGGACGCGGCCTTCGTACTCCCTGCCTACCGCAACCTGCGACACGATGCGCAGGATCGTGTCGGTGTTCCCAATGTCGAAAGCCTCAGCGAGCGCAATGGCGTCGCCATAGACAAACTGCGTCGATGCAACA
>CAXUEW010000361.1:504-2653 GCA_964250115.1 uncultured Terriglobus sp.
CGGTGACGGCAGGGCTGGCCGAACGGCGGCGGAGCTGCTGGTCGGCAACCCACCGGTACAGCCGTTCCTGGCCGTCGCCGTACACGAACTGCGTCGATGCAACAACGGTCAGCCGGTTCTTGAGGCCGTCTTCCGCGTGCCAGTGCGCCACGGTTGCAGCGGGCTCCATTGCATTGTGGTGCGCGGGTTGCAGCGTGTACTTTGCGTCCAGCCGGACGGGCGCGTCGGCGTAGGCAGATGCAGGATTTCCGCGCTCGATTTTGCCCTTGCTGCCCGCTCCAACTTTTTTCACAGGTTCGGCTAAGGCGAGATTGGCCTCGAAGTCCAGTAGCGACTTCTGTGGCGAATAAGTAGCGTGGACCAGTGCGGCGGCGGCGGTTGCAATTTCCAGCGAGTGGGCAACAACCATCGCAATCGGCTGGCCGTGGTAACGCACATCGCTGTCCTGCAGCGGCAGGTACTTCGACTGCTCACTACTGAGCAGCGACTTCACTTTCTTCAGCTTTGGAGCGTTCGCCGGCGTCATGACCAGGCGCACGCCCGGGACTCGTTCCGCTGCCGCAATGTCCAGGTGGAGGACCCGTCCAAATGCGATGGTGGCTGAGACCACCGCTGCGTGCAGCATGGCGGAAGGCGCTTCGCCATGATGCAGGTACTGGTCGAAGCTGTTCAGGTCTGCCGTGTAGAAGCCCGTGCCGGTTACCTTGGCTTTGCCGTCAATGCGGACCGGTGCCGTGCGGGGATCGAAGTTCTGCATGGTTCCTGTACTTCCTCGGATGGTGCGGCTGCGCATGTCAGCAGCATGCTTCGATCTGGCAGGAACGCGTAGACTGCTCCCACCGATGAATCTTTATGGAATTGTAGTTGGATTGATCGTCCTGTCGCTGCTGGCGGTGTCACTGTCGCGGTTACGCAAGACGAAGACCAAGGCAGACTACCTGCTGGCCGGCCGCTCGCTGCCGGCTGCCGTGCTGGTGTTTACACTGCTTTCAAGCTGGATTGGCTCAGGTTCGCTGCTGGGCGGCGCTGAGAATGCATACCGCCATGGCTTTGCCGCGCTGTGGCAGGGCGGCGGCGGTTGGCTTGGTCTGCTGCTCATTTACTTCATTGCTCCTCGAGCAAGAAAGTTCGCGCAGTTCACCATTCCGGATCTGCTGGAGGCTCGCTACAACCAGGCCGCGCGCGTGCTTGGCGTCATCGCCGTGCTGTTCACCTACACGGCGATTACCAGCTACCAGTTGATCGGCGGCGGCGACATCCTGCACCTGATCTTTGAGGATCGCATCAGTGCCTTGACGGGGCGGTACATCATAGCGGGCTTTGTGATCGTTTTTACAGCAATCGCCGGCATGGGTTCGGTCGCGTACATGGACGTCTTTATCGGCCTGCTGACCACGGGGACGCTCCTGTGCGCGCTGCCCGTTCTGATTAGTCACGCGGGCGGCTGGGCTCACGTCCATGCGGTGTTGCCGGCCACGCATTTTCAAGTGCTTGGTGACCTGTCCGGCATCCAGGCGGCGGAACTGCTGCTGCCCACCTGCCTGCTGATGCTAGGCAACCAGTCCATGTACCAGAAGTTCTTTTCCGCAAAGAGCGAGCGTGACGCACGCAATGCAGTCACTGGCTGGATTGTGGGCACGGTGATTTTGGAGACCGTGATTGTCGCCATCGCCGTGACCGGCTCGGCCCTCTTTCCGACAGGCGAAGTCAGCCAGCATCCAAGGGAAATCCTTGCCTACACGGCCATGTACGGCATCCACATCTTCGATCCCGGCCCGCCGCGCGCCGTGGACCACGTGCTTGCCCTACTGGGAGCGTTGATGACCGGCGCGATCTTTGCCAAGATCATCTCGACCGCGAACAATTACCTTTTCTCGCCTGCGACCAATCTTGTGAACGACGTCTTTGTTCGCTATCTGAGACCGAAAGCTGCAGACCGCGAGGTGCTGCTGGTGTCCCGGCTGATGGTCGTCCTGCTGGGCGTATGGGCGCTGTGGCAGTCGCTGGGTACTGAGAGCGTTCTGAAGAAAAGCCTCTACGCTTACACCATCTACTCGGCCGCGCTGACGCCGGTGATCCTGGCGGCATTCTTCTGGCGGCGCGCCACCGCCGCCGCTGCGGTGACCTCCATCGCGCTGGGCACAGTGGT
>CAXUEW010000362.1:0-942 GCA_964250115.1 uncultured Terriglobus sp.
GGTTGGCAGGCGAAGCGCAGCAAACGGCGAACACCAACAGCGGGCGTGAGACGCTCGGCGCGAACGGCCTGCCGCAGCCAGCCAGCATGACAACGGGTGCGAACGGGTTGCCTCCTGTTTCCGGAGTAGAGTTTGAGATTGTCTCGGGCTATAACCCGCTGCAGGCGCGGCTTCGTGAGCCGTCCTCACAGCGCAAGCCGGCTGCGGAAACGGAGGTGCAGCCATGAGAATGCCGTCTGGCGTCGCCCTGTTCAGCGAACGGCGAGAACGCCTGCAAAAGGCCGCATCGCTTTTGAATCTGCACATTGCGGGCTCAATCGCGCTGCTGTTGCTGTGTATTTACTTCGGAGTAGAGTTATTTCTGATCAGCGGCAGCACCGGCGCACAGGGCGATGCGGCAATCGCTGCAGCCCAGTCGCGAGTGGCTGCGGCAGAACTCTCAGCGAGGCAGTTGCGTGGTTTGGATTCGAAGCTGCTGGCGTCGGACACGGAAGCGGCACGCTTCTACAGGGATCGGCTGCCGTATGCGTACTCCGATGTTGCAGCTCAACTTGGTGTGCTTTCCAAGCGGTCGGGCGTCCGGTGGAGCCGCGCATCGTATGTCGCCGCCCCGTCGCAGGATGGTGCAACAGAATTACGAATTGACGCCGCTGTGACGGGAGAATATCGCGGTTTAGCGCAGTTTGTGAACGGTTTGGAACGCGATAAAAGCTTCTTTTTGATCGAAAACATGGCGCTCAGCGGTGCTCAAAACGGCCTTGTAAACCTCCAAATGCGCATCGGAACGTACATTCGGGAGCCTATTTTGAGCACGACCGGCGTTCCCGCCGGGCAGGGAGCAAGCAGATGAAAGCAGGCACGGAAGATCGCACCAAGCTGATCGCGGCCGGCAGCTTCGGCGTGCTGGCCGTCGGCTACCTCATCTATACGCTGGTGGGCAGC
>CAXUEW010000362.1:952-2643 GCA_964250115.1 uncultured Terriglobus sp.
CGCACGGTCGATTCCATCGTGGGCGCGCTGGTGGGCAGCGGCAGCAGCTCTGACGCCCCGCCTCCCGCACCGGCGGTAGTCACGACCAGCCGCCCAGCCAGTAGCACCGCATCCGCTCCCGTCCGAAGTACGCAGTCTCGGCTCGACCCCACGCTTCACCCCGAAGGCATGCTGCTGACCGAGTCGCTAGTCTATTCCGGCAGCGGCCGCAACATCTTCCTGCCTGCCGGATCGTCGGTGGCGGCACCGGTCGTCAAGATTCCAGTGCCTTTGGCGACGGCCCGGTACGTCCCTCCCACGACCGGCCCAATCGGTCCGCTACCGCCGCCGCCCATCGATCTGCGCTTTTTCGGCACCTCGACCAGCCGCGACGGCAAGCGCCAGGCATTCCTCCTGCGGGGTGAGGATGTTTTTATCGCCTCGACCGGCGATATTGTGAATCGCCGCTACCGTGTCGGCGCGATTACGCTTACGGGCGTCGAACTTACGGATCTGTCCAACAACAACACGCAACGCCTTTCGATGAGCCCGCAGTGATCCACAAGCCTGAAACCCGAACAAACGACGAGGGTTATCTCCTGCTGGGCCTGGTCGTCGTGTGTTTTCTGCTGGTTCTTGCGCTCAGCGTTGCCGCGCCACGGGTCGCAAAGCAACTGGAACGCGACCGTGAAGTGGAATCGGAACACCGAGCGCAGGAGTACGTGCGGGCCATCCAGCTCTACTACCGCCGCACGAAGCGTTTTCCCTCTTCTATAGACGAATTGCTGGGTTCAGGCACTGCT
The DNA here is from genome assembly GCA_964250115.1 of uncultured Terriglobus sp. Classification (GTDB taxonomy): domain Bacteria; phylum Acidobacteriota; class Terriglobia; order Terriglobales; family Acidobacteriaceae; genus Terriglobus. Next base: position 1,735 of record CAXUEW010000362.1, read on the forward strand.
GGCATGTCTAGTACGTTGAACGTCAAGTACCTGCGCCAGAAGTACAAAGATCCGCTCACCCACGACGACTACCGTCTGATCAAGGTGGGCACGGCCAAGACCGAAGTCAAAGGCTTCTTCGGCGAACCGCTACAGGGCGCGGCTGTCGGGAATCTTGGCTCCGTGGCGGGTATGCAGTCCAGTCCGGGCGGCGGCAACGTTGCGAGTGCCTTCGGCGGCAGCATGCCGGGTGCGGCGGTCAACGGCAGTTCGTCAGGATTTTCACTGGGCGGCAGTTCCTTTGGTGCGGGATCCAGCGCGACAGGGCTCAGTTCCGCGGGATCTGCGACTGCTTCCACGCCTGTTCCAGGGGCAGCCGCGACAGGCAGTACGGCCACCGGCAGTGGCAGCACCTTTGGCTCCGGCACGGACGCCACCACCTTCCAAGGCAGTAAAGCGGCATTTCTGGGCGTGGGTAGTAACGCCAAAGGCCACGGGCTCGTGGAGTGGAACGGCTCCGAAAACATCGAAGAGTGGGAGTTTCTCTACGATCCGCGCGTCGAGTTGCTGAAGGCTAGGGTAAGCATCTTCGGCGGTAGCCCTGCTGCCAGCGGTACCGGCTCGCTGGGCACACTGCCCAGCGCCACATCTCCCAGTATCTTTGCTCCGGCTGCGGGAACTGGAGCAACAAACTCGACCACCAACCCTTCCACAATCACGTCACCAACCGGCACGTCTACATCGCCCCGTCCTTAGGAAGTCATGTTTTCCAATGGCTTAGAGGCGGAGAACGTGCGCCTTCACGGTCATTGGCCTGTCTTTACTGCTGATGCCTGTTGGGAAAATGTAAGTGGAAGAGATGAGGAAGGGTGCCGACGTCTCTCTGGATCTGGGAGCAGACTGCATCGCCAGGGATCACACTGCATCAGA
>CAXUEW010000363.1:0-2608 GCA_964250115.1 uncultured Terriglobus sp.
TGATTATCTGTGGGGCAGGTGGCTGAAGCATGCCCAGATCACGCCCTTTTACACACGCCTGGTGCGTCGCGAACATGCACGATATGTGCGCGAGGTGAACGAAGTGCTGGAAGTGGATGGCAGCATTGCGGAGTTGCAGCAGCCGCTGAACCACTTCCCTTTCTCCAAGGGCATTGCGCACTGGGTGGCAAAGCACAATGTGTACTCGACCATGGAGGCGGAGTTGGTCGGCAGTGGCGCGGCCACCGCGCAGGCTTCTCTGCGCACGGCCTTTTTCGATAAGGACCGCGCTGTTCGCCGGGCTTCGCAGAAAGCCCTCTTCTTCAAGCTCCCATGCAGGCCTCTCTTGAAATGGGGTTACATGATGTTTTTGCGCGGAGCGGTATTGGACGGCTACGCGGGACTGACTTACGCCACACTGCAAAGCTTTTACGAGTACCTTATCGTGCTCAAGACGCGGGAACTCACGAAGCTTCCCTGACTCTCCGCAGGCTCACTCTAGCTTCAGAAAACAACAACGCCCTCACAGGAGGGGCATTCTGCTTCTGAGGTTTCGTGGGCTTCAGCTGCGAAGCTTGGCCAGAAGGTCGGTAGGATGGACAGGCTTCGCCAGAATCTCAAATTCGTGGCCCTGCGCACGCGCCTTCTCCAGCAGGTCGGCGGTTGCGGCTTGTCCGCTGAAAAGCAGAATTTTGCAGTTCGGCAGCTTTGCGCGCACCTTGATGGCGGCTTCAATGCCGGTCATGCCGGTCATGATGACGTCTGAGATCAGCATGTTCGGCTGAAATTCATCCAGAGTCTCTACAGCGTTCTCGCCAGAGTAGACTGCCCGCGCCTCAAAACCTGCCTGGTTCAAGATGATGGCGAGTGTATTCGCGATCACCTGTTCATCATCTGCAACCAGGACTCGCGGTTTCGTAGAAGAGGTCGTCATATCTCACTAAGTTCTATCCCACTGACCCGGTATGTGCAAGTTTATACAGGGCCTTCAGCGCTGGTCCTGCTGGAAGTGATACGCTGCACGTACCCGTGACGCTCCAGCCCTGCCTGGCCTGTCGCGCGTCCCTGAAAGACAACGATCGCATTTTTATGGTGTAGGCATGCCCCAGGCAATCATCCGCGCGGAGCGCGTTGAGAAATACTACGCGCAGCCCAGCGAGAACCGCATCCAGGTCATCTCGCCGACCGACCTGGCGATTGTGCCGGGTGAGATTGTTGCGCTGCTGGGACCTTCCGGATCGGGCAAGTCGACCCTGCTGCGGATGCTGACAGGACTGTCCCTGCCCTCGGGCGGGCAGGTTTACTGGCATGAGAAACCAATCGGCACCGCTGAAATCAATGTCTCCATTGTCTTCCAGAGCTTCGCGCTGTTCCCATGGTTGACGGTGCTCGAAAACGTCGAGGCACCGCTGCAGGCGCGCGGAACCGAACCGGTGGAACGTCGCCGCCGTGCCCTGAAGATGCTCGACACCGTGGGCCTGGACGGCTTTCAGCAGGCCTACCCCAAGGAGCTGTCCGGCGGCATGCGCCAACGGGTGGGATTTGCGCGCGCCCTGGTGGTCGAGCCTGAAGTGCTGTTCATGGATGAGCCCTTCTCTGCCCTGGACGTGCTTACGGCCGAGAATCTCCGGTCCGAATTGCTGGAATTGTGGCAAAAAAAGACCATGCCGACGCAGGCAATTTTTATCGTGACCCACAACATTGAAGAAGCTGTGTTGCTGGCGGACCGCATCATTGTGCTGGGCCGCAACCCCGGCCATGTGCGGACCGACTTTCGAGTGGCGCTGCAGCATCCACGCGACCGCAAGGCCGGCGCGTTCACGCAGCTGGTGGACTACATTTACAAGGTTCTGACGCAGCCGGACGCACAGCCGCCTGCCCTGCCTCGCACATCCGGCGGTAAGCGCGTTCGCGATCAACGTCTGATGAGCTACCAGATGCTGCCTCACGCGCGTCCGGGCGCCATTGCCGGCCTGCTTGAGCTGATGCTGGACCACAGCGGCAAAGCCGACATCTACCGTTTGGCAGACGACCTGGCTTTCGAGATCGACGACCTCCTTCCCATTGTCGACGCGGCTTCGTTGTTGCAATTCCTTTCTGTGAATGAAGGCGATGCAACCCTGACCGCCATCGGCGCGGAGTTTGCCAATGCCGAGATCCTGCGACAGAAAGAGATCTTCCGCGAAGCTGCCGTAACCAACGTCCTGCTGCTGCGGCAGATCATGCGGGCGCTGGAATCAAAGAGCGACGGTACCGTGGCCGAGGAGTTCTTTCACGACATGCTGGACGAGCAGTTCAGCGAAGAGGAAACCCTGCGGCAGTTGGAAACTGCTGTCAACTGGGGCCGTTACGCGGAGTTGTTTGACTTCGACGCCGGCCGCCGGCGGTTTATGTTGCCCAGCAGCCAGCTATCGGAAGCCGCAGTGGAGACAGCCGGATGAACGCCTCGCCGACCGGGTGCGGGCGATGAAGATGCTGCCGAACAACTTCGGCGCGTTCCGCCCACGGGGGGAGCTTGGGCTGCCGCAGACGCTTGCACGCAGCCAGGCGCTGCGCCGCTCGTGGCCTGTGCTGCTGGACCTCGTAGTCGCCGCTATCGGCCTGGCCG
>CAXUEW010000364.1:0-2600 GCA_964250115.1 uncultured Terriglobus sp.
AGGTGGAGCAGTATCGCGGCGGTAAGAAGACCGTGTCGGCCTTCTTTGTCGGACAGGTCATGCGGCTGTCCAAGGGACAGGCAAACCCTGCTCTGCTGAATGAGCTGGTGGTGAAGAAGTTGGACGCGGCCTGACTAACACGCCTTAGAGCTTTGTCATCCCGCAGCGCAGCGGAGGGATCTGCATGTTTGCTCGTTGGCGTATTAGACGTGGTTGCATGTCGTTCAAGTCTTGCGCCTCTCGCGTACCCACAAGAGCTCTGCTCCTAACGAACCTCTTTGCGTGACCTAAAGACACGTGCAGATCCCTCCACTTCGTTACGGGATGACAAAGCTCTAGCCAGCCGTTTCAGCGGTAATAAGGCATATCGACCTATAGATCTTTGTACTTGTTTTGCGGCTTTAGCCGCCGAGATAGGAACAGGATCAGTCTGGAAATGCTGCTTTAGCCGCTGAGATCGGACTCTCGGCGGCTAAAGCCGCGTCCAGTAGATCCGTTCTAGCTATCTCAGCGGCTAAAGCCGCAAGTTCGATCTGCAATGTACTCAGCATGAACCTCTTGGAAGCTATAGGTGGATACGACCTAGCGGTTCAGCGCGTATTACTTTAAAGACGAGAGCGCTCGGTAAGTTTCTAATTCGTAAAAAGCATGAACTTGCAGCACATCGTGGAGAATTACATGGCAACAGCAAAGAAAAGCGCTAAGTCCGCAGTGAAGAGACCTTCAGCGACTGCAACCAAGGGGTCAGCAGCGAAGAAGTCTGCCGGACGCAAGTACTCCCCTGCGGCTTCAGAGCAGGTTGCGCGGGAACTGCACGAGATGCATGAAGGCAAGCTGACGATTGGCCGCAGCGACAAGAAGGTGATCAACCGAAGCAGGCCATTGCGATCGGATTAGCAGAAGCGCGACGCGCTGGTAAGAAGGTTTCGCCAAATCCTAACGACTGAGCGGAGGTGAGCCCGTTCGCTCGTGATTTCGGCGCTGCCGGCTCTGACGCGTTGTCGCCGAAAACTTTCAGGCAGCATAGCAAAGGCCAGACGTATCGGAATCCTTCGCTGCGCTCAGGATGACGAGTGGGACGTTACTTGTTCGTGGAAGACGCAGCGGGTGTTGAGGTCGAAGCGGAACTGCTTGCAGCGCTCGTGGAAGACGCAGATGACGACCCGCCGGTGCCTGCACTGGAATTCGCAGAATTAGACGATCCACCAGTGGCTTCGCTCTTGCCGGAACCGGAGTCTGCGTCACTTGCAGCCGCGCCTGATCCGCTGCCCTCGCCCGATGCAGTTGCCGACGCACCGCTTTTTGCATTGCCATAGCCGTCCGCGAACCAGCCGCCTCCCTTGAACTGGATGGCAGGGGCGGAGATCAGCTTCTTCAGCGGACCGCCACAAAAAGGACAGACCGTCAGAGCTGCATCGGCAAACTTCTGTCGCTTCTCCGTGCGACGACCGCACTGGCCGCATTGGTATTCGTACAGGGGCATTCGCTTCCTTCGTTTTCTTCTAAGGCAATTCGATGAGGCGAACGCTGGCAATGGCATCCACCTTGCGCAGTGCGTTGACGACATCGTTCACCTTGCTGCTGTGCGCTTCGATCTGTACCACCGCAAGCGCCTGTCCGGCGGGCACACGCTGCGAGCGAACGCTGCGGCCCAGCGCGAAATTCGCAATGTTTACGCCATGCTCGCCCAGCACCGTGCCGATGCGACCGATGACGCCTGGCACGTCGTGGTTGCGGATCGCCAGCAGCGTACCCGTCAGCGGAGCCTCGATGTCAATGCCGTCCAGCGATAGCAGCCGCGGTGCGTTGCCGTGCAGCACTGTAGCGCTGCCCGATGCATCGCCGTCGGCAGAGTGCAGCGAGAGCTTCAGCACGGAACCGGCACCGCCGCTGGCGAATTCCTTCTTATCTTCCTGCACACGCAGGCCGCGCTCTTCTGCAATGGAGAACGCGTTGATATGGTTCACGTTCTCAGAATCTTTTAAGACACCAGCCAGTACGGCATTGCGGATCAGCTCTGTTTTGCCCGTTGCAAGCCGGCCGGAGTAAGCAATGGCCATATTCTCAAGATTGCCCGGCGTGGCATGTGCCAGGAAGGTTCCCAGGCGCTCTGCCAGGTCGACGAACGGCGCAATTTCAACGTATTCCTCCCGTGACAACGAAGGAACGTTGACCGCATTTTGCACTACGCCCAGCTTCAGGTAGGCGCTGACCTGCTGCGCAAGCTGGATGCCGATGGCTTCCTGCGCCTCATCCGTAGAGCCGCCCAGGTGCGGCGTCAGGATGACATTCTCCAGGCCAAAATAAGCAGAGTTCTTCAAAGGCTCTTCGCGGAAGACATCGAGTGCAGCGCCGCCTACCTTGCCGCTGTTCAGGCCTTCCACCAACGCCTCGTCCACGATGAGTTCGCCGCGCGCACAGTTCACAATACGAATGCCCTTCTTCATAATGGCAATGCTGTGCGTGTTGATGAGGCCTTCCGTCTGCGGCGTCAGGCCGACGTGCAAGGTCAGGTAGTCGGACTGCTTGAAAATGTCGTCGACGGCTACCAGTGTGACGCAATTATCACGCGCAATCACGTGCGCCACGAAGGGGTCGTA
>CAXUEW010000365.1:0-1716 GCA_964250115.1 uncultured Terriglobus sp.
CAGGTCGAGCGCCTGCCTGGCATGATCTGCCGTGCCGGAGAAACAGTGCATCATGCCCACCCCGCCGCGCGGCGTGAAGTGCTCGCCAATTAGCCGCAGCAGGTCAGCCTGTGCGTCTGCGGAGCCGAAGCGTTCCTTGGCCTGCGGCGTCGCAAGATCGCTGGTGCGGCAGTGGATCAGGATCGGCTTCCTGACTTCGAGCGCGATCTCCATCTGCGCCAGAAACGCGGCCTGCTGGACGTCGATATCCGGGTTGTCGAGGTGGTAGTAGTCCAGACCAATTTCACCGATGGCAATAACCAGCGGCTCAGCCGCCAACTGCCGCAGCTTTGCGAGCGCTGCGTCTTCGGCCTGGCCAGCTTCCTGCGGATGGATACCCGCACTGGCCACGATGCGTGGAGTTGCGCCCGTGTATTTCACCGCAAGATCGCGCGCCCGGTGCATTGTAGCGGGACCATCGCCAATGCCGATTGCGAGGATCGTCCGCACGTCCGCTTCAACGGCGCGCGCCAGCACGGCGTCGAGATCATCGGCGTAGGTGGGGAAATCGAGATGGGCGTGGCTATCTACGATGTGCATAGGAGATGCTGCGATTTAGCATGAGCGGTTCAGGATTCCGTTTACTACGTTTGTCATCCCGTAGCGCAGCGAAGGTATCTGCATGTGTGTTGGATAGCCACAGAGTGCGGGTGTGAATGATCAGGCCGAGATGCAGATCCCTCCGCTGCGCTGCGGGATGACAAACATAAAGAGGGGTTGCAGGAATAGACGTTTGGAAGCCGAAGGTAGAAGTTACCGCAGCCGCGCACCAATCTCAATGTCTTCGAGGAAGCTGGCCAGCGCAGGCGTGCCATCGCCCACCGATGCAGCGACGATCATGCCCTGCGACTCATACCCGCGCAGCTTGCGTGGCGCAAGATTTGCCACGATGACGACCTTGCGGCCGACCAGCTTTTCCGGCTCGTAAAACTGGGCGATACCGGCAAGGATCTGCCGCTTCTCATAGCCCAGATCGACCTCAAGGCGCAGCAGCTTGTCGGCCTTCGGGATACGCTCTGCAACCAGTACCTGTGCCACGCGCAGATCGACTTTGATGAAGTCGTCGATGGTGATTTCCGGTGTGTCGGGCTTGGCAGGCGCCGCCGGCAGCGGTGGCTCGGGTGCGGCCTCGCTGGCAGGCGAGCTTTGCGGTGCGGCTTCCGTGCCGGCGCTGATGGGTGCTAGCTTCTGCTCGGGCGGGTCGGTCTCAGTGGCTGCTGGCTTCTGTTCGGCGTCGTTCATGCGTGTAATCAGTTCCTTGTCTGCGCGCGGGAAAATAGGCGCGATGGTTCCCAGTTTTGTGTCGGCGGCAAAGCCGCCGTGGGTCAGGTCGCGCAGTTCGCCAAGCTCTGCCGCGCGCTCGATGCTGCCCAGGCCAAGCTGTTCCCAGACGCGCGCCGTTGCATAGGGCAGCACGGGATGCAGCAGCGCGGTCACGATGCGGATGCTCTTCGCCGCGGTTCGTAGAACGGTGGCCAGGCGGTCGCGTTGCGTGGGATCTTTTGCCAGCTTCCACGGGGCGTTCGCGGTCAGGTAGCCGTCGGTTGCGGCAACCAGGGCGGATGCTGCCTGCACCGCCGTGGTGAAATCCTGCGTATTGATACCCGCACGTACCGTTCCTATTACATCGGTGACCACGCCGGTCAGTTCCGTGGTCAGGCCGCTTTCCGGGATCAC
>CAXUEW010000365.1:1726-2588 GCA_964250115.1 uncultured Terriglobus sp.
GAAGTTCTGCGCAATCATGTTCAGCGTGCGGCTCACCAGGTTGCCGTAGCCGTTGGCAAGGTCGCTGTTGTAGCGCGCCAGCAGGGCGTCGAACGAGAACGAACCATCCTGCCCGAAGGGGATCTCGCGCAGCAGGAAGTAGCGCAGAACGTCCGCTCCGAACAGGTCCTGCTCGTGCTTCGAGGCCTCGGGCTTAAGGCTGCCGAAGGCATCCAGGATCGTCTCCGTGCGGACGATGTTGCCGCGCGACTTCGACATTTTGCTGTCTTCAAACAGCAGCCAGCCGTGCGCGACGATCTTCTTCGGCAGCGGCAGGCCGGCGGCCAGCAGAAACGCCGGCCAGTACACGCAGTGGAAGCGGACGATCTCCTTGCCCACAAAGTGCAGATCGGCAGGCCAGTAGCGTGCAAACATCTCCGCATCTTCCGCCGTGTCGCCGCCGTAGCCGACCGCCGTCATGTAGTTGGCCAGCGCATCCAGCCAGACGTAGATGACGTGCTTCTGCGTCGTTGCCGAGGCCGCAGGTTCCGGCACGGGGATGCCCCAGTCGAAGCTGGTGCGTGACACGGACAGATCTTTCAGCGCACCGGGAACGTAAGCCACGCCGGTGTCACTTAATACTCTTTCAACGTCGGGGATTATGTTGATGCCGCGCAGAAAGCTCAGCACCTCGTTCTTGCGCGCTTCCGGCTGGATCGCGAGTTGGTTTGACTCGATCAGGTCGATCAGCGGCTTTTGGTAGGCCGACAGGCGGAAGTAGAAGTTCTCCTCCGTCACGGTTTCGGTCGGCTTGCCGTCAGGCCCAATCGTGCCGGGAGGCCCCTCGACAAACATCTCTTCGCTGACGCAGTACTGGCCGGTA
>CAXUEW010000366.1:0-2562 GCA_964250115.1 uncultured Terriglobus sp.
AGTTCCTGCTGGCTGGCGCGACGGCTGTGCAGGTGGGAACGGCCAGCTACGCCGACCCGCGTGCGGTGGAGAAGATTGCTACGGGTCTTGCGAAGTGGTGCGCTTCACATGGCGTGGAGAAGGCTAGCGACTTGACCGGACGTCTGCAAAGTTAGCCAACGCTATCGCTGCGTGTTGTTGATGAATACAATACGTAAAACCATGCAGATTGAAAATCATATCCGCTCAGAGAAGTCGAAGCTGCTGGAGCTTTGCCAGCAACTTGGTGTCGCAGGATTGCGTGTGCGAGTGGATACTGACGACTGGCAAGATGTGACCTTTATTGGAGATATCGACACCTCACGGCTCGATGGCTACGCAGATCGCTTCTTCGGATTGGAAGAAGGCTTGACAAGCATTTTTCATCGTCGAGTTCGGCTGCTTGATGAGGAAATGGAAAAAAAGCAGAAGAAGCGTTATCGACCAATGGATACTTTGTCCCTGAATGAAATTGAGCTGCTGCATGCTTCGTAGCAGAAAGCAGTATTTGCAAGATGTGCTGGACTATTCAAAAGAGTGCCAGGGGTATGTCAGCGGAAAAACATACCTTGGATTCGCGAACGATGACCGTCTCAAGCGTGCTGTAGAACGCACCCTGCAAATTGTTGGCGAGGCCATATGGCAAGCCGCAAAGCTAGATCCGGACATCTTTCTACTGGTAAGTTCCTGTCGTCAGATTGTGGGTCTGCGCCACCGGTTAGTCCATCAGTACGACGACATCTCCGAGCAAATCCTGTGGGCCATCGTAAACGACCGGCTTCCTCGCTTAGACAAAGAGATCAGCAATCTTCTGGCTGACCTCTCCAGCGAACAAGATAATCCCAAAGGTGAGTAGCAGGACCATGAGTCAAACAATCACCCGCGCCCTACTGAGCGTGACCGATAAAACAGGCTTATTGCCCTTTGCGCAGCGGCTGCACGCCATGGGCGTTGAGCTTGTCTCAACTGGCGGCACAGCGAAGGCTCTACGCGACGGAGGCCTGCCGGTGCGCGACATCAGCGACCTGACCGGCTTCCCCGAGATGCTGGTTGGCCGCGTGAATTTGCTTCATCCCAAGGTGCACGGCGGTATCCTGCACATCCGTTCGAACGCGGAGCATGTCGCCGCTGTCAACGAGCACGCTATCGAGCCAATCGACATGGTCGTGGTGAACCTCTACGCCTTCGAGAAAACGGCGGAGAAGCCGGGTGCGCACTTCACGGAGATCGTGGAGAACATCGACATCGGCGGCCCCAGCATGGTGCGCTCTGCCGCGAAGAACTTTGCCGATGTTGCCATTGTGACTGACACGGCAGACTATGACCGCATCGCCAAAGAGATGGAAGCAGCGGGTGGTTCATTGTCGCTTGCAACGCGGTGGCGGCTGGCGAAAGCCGCCTTTGCAACGACTGCGGCGTACGACACGGCGATCGCTAACGCTCTTGAGCGCCTAGGCGAACCAGACGGCAGCGAGACCCAACCGGCGATCTTCGGCGATACCGATGTGCCGAAAGCTCTGCGCATCAATCTGTCGCTTAAAGGGACGCTTCGCTACGGCGAGAATCCGCATCAGTCGGCGGCCGTCTACACCGACGGCACGGCCACCGGTGTTGCCAACGCGAAGCAGTTGCAGGGCAAGGAACTATCGTTCAACAACCTGGTCGATCTGGACGCCTGCTGGGCGCTTACGAGCGAGTTTGACTCGACTGCAGTGGCGATCATCAAGCACACAAATCCGTGTGGTGTGGCTACCGGTGACACGGTCCTGCAGGCATATGAGAACGCGCTTGCAGCCGATCCCGTCTCAGCGTTCGGCGGTGTCATCGGCATCAATCGCGAAGTGGATGGAGCCGCAGCCGAAGAGATCGCGAAGCTTTTTGTGGAAGCCATCGTGGCGCCCTCGTACACGCCGGAAGCACTGGAGCGGTTCGCCGCGAAGAAGAACCTTCGGCTGCTGCAGATCAGCGCTGCCCGCGCCACGCGAGCCTTGAAGCAGATTTCAGGCGGCATGCTGCTGCAGGATGCGGATCTCGGCTCGCTCACAGGTGTGGAGCTGAAGGTGGTCACGCAGAGGCAGCCGACTCAGGCAGAGCTAATCGCGCTTCGCTTCGCCTGGACGGTCTGCAAACACGTCAAATCGAACGCAATCGTGTACGCCAGGACCCATGAAGGCCACGGGCAAAGCGTGGGCGTGGGTGCCGGCCAGATGAGCCGTGTGGATGCGGCCCGCTTTGGTGCCATGAAAGCAGCTTTGCCCCTGGCCGGAACAGTGGCCGCGTCAGACGCGTTCTTTCCATTCGCCGACGGTCTGGAAACAGTGGCCAGCGCCGGCGCAACTGCGGTTATTCAGCCCGGTGGCAGTGTGCGCGACGCCGAGGTAATTGCGGCAGCGGACCGGCTTGGTGTCGCCATGATCTTTACCGGTATGAGACACTTCCGGCACGGGTAGTGTGCGCAGCATCCACTCCAGCCCGGACTTCGTCTAACTTGAGCACACAAGTTTGTGAGCCTGGTCGCGCAAGCGAAGCGGACACCAGGCAGAA
>CAXUEW010000367.1:0-2553 GCA_964250115.1 uncultured Terriglobus sp.
CCAGGGCGAGAAAGGCGAAGCCGAACGGCAAGGCCAGCGTGGTCTCCATCTGGATGCTGATGGTGGCAATGCAGGGAGCAAGCGCGACGACCGCGCACGTGTTCCAAAGAAAGGCGTTGGGCGTAATCCGCCGGAAAATGGATCTCGCAGCAAGAAAGATGCAGCCAGCCGCGATCATGTCCAAAAGCCATAGCAGGCGAAAAATGGCCCGGATGCTGTGAACGAAACGCGATGCAACCGTCCACAGCAGGAAGTACAGCGGATGGTATCCGTTCGTCAGGGTCGTGCCGTCGAAGGTGGAACCGTGGCCCGACGCCAGGTTTTGTGCGGCCTTCAGGTAGTAGTAAAAGTCATCCTGCGCGAACCCCAGGATTGGCCCTTGCCATCGAAGTGGCGGCGAGAAGATCCACGCGCACGAGACCAGAATCACCAACAAAGTCGATCTATCAACCACCCTTGAAGCTTTTCGCGAGAGCTGAAAGCGCGTGCACGGGCGTGAAAGAGGGTGATCGCTATGCTCGGCATTTTGCTGGATTTGCTGGTCCATGGACAACGGGTATTTTCCTCACAAGTAGTTGCTTATTGTTACAGATAGAGGTTTGAGAATCGCATCTCTTGGATGCGAAGGATCAGGAGAGGATTGTGGCGCCATGTTGCGTCGATTGCACGCATGATGATGGCCTATGCCATGCGAAGTCGAATGCGCGAGCCGGAGGCGAATAATCTTTGCGAGACATCGGCACCTACCGTAGACTCCTCGGCATGAAGATTTCTGCTGTCAAAGCCTTCGCCACGGCGCTGCTGTTGTGCGCCGCTTCCGTTCTCCACGCGCAGGACTGGGCCGTGAAGCGGCTGGATGCTTCGCCGCGCCACCATGAGTACGTCACGCTAAAGGCTGACGGGCGCTCGCTGCAGGCCTTTGTGGTTTATCCCGAGGTGAAGTCGAAGGCGACTTCCATCGTGCTGATCCCGGAGATTTTCGGCCTGAGCGCGTGGGCGAAGTCCATGGCGGATGACCTCGCGGCGGCAGGTTACGTGGTGATTGCGCCCGACGTGCTCAGCGGCAAGGGGCCCAACGGCGGTGACACGGACAGCTACCCCTCGCAGGATCAGGTGACCAAGGCAGTCAGCGGGTTGCCGAACGACGAGGTCATGGCCGACCTCGATGCGGCGGCGGACTACATCCGCACAGTGCCAGCGGCGAACGGCAAGTTCGCGAGTGTGGGCTTCTGCTGGGGTGGAGGCAAGTCGTTCGCCTTTGCAACGCATCGCAAGGACCTGAGCGCGGCGTTCGTTTTCTATGGTCCACCCCCGACCGATGCGGACATGGCGAACATCGCCGCACCGGTTTACGGGTTCTACGGCGGTAACGATGCGCGCATCAACGCGACGATCCCCGCGACGACGGCCGCAATGAAGGCAGCTGGCAAGACCTACGAGCCGGTCACCTATGATGGCGCGGGACACGGCTTCATGCGTGCCGGTGTCGACCCGGGCAATACGGTTGAAGGCAACAAGACCGCTCGCGAAGAAGGCTTCAAACGGCTGACCGCGGAACTGGCGAAGATCGGCAAAACGCCTGCGCGTGCCGGCAAGCCGAAGGCGATGCTCCACTCGCCTGTTGTGCGTAAGGCATCTGCTGCCGTCTCGAAGCCGATGCAATGCCACGACGCAGCCATGAAGGGTATGTAAACGTTCAGGAGAAACTCTATGCAGCCGCCCTTGCAGACGCAGATCACGCCATTCCTCTGGTTCGACAGCAACGCAGAGGAAGCCGTGGACTTCTACGTCTCCATCTTTCCAAATTCGCGGAAGCTGGGCGGCTTGCCGGGTGACGGCAAGCCGCTGACCATCGACTTCCATCTGAACGGAGCTGCCTTCACTGCCATGAACGGCGGCCCGCATTTCCAGTTCAACAAGGCCATCTCGTTCGTGATCCGTTGCCAGGACCAGGCAGAGATTGACTCCTACTGGGAAAAGCTGACGGCGGACGGCGGCAAACCCGTCCAGTGCGGCTGGCTCGAGGACAGGTTCGGGCTGTCGTGGCAGGTGGTGCCGAAGAACATCTTTGAACTGCTGAGGCACCCCAAGGCCATGCAGGCCATGATGCAGATGACGAAGTTCATCGTGGCGGATCTGGAAGCAGCGGCCGAGGATTGAGTCCCGCCGGCATCTGAGAAGATACAGATGATGCCGCTGCAGTCACAGCTCGACGAGATCACGCAGAACACCCGCAAGCTGGTGCAAGCTGAGCGGCTTGCGATCAGCGAAGACTCCATTGCCGAGTTATTTGCCTCCGGCATTGAAGATCGCGTTCTGCCGGTTGGGTCCAAAGTTCCAGAGTTCACGCTGCCGGATGCAATCTCCGGCAAGCAGATTCGGTCGAGCGATCTGCTGGCACTTGGGCCGGTCATCATCAACTTCTTTCGCGGCCGCTGGGACCCCTACTGCGTTACCGAATTGGAGATGTGGCGCGACCTGTACCCGCGTGTACGCCGAGCCGGAGCGCTGCTAGTCGCGATCTCGCCGCAAACTTTGCGTCAAAGCGATTTT
>CAXUEW010000368.1:0-2248 GCA_964250115.1 uncultured Terriglobus sp.
GCCGGGGATGGTGGCCATCATGGTGGCGACGCCGAAGAACTTGTCACCGCTGCCGAACTGGTCGATCGCCGTGCGTTCATCAGGATTCGACATGAAGTTGACGTAGCGCTTCATGATGTCCGGATCGAACTCGACCGTCTTTTTTAGGTAGCTACGGTACTTTGCGTTTTCCTCGTCGCGCAGCATGACCATAAAGGCCGAGTTGTAGACACGGTGCATGCCCAGCGTGCGGACGAAGTAGCCCTCCAGCAGCCAGAAAGCCTCGGCCAGCAGCAGCGTGCCGGGCACTTCTGCTTGCACACGATCCACCACCTCACGCCAAAATTCCGCCGGCATGATGCGGTCGAAATCCTCCTGCGTCATGGCATCTTCAGCGCGCGACGGAATGGACCCACCCACCCCCGGCAGGGGAAACCAGAGCCGCTGCACGTGGCGCTTCGCCAGCACCATGGCTGCGTCGAAACGGATGATCGGGAAGCGCCGCGCAACATCCAGAATCACCCGGATGACGTGCTCGCGCACGGCTGCCTGCGAGTAATCGAGCTGTGCGGTGTCGTTCCAGGCGAAGGTGGTGCCGTCATTGCCGTGGTATAGGAACTCCGTTCGTCCATCGCCCTGCCGATGACGCAGGCGGTACACAACGGCGGCGTCGGTCTGGTCGAAGTAGTGATCTTCGATCTTGATCTCGACGCGGTGGTCTGTCGACAGGTCAGGACCTTCAAAGCTGTAGACCGGGTACGGGCTTTCATTGCGCCGGAGAAACCACTCGGGATGCTCGATGACCCAGGTGGAATCCAGCCCCATGTGGTTCGGTACCATGTCGCTGGCCAGCCGCAGACCGACGGCCGCAGCCTCATCACGTAGCTTCGCATAGGCTTCTTCGCCGCCCAGATCATCCGCGATGCGGTAATCCATCAGCGAGTAGGCCGAGGCCACGGCGTCGTGCTGGCCCCGCAGCCGCTTGATGGTCTGGGACGCGCGGGAGCGCTCCCACAGGCCGATCAGCCACAGGCCGGTCATGCCGCGGTCGCGCAGCAACTGCAGTTCCTCACGCGGAATCTGATCGAGGCGGTAGATGTGACGACCGTACTTCTTCGAAAGCTGCTCCAGCCACACGTAAGTGCTCTTCGCCATCAGGACAACGGTCGGCATCCATGCGTCGTCAACGGAGAAGGCTTCGTACTCATGGAGAGGTGCCTGGTAGTCGCTGGCATACTGGGCACGGTAGCGCTTGCGACGGGTCACCTGCCCGTCAGCACCTACGACGTCTTCCCAGTACTCCTCGTAGCCGACGTATTCGTCGCCATGGAAGCCTTCCTTGCCGCCGTACTCTACCGCTCCATGCTGCCGTACGTTGAGGCCTGCCGGGTTGAACTGCATCCAGATGGCGACTTCTTCCTCGCGCAACGTGTCGATGGCAAGCAGCGCACGGGACATGGCCGGACCAAGAACGTCCGCCCAGTGCTCACGGATGTAGTCCAACTGGCCGCTCAGCGAATCGGGTGCGGCTTCAAAGGGTGCGCGCAGCGCCTTCAGCAGGGTGCCTGCGGCAGCGCTGACGGGCGGCCGTGTTTCAAAGTAGGCATCTGCATTCTTCTGCAGAGCGGTGTAAGCGGGAGCGGCCTCTCGTAAAGCGGAGTCTTCGAACAGCATGCGGAAGGGCTTGTACGCGGGATTCTGATTGCTCAGCCAGAGCAGCAGCAATTCTTCCAGAGCGGCTTCGCGGTGGGAGAGCCCTTCGCTGGACCCAGCCAGCCATTCCCCGGCTGTGATCTTGCCGGTATACACCGCGATGTTCGGAAAGCGCTCCGTAAACGCTAGCAGGACGGCGTCGAGCTGCTGCGATCCAACACGTTCACCGAACCATTTCAAGGCATCGGCCAAGACCTTCGGGTCCTGTTCGGCGCGGTACTTTGCGATGACGGCATGACTCAGTTCGTCGATCAGGCCCATGGCGAACAACTGCCCAGCGTGAACCACGGACTTGGGATCGTCGGCGGCGCTGGAGCTGCCCATCGCTACGCGGGCGTCGTTCATCTGCTGCGCAAGCCGGCGGCTGGCAGCGACATTCCCAAAGATCACATTGCCTGTATAGGAAAACAGCAGGTCCCGAAGTTGAAACCGGTCCCGGAACGTGCGCGCAATGTGAAATTCCATGTCCACCTCAACAAATAAGCCGCCTGGGTGGCGGGCAGAATTGCGAGGCTTTGCTGCGTTAATTGCCCCGGCACTTACGATGGTAACCGAA
>CAXUEW010000368.1:2258-2547 GCA_964250115.1 uncultured Terriglobus sp.
ACAGCCGGCTCGTCGAAGCAGGTGGGTTCAGCGACCTTCATCTCAGGCAGACTCCCTCCGTTTTCATTTTGTAAGGACGAATTCATAGAAAGAGCGGCTTTGCCGAATTGTGAGGCATGTCGCTCTTCTGCGCGGCGGGTCACCGCCCAGCCGGTAATAAGCATGCGGATAGCACAAGCGAAGCCACGACGCGCGTGAATTCCATGAGCGCATCCTCGCCGTTCATCGCGAATGCGTCAATGAACAAGTGTGAAAGGAATGGTGGGCCCACCAGGACTTGAACCTGGAA
>CAXUEW010000369.1:0-2507 GCA_964250115.1 uncultured Terriglobus sp.
TCGTCGATGCCAAGCCGGCCGGCGGTGTCGACGATCAGGACGTCGTTGCCGAAGTTGCGCGCCTCACGCAGGGCTTCTTTGGCCAGCCGCTCGACAAGGGGCGTCCCAGCTTCCTCGTCGGTGGTCTTGCCAATGTAGATTTGCGCCCCTACAGACTTGGCCACGATAGCGAGCTGCTCGCGCGCTGCCGGGCGGTAGACGTCGACCGAGACCAGCATGGGCCGGTGCCCACCCTTCTTGAGCCACGCCGCCAGCTTGCCGCTGGTGGTCGTCTTGCCTGAACCCTGCAGCCCTGCCATCAGGATGACGGTGGGCGGCTGCGAAGCGAACTTGAAGCGGGCGGTGTCCTTGCCCAGCGTCTCGACCAGCTCGTCGTGAACGATCTTCACGATCTGCTCGGCGGGCGAAAGCGCGGTGGCAACCTGGGTGCCCAGCGCCTTTTCGCGGATGTGGTCGATGGTCGACTTGACCACGTTCAGGTTAACGTCAGACTCCAGCAGCGCCAGGCGGATTTCGCGCAGCGCTTCCGAGATGTTCTCGTCCGTGATGGTGCCCTGACCCCGAAGGTTCTTGAAGGTGCGCTGCAGCTTTTCCTGAAGGTTTTCAAACATGGCTTGTCGCATCCAAGTTTAGCAGTGAGGACGTATGCCGACTGAAGCTGTAGAGCCGTGGCTGCGGGGAACGCACACCGACGTGGAACCCGTTCGCAGGGCCGTTCTGCACGCGCTGGAACTGGCGCGCGAAGACGTGGTGCGATGGTGCGGTCCGCTGGACGCAGAGGCGCTGGACATGGAGCCGCTCGGTCTGCCGTCGGCCGCCTTCCAGATGCGGCACGTCGCGCGGAGCCTGGACCGTCTGATTACCTATGCCGAAGGCAGCGTTTTGACTGCGGATCAACTGGTTGCGCTGCAGCAGGAGAAGCTGGCGACGATGGATGCCATGCAGGAGTTTGAGGCGGCCATTCAAAGCGCCATCGAACGCCTGCTGCGATTTCAACCGGAGCAATTTTCTGCAAGCAGAGCTGTCGGCCGAGCCATGCTGCCGACCACCGTAGCCGGCCTGCTGATTCACATCGCCGAACACACCCAGCGGCATGTCGGCCAGGCGATTACGACAGCAAAGGTGGTGCATGCTCTGCGCCAAGCAGAGCCAGCTAATCCTCCGGCGCACCCTTGCGCAGTTTGTAGACGATGCCAAGGATCACCGTAGCCAGCACAACCCACGCAAGCTGGTACCAGTAGAACGGGAAGCCGAACAGCGTAGGCGTGTCGCGGTTATAGATGCCGGGAAACACCAGCGCAAGCACCGGGATCAGCAGCAGCCACAACGAACCTTTACGCCCCCCGTGCTGTGCATCTATGCCCGCAGCATACCGCACACCTCGAGGAGAGGCGCTGCCGTTGTTACCATCAAGTGCATGGCGAATGCACCGTCCGCACAATCTATCGGAGAGGCATTTGCAGAGGCCGTGGCTATTATTGCTCGGCTGCGCGGTCCCGGCGGCTGCCCCTGGGACCGTGAACAGACGCTCGACTCCATCAAGCCGCACACGCTGGAAGAGACCTACGAGGTCTTCGATGCGATCGACCGCCGCGCCTGGCCAGAGCTTCGAGATGAACTCGGCGATCTGCTGCTGCAGGTGATCTTCTACGCGCAGATCGCGGACGACGAGAAACACTTCAACATCGAAGAGGTCGTGCGCGGCCTGAGCGCAAAGCTGATCCGCCGCCATCCACACATTTTCGCAGACGCTATCGCCGAGACCGCCTCTGACGTGAACCGGACGTGGGAGCGCGTGAAGCAGGCGGAACGCGCAGACAAGCAGGCCCACGCAGAAGGAATTCTGGGCGATGTGCCGCGCTTCGTGCCGGCGCTGGTCGAAGCGCGCAAACTCGGCTCCAAGGCGGCAAAGGTGGGCTTTGACTGGCCCGACGTGAGCGGCCTTTTTGACAAGGTGCAGGAAGAGATTAAAGAAGTTCGTGCGGAACTGACCGACAGGCCGGATATTGCAAAGCTGGAAGAAGAAGTCGGCGACCTTTTCTTTGTGCTGTCCAACCTTTCGCGGCACCTAAGTGTTGATCCTGAACAGGCACTCCGTAAGGCGAATGCGAAGTTCCGCAGACGCTTCCGCTCAATGGAACTTGCGGCAGAGTGTCCGTTGGACTCGCTGTCACTCGCACAGATGGAAGACCTCTGGTCTGCTGCCAAGCAGGCGGAGCGGTCCGCATGAGCGAACCCCAGATCAAACAACTAACTACCTTTGCCGAGTACGACGCCTGCGTCGATCTGCAGCAGCAGACCTGGCAATACTCTGCCGGTGAGTCACTGCCAAGGCGAGTGTTCTTCCTTGCGGAAAAGCTGGGCGGACACGTGCTCGGAGCGTTCGATGGTGACGCGCTGGTGGCCTTCAACCTGGGGCTGCCCGCGCAGCGGAATGGCGTTGGCTACATCCACTCGCAGATGCTGGCAGTTCTGCCTGCGTATCGCAACACCGGTCTGGGCCGCCG
>CAXUEW010000370.1:0-2505 GCA_964250115.1 uncultured Terriglobus sp.
ATGAAGGTCGTTCCTACAACCCTGTCCTCGTTCGCCTCATCTTTTAGCGTTTTCTCAAACGACTTACATGCGATCTTCTTCTGAAAGTCGTCCTGCCGTGTCTGGTTAACAGTGGCCACAGCAGGGCTCGGTACCTTCTCGGGTGCACAGCCGCAAAGCAGGATGTAGGAAAAACTGACAAAAGATGCAAGGCCTCGGGTCATTTCCGCTTGCCCCACTTACGAATGTCCGTGAAGTGCCCTGTAATTGCAGCCGCAGCGGCCATCTCCGGCGAGACAAGATGCGTGCGTCCACCGCGTCCCTGCCGGCCTTCAAAGTTGCGATTCGATGTGGAGGCACAGCGTTCGCCGGGTTGCAGGATGTCGGGGTTCATGCCGAGGCACATGCTGCAGCCGGGCTCGCGCCACTCGAAGCCTGCCGTCTTGAAGATGGTGTCGAGACCCTCAGCCTCGGCCTGGCGTTTGACCTGTTGCGATCCCGGTACGACCATGGCGCGAATCTTTGTGGCGATATGGTGGCCCTTCACGACAGCAGCGGCGGCGCGCAGGTCTTCGATGCGGCCATTGGTGCACGAACCAAGAAAGACCGTGTCAATCCTGATCTGGTCCATTGGCATGCCGGGCTGTAGATCCATGTATTCGTACGCCTTGGCGAAGCTTTTCTTGTCGGCTTCGGAGGGTGCCTGCTCGAGTGTGGGTACGGTGCCGTCGATGGTGGCGTGCATGCCGGGCGATGTGCCCCAGGTGACGGCAGGTGCCAGCGTGGCGGCGTCGATGGTGAGTTCGCGGTCGAAGGTTGCGCCTGCGTCGGTGGGCAGGGTGCGCCAGTGCGCTACGGCCTGGTCCCAATCCGCGTTCTGTGGCGAAAAGCGTCGACCTTTTAGATACGCAAACGTCGTTTCATCCGGTGCGATCATGCCGGCGCGTGCGCCCGCTTCAATGCTCATGTTGCAGACCGTCATGCGGCCTTCCATGCTGAGCGCGCGGATGGCGGAACCGGCGTACTCCACCGCGTAACCTGTCGCGCCGTCTGTGCCGATGCGGCCGATGATGTCGAGAATGATGTCTTTCGCCGTGACGCCAAAGGGTAGCTCGCCTTCCACGTTGATGCGGAAGGTCTTCGGCTTGCCCTGCGGCAGTGTCTGCGTGGCCATGACGTGTTCCACTTCGCTGGTGCCGATGCCGAAAGCCAGCGCGCCGAACGCGCCGTGCGTGGACGTGTGCGAATCGCCGCAGACGATGGTCATGCCCGGCTTGGTCGCGCCCAGCTCCGGACCGATCATGTGGACGATGCCTTGCGACGCGTCCTGCACGTCGAAGAACTCGATGCCGAACTCCGCACAGTTGGTGCGCAGCGCCTGCACTTGCTTCGACGCGATCTGGTCGGCGATGACGAGGCGGTCGTGCACGCTGGTGGTAGGCACGTTGTGGTCGACCGTTGCAATGTGCCGGTCTGGGCGGCGCAGCTTGCGGCCTGCTAAGCGAAGACCTTCAAAGGCCTGTGGACTGGTCACTTCATGAACCAGTTGCAGGTCGATGTAGAGCAGCGGCGGTTCTCCCGCTGGCTCCGCCACCAGGTGCTGCTGCCATACTTTTTCGAACATGGTGCGTGGTGCGTTCATTGCTCTTACCTCTCCGACCTTGTCATTCCGTAGTGCAGCGAAGGGATCTGCATGTGTGTTTGCACCAGCGAGGCAGTTTGTGGAGGGCTCGGCTGAAATGCAGATCCCTCCGCTGCGCTGCGGGATGACAAACAGAAGTGGGAGCGAGATGACAAACGATGGAGGGCCGCTACTCGTGGGCAAAGGTGTGTCATGAGGCAGCGGCTCCCAGGTCTGCGGTGACTTGATCCAAAATGAGTGCGCCCATCTTCATTGTGCTGACTGTCTGCTGTCCTGCGACATCGCCGCGTGCGATGTCCGTTGTGCGGTAGCCAGCTTCGAGGACTTGCACGACAGCGTCCTCGACAATCTTTGCTTCTTGCGCGAGACCTGCAGAGTGGCGTAGCAACAGGGCAGCCGTGAGGATCGCGCCAATGGGGTTGGCCTTGCCTTGTCCTGCGATGTCGGGGGCTGAGCCATGGACCGGCTCATACAGGTTGACCTTGCCGCCAAGCGTGGCCGACGGCAACATGCCCAGCGACCCGGTGATGACGCCGCTCTCGTCTGAGAGGATGTCGCCGAACAGGTTCTCCGTCAGCACCACGTCAAAGTCACGCGGACGGTTCATCAGGTGGATCGCCATGCTGTCGACAAGCTGGTGTTCGACGGTGACGGTGGGAAAATCTTTTGCGACCTGATCGACGACCGCGCGCCACATCTGCGAGGTCTCCAGCACGTTGGCTTTATCGACGCTGGTCAGCTTTCTGCGGGGGCGCTTCCTGGCAAGATCGAAGGCAATGTGCGCCACGCGCTCGACCTCTTCCTGCGTGTAGACCATGGTGTTGTGCGCTCGGCCGGTCTGCCTGTCCCATGCGCGTGGCTGGCCGAAGTACAGGCCGCCCAGC
>CAXUEW010000371.1:0-2475 GCA_964250115.1 uncultured Terriglobus sp.
GTGAACAAGTTCAACCAGAGCCACGATGTGAAAAACCTGTTCATCACGGATGCCAGCGTGTTTGTCAGCGCGGGCTGGCAGAATCCCACCATCACCATGTGCACGCTGGCCATGCGCGCGTCAGAGTACCTTGCGGATGAGATGAAAAAGGGCAACGTTTAAGCGCGTGAGGCGCAGCTTCTAAGCAGGACTTTCGCTGCGCAGAAGCGTAAAGTTAAGAAGTTGAATGCGTGCCGTTTTCCCGCTCCGGGAGGACGGCACATTTTCGTCAGGGGACAGGTTTGAACTTGCACAGGTGGTTGCTGACATTCTTGATGATCTTTGGGTTGGCGGTCACTGCGCACGCCCAGACTGAGCCGGGCGCGGCCCCTGACTCTCCCAAGGCCCAGGGTGTTTCGCCGGCAGTCGCTTCCGCAGCGGCACCGGATCAACCCATACCGTTCAACCACAAGCTGCACGTACAGACCGCGAAAGCTGGCTGCAACGACTGCCACGAACCCTCAAAGAATGGCGCAACCCTGGCCATGCCGCAGCCCACCAAGTGCATGTTGTGCCACGCGGCCATCGCAACGGACAAGCCGGACGTTCAACGCATTGCGGCAGCGGCCAAAGCCAACGAGAACATTGCCTGGACGCGTGTGTACCGCGTGCCGTCATTTGTGACCTTCAGCCACAAAACGCACACCTCCGCCGGCAATAAGTGCGAGGACTGCCACGGCGATGTCTCTAATGCAGTTGCCATCGCGCCGGTGAAAGACATGTCCATGGGTGGCTGCATCGCGTGCCACCAGGCCAAGGGCGCGCCTGCCACCTGCGACACCTGCCACGAAATCCAAGCGAAAAACGGCACGTCACCCTTCGGTGCAGATGCGGTTGTGCTTGCGCGTCTGCACATCGCAACGCAAGGCGCGCCTGCCGTGACCAACCTGCATACCACGTTCTACGGCCGCATGGCAGGGGCTGTCTTGCCGGGATCGTTGACCAGCTTTCTTCGAGCGCCTGCACTGTAGCTTCTGCTAGGTGCCAACGGGCTGGCGCTGCAAGCTGCTCGATACCGGCAGAAACTGGACAATGGGCTGCTCGGCCCCGGGCTTAAACTGTGGGTAAGCACGTGCCATGCGCTGAGTCGCAGACGCCGGTGGGATTCAGCGAAAGCAAATGCAGAAGGCCGCTGAAGCTGCGTCGCGCAACGTCAGCACGCTTGCTGGATTCGAAAGGGCACAGCTTTAGCTGTGCCGATGGACCGAACTAGGACAAAAGGCTTTAGCCCCCGAGGCCGGCTTTCAGAAGCTGACCTCGGCGGCTAAAGCCGTTTCCATTCACGTTGCTGTTTGGCATGGCTGAAGCCATGCCCTTCCGAAAGCAGTTAACGCTGAGCTGCTGAGCGCTGAGCACCACCGCTGAGCGCCTCAGCTGCTTTGGATGCGCAGCTTTGCCTGTCCTGTCATCCGAGCTGCAGAGTCACTGCTCAGTGCTCACATCTTCTTCGAGTTATTAGCCCGGTTGTCATCCGGCAGCTTGTGGTCAGGATCGACCGTGACTGAGGCGATGGGTGTCTTGTTTTCCAGCGTCCAGACGTAGGTGCCCTTGGTTAGCCATGTTTCCACCGGCAGCTTGACGCGCTGCTTGGTGCCGTCTGTAAAAGTAACTTCTACAGGCGTTGGCAGCACGAGTTGACCGTGGTTGGTGATGGTCACGGTGCTGCCTTCCACATTATCCACGGACACGTCGTACTTCCAATTGTTCAGGTACCAGCCGTTCCAGAACCAGCCCAGGTCTTCACCGGCTTCGCTGCTCATGCTGCGGAAGAAGTCAGACGGCGATGGGTGCTTGTACGCCCAGTTACGGATGTATTTGCGGAAGGCGTAATCGAAGCGCTCGGGTCCAAGGATCTGTTCACGCAGCAGCACCATGCCGTAGGCGCCTTTGAAGTAGCTCATCGGGTGACCCAACTGGCCGGTGTATCCGTCTGCGGTCGCCATCAACGTGGGCGCGTCCGGGTTATCGAGCACCTTCAGGATGGTGTCTGCGGGCTCGCCACCGGCGGAGTATTCGCCGTCTCGCTTGGGGCCGTACTTGCCGTTGGCGTACAGGTCGCTCTCTTCAATGTCGATGAAGGTGTTGAAACCCTCATCCATAAAGGCGTGGCGGCGCTCGTTCGAGCCGACGATCATGGGGAACCAGTCGTGGCCAATCTCGTGCGCTGTGACCCAGAACAGGAAGGCATCCTTGTCGTCGATGCCGTCGAAGACCATACCCGGGTACTCCATGCCGGTGGAGAAGCCCGCGACGGAGATCGCCGTCGGCCACTCATACGGGTACCAGTGCTTCGAGAAGTTTTCGACGGAGTTCTTGACGTACTCGGTCGACTTGTCCCACCGGTTTGGACCCACACTCTCCGGAGGATAGACGCTCATCGCAAGCGAGGTCTTGCCATCGGGCAGGTTCATGCGCGCGGCATCCCACACGAATACG
>CAXUEW010000372.1:0-2442 GCA_964250115.1 uncultured Terriglobus sp.
GGCCCCCCGCTCCACCATGCCCGGCAGAACGGCTCGCGTGACATACAGCAGGCCTTTGACGTTAGTGTCGATCATCTCGTCCCAGTGATCCACGTCGTCGAGGTAAAGCTTTTCCAGCCCACGCGCCAGCCCGGCATTGTTGACAAGAATCTCAATGTCCTGCCACGCGGCTGGAAGCTGAGCAACTGCGGACTGGACCTCAAGCCGGTTGCTGACGTCGAGCGCGAAGTTGTGGACGTCCTGAGCCCCTGCCTGCAGCAGGTCCTCGCGCATGGCGAACAGCGAATCCGTAGAGCGCGCACACAGCAGCAGCCTTGCACCTTCCTTCGCAAGTGCGAAGGCCGTGGAACGTCCAATGCCCGCGCTGGCACCTGTAATGAACGCGACCTTGCCCTGAATGCTTATGCCCATGGTTTCCTCCGGAGGTGAGATGCAGCTTCTCCGATTGTGCGGCGTGGCTCGCGCACATGCAAAAGAGGCTGCCCGTTTGAGCAGCCTCTTTTGCCGTGCGGAAGTGTTTGTCACTTACTGTGCAATGTCGGTTGGCGCTTGAGTCGCGACGCCGATGGATGGGCCAGAGACGACCATCTCCACACGCCGATTCTGCGCTTTTCCTGCCGCCGTGCTGTTGTCAGCCACGGGGTGCGACTTGCCATAGCCTACCGCCGTGATGTTTCCGGGGTTCACGTTGTTGCTGATGAGGAACGCCTGCGTAGCGTTTGCGCGATCCTGGCTCAGCTTCACGTTGTACTCGTCACCGCCTACTGAGTCGGTGTAGCCCTCGATCTGCAGCTTCAGGTCAGGGTACTGCTGCAAGATGACTGAGACCTTTGCGAGCGAGATCTGGGCAGTCTGCTTCAGATTGCTCTTGCCCGTGTCGAATAAAACGTCGCCCAGGGTTACGACAAGGCCACGCGCTGTTTCCTGCGTTGCAAGAACAGCGTTGAGCTGCGCGCGAAGCTTCTCACGAATGGCAACCACGGACTGCTGGGCGGCGGCTGCCTTGGCGGCGGAATCCGCAGCAGCGGCATTCGCGCTGGCTGCCTGCGCTTCGGCACGGGCACGTTCAGCGGCTTCACGGTCGGCTGCGGCGCGTGCGCGTTCTGCCGCAAGGGCCTCCTGCTGCGCTACCAGTTGCGACTGCGCTGCCTGGGCCTCCGCCGCCTGGCGAGCATCCACCTGAGCCTGCTGCCGCTCGGCTTCACGCTTGCGAAGGGACGAAATGCGCGCGTCTTCGGCGCGTTGCACGGCATCACGGGCGTACGTGATTTCCATCTTCACATCGCGATGTTTGTTTTGATCCATGTCGTCGGCGTTTTGCAGAGCGGTTCGTACCTGCGCCAGGATGTCCGGAGCGTACTTTTCAGCGCCAGCCAAACGCGCGATGTTATAGGCGTTGTGAGCCTCGTACAACTCCAGAGGGCTGTGTTCCTTTCGCGTAATCGGATCGATCACCGTCTTCGATCCTTCGGTCTGCGCGTATAAGCCCTTGGGCAGCAGCGTGTAGTGCGCGTTCACCTTGCCCAGTACGCCCTGGGTCTTGTCTTCAATCACGCGATTTTCCATCACGACGATGTCGCTCGGCACCTTAACCGCGAAATAAGGCTCCGCCGTAACGATCAAACCAAAGGATTGCAAGCCGGTGGTTACCTGAAGATCGACCTTGTTGCCACCGGTGGGTAGTACCTCGCCGAGATTCGCGGGAGTGCCGTCCGGGGTGATGGCCCAGAGAACGTAGGTCAAGTATTCGGATCCAAAGCCGTTTGCGGGCTCAAGGTTTTCCAGATGCACATTCACTGCGATGCGACCCTTGTCGCTGCCCACCTTTGCCTCGCCCTTGGCACGAGGCAGCAGGGAAGTGCCCACCATCGCAATCTTCGTTGATCCACTGCGATGGAAATAATTCACCGCATCCAGATCACGACGAACGACATTGACCCTGTAGAGCGGAACACCGTTCAACTCGCCGACGGGCTGTCCGCCATTCTGAACGCCATTTGCAGTTTTTGGATCGGCCGTTGGGTTCAATTCTTGGGCTGCTGTGAGTACTCCGCACGACAAAACACCTATTAGGACAACACCTGTACTGAACTTTGCTGACTTACGTGCTAGATAATTCATGATTCCTCTCGTCCGTGTACGTACCTTCCCAATGAAGGAGTACTGTAATCAACATCTGCCACAATGCATGCGATGCCTGCGGGTAGGAGCGGGTTAGTCCAGCCAAGTTCCTGTTTCAGCGAAAGGGATACCCGCTTTCCATACTGGGATAGACGGAAGGGAAGAATTTCGGGTGCGGCTTGCGCGACCCATCCGAACATTCGTGAAAGACAAATCGCTACAATCAGGTGAGCCACCGAAGCACGTAAGCTGTGGCGCGCCGCACCGCATGCGATTTCTGCCTATAGTTGCGCTTGCCATTCCACTGTTTTCACATGCTGG
>CAXUEW010000373.1:0-2356 GCA_964250115.1 uncultured Terriglobus sp.
GACGCTGATGCTGGCGGGCATCCGGGAGATCCTGATCATCTCCACGCCTTCGGACACGCCTCGCTTTCAGCAGTTGCTGGGCGACGGCAGCAACTGGGGTCTGCGGCTGGAGTATGCCGTGCAGCCCTCGCCTGACGGCCTGGCGCAGGCCTTCCTGATCGGCAAGGACTTCCTTGCAGGGGACAGTTGTTGCCTGGTGTTGGGCGACAACATCTTCTACGGGCACGACCTTGCCCGTTCGCTGCGTGCGACGGCGGAGCAGGCCGCGCGAGACGGTGGCGGCCACGTCTTTGCCTATGCCGTGACCGATCCGGAGCGTTACGGCGTGGTCGAGTTCGATGCCGAGCGCCGCGCCGTTTCACTGGAGGAGAAGCCTGCCGAACCCAAGTCGCGCTACGCAGTGACGGGCATTTACTTTTACGGCCCGGACGTGGTGGCATGCGCCGAGAGCATTCAGCCATCGCCCCGGGGCGAATTGGAGATTACCGACGTCAACCTGTGGTATCTGCGGCAAAACCGGCTCCACGTCCAAGTGATGGGCCGGGGCATCGCCTGGCTGGACACCGGAACACACGATTCGCTGCTGGAGGCTTCGGTTTTTATCCACACCATCGAAAAACGCCAGGGCCTCAAGGTCGCATGCCCGGAGGAAATTTCCTTCCGGCTGGGATGGATTGATGCCGCGCAATTGGAGAAGCGGGCCGGCAGCTACGGCAAGAGCAGTTACGGCGACTACCTGCGGGGGCTGGTCAAGGACGATATTCAGTGGAGCGTGGCTTGAACGGCCCGATTCTGGTCACAGGCGCGTCGGGTCAGGTGGGTTCCGCCGTGGTGGGTCTGCTGTCCACGGCC
Source organism: uncultured Terriglobus sp. (assembly GCA_964250115.1). Taxonomy (GTDB): domain Bacteria; phylum Acidobacteriota; class Terriglobia; order Terriglobales; family Acidobacteriaceae; genus Terriglobus. The sequence continues at coordinate 853 of CAXUEW010000373.1, forward strand.
ATGCCCGATGTTGCCGTGGCTGCTCCCGGTCGCGCTGAGCTGAATCTTGCGAGCGCCGACAGCATTCGCGGTTACATCCGGGGTCTGCAGCCACGCTGGATCGTCTCATGCGCGGCCTATACAGCAGTGGATGCCGCCGAAACAGACGTAGACGCCGCGTTTGCCGCGAACGGTGCCGCACCTGGCATTCTTGCCGAAGAAGCCGCGAAGGTTGGCGCCGGTCTGATCCATTTTTCAACCGACTACGTCTTCAACGGAACCGGGCAGCGACCCTGGGTCGAAACAGATCCTACCGGTCCACACAACGTGTACGGAGCAAGCAAGCTGGCGGGCGAAGAAGCCATCGCCGCAGTAGCTGCCAATGCGTCGCTGCCGTATGTCATTTTGCGGACATCCTGGGTTTACTCCGGCGGCGGGAAAAACTTCGTCCGCACCATGCTGCGACTGCTGTCCACCCGAACGGAACCGCTGCAGATTGTCGCCGACCAGCACGGTGCACCGACTGCGGCCGCGGATCTTGCGGATGCTGTTCTTGCAATCATTCATTCGGCCGAAGATCAGGCCATTGGGAGTTCTCTTACACGTGCGAACGACGGCTGGAGCGGTGTTTACCACTGTGCGGGAGCAGGGGAAACTACATGGGCCTGCCTTGCGGAAGCCATACGCGATTACCTGCGTCTGCAACATGGCTTGGAGCCGCCTGAAATCATGCACGTCTCCACATCGCAGTATCCAACACCTGCGGCGCGTCCCCTGAACTCGCGCCTGAACTGCGACAAGCTGGCAGACACCTTTGGGGTTCGTCTGCCGCATTGGCAGACCTCACTGGCCAGCTCGTTATGCGAACTGGCTTCGCTCGATCTGCAACCCGCACAGAGGCGCTAGAATCGGCGGAAGCATGAAGCGCGCACTCCTTGTGAAGCTCGGTGCCATCGGCGATGTGCTCATGGCAGTTCCGGCGGCTCACAGGCTTCATGTGCTGGGCTACAGCATCGATTGGGTTGCGGGTGCGCAGGCAGCCTCGGTTTTGCGTTGCTATCCATTCGTGCGGGTCATCGAAGCGGATGAGGGCGCGATCCTGTCAGGCACCCTGCTCCAGCGGGTTCAAGCGGTTCGGTCAGTTTGGAAGCAACTCAGCCACGGCGGATACGACCTGGTCGCTACCCTCTACTACAACCGCCGCTACCGCCTGTTCTCGCTGCCACTCCTGTCCGGCCGGCACATTCGACTGCGGCGCGACACTCGGGATTTCCAACTGCTGCCGGGGCGGCACCACACGGACGAGTTCGCGCGCATCCTGCTATCTGCTGCTGGCTTAGCGCCAAAGGATGCCGGGCCGGTAGCCCAGCATCTCCCGCCGGTGACACCAGCAAATCTGCCTCCTTCGCCGCTGCCGGCTGGGGAACGCAAACGGGTAGTCCTTGCCGCCGGAGGCGCACGCAACGCGTTGCGCGATGACCATCTGCGCCGCTGGCCGGTAAAAAACTACAGGGCTTTAGCAGAA
>CAXUEW010000374.1:0-2353 GCA_964250115.1 uncultured Terriglobus sp.
CCATCGCGGCCAGCTTATCCAGGACGCGATCCACTTCGCTGAAACAGACCGCCGAGGGTGATGCGGGCTCAGGAGCATCGGCCAGGCAAACCATCGTCACCTCGCCGCCGCGCTTCTCTGCCATTCGCTGATCGTCGTGGGTGCGCAGGATACGGCGCATCAACTGCGCTGCTATACCCAGTAGTTGCGTGCGGTTGGTGAAGTCAACACTGTGCTGCCGCAGCAGCCGCAAGTACGCTTCATGCACCAGGGCCGTGGGTTGCAGCGTGTGGCCGTCGCGCTCGTTGCGAAGGTAGCTGGCTGCCAAGCCGCGCAGTTGCCGGTACACCTCGGGCATCACAGCATCGAGACTGTCTCGAACTCCACTGCTAGGCACGGCCGGCGGTCCAACTCTTTTCATCACCATGAGATTCTGACAGAAATCCTCGATTCCTTGCTTCTTGAGCGGTGGAGTGCTTATCGCTTGCTGACTATCCTGACAGATCGGCCAGATTAGCAAAAGAAGACAGGGAGGCGGAGCCACTCGTCACTTGCGTCGACGATTCAAGGAAGTGGGCAGAAGCTAAGCCGCATTCCAAGAACACGTCAAAAGGGACTGGAAATGGCTCAACTCCATCGCATCAGTTCCGCTGGCCGTTGCCGGCTGTCGTTGAACCCGTAACCTCGGAGATGATACAAGCGCCTAGGAGAACTGGCACGGACTTACCCCAGGGCCAGGTTGCGAACAGCATGCGGCTTTCAGTAAATGGACAGGTTCTGCCTGAGTCGGCGCTCCAGGCTGAATGGATGCGTTTGTCCGACGGATTGGAGATGGATGCTCCGCATGCGGGAGGCATCGCGCCCGCACAACTCCAGCGCATAGCGGTCAGCAACCTGGTGCAGCGGACGCTTCTACTGCAACGCGCAGCTGCCGCCGACATCCGCGTGACGGCAGCAGAGGCCGACGCGGAGCGCCTCCGCCGATGGGGTAACAGTTCCAACACCGTTTGTGGAACCGGCATCCGCGATGCCATTATGGACGACCTGCTGGTGCAACGCGCAAGCGCGGACATCACGCGGCATGTACCCCGGGCCGGGCGAGCGCAATGCGAAGAGTTTTATCGCCGCAACGGCAAGCTTTTTGACTTTCCCGAAGCTGTCCGCACACAGCACATTGTCTGTAACATCCACACGCCTGCGGATGAAGTCCGTGCGGACGAGGTGATGAGACTCGCATCCGAGCGGCTTGCGGCAGGCACTGCATTTTCGCGGGTGGCAGATCAGTATTCTGACTGCAAAGGCGTGGGCGGCGCGCTGGGATGGGTCACGCGGGGCGAGATGGTGCCGCTTTTTGAAGAGGTCGTCTTCACGCTGCCGGTGGGCACGCGCAGCACGGTCTTCCGCACAGAGTTCGGCCTGCACATCGCGCTCGTTTCAGAGTATCGATCGGCTGGCCGCACACCGTTCGAGAAGGTTCGTCTGGAGATTGCCAAACGGCTGCACGAGGATGCGCGGAAGGCATTCCTGGGCCAAACACTGGCGGAAATCGAACGTGCCAGCCAAATCTTTGTCATGGAGGATGAGGAGCATGCCTGAGCAAGTCAAGACTCCTCCTCCCTGCTGCGTTCCAACGCGGGCTCGAGCGGAGGCGCTCAAACTTTCACAAGAGGCTTCTTTAGCGCGTGAGCGGGTCACCGGGGGTAACACGACTGACATGGTCGAACTGCCTGGCGGTGAGTTCCTGATGGGTACGGAAGACCGCGACGGCTTCCCTGCGGACGGAGAAGGACCCATCCGGCGCGTCACCCTGAGCCCGTTCTTCGTGGATATATACCCAGTGCGCAATCGTGACTTCGCCCGCTTCATCCAGGCGTCGGGATACGTTACGGAGGCAGAGAAATTCGGCTGGTCCTTTGTCTTCGCAGGTGACTTGCCAGATGGAGGCCGCAGCATCGTGCCGGAAGACTCCGTTGTGGGCGTGGATTGGTGGAAGCGTGTCGCAGGTGCAACCTGGCAGGCACCGGAAGGCCTTGGGAGCGATGTCTCATCGCGTCCAGATCACCCAGTAGTGCAGGTCAGTTGGAACGACGCCGCTGTATACGCTAGCTGGGCCGGTAAACGTCTGCCTACCGAGGCAGAGTGGGAGTTTGCCGCCCGCGGCGGGTTGGAGCAAAACACCTATCCGTGGGGCAACGAGCTAACGCCCGGCTGCCAGCACCTGTGCAATATCTGGCAGGGCACGTTTCCTCACGTGAATACTGCGGAAGACGGCTACGCGTCGACGGCTCCCGTAGACGCTTACCTACCCAACGGTTACGGCATCTTTGGCTCCGTCGGCAATGTTTGGGAGTGGTGCGCCGACTGGTTTGACCCG
>CAXUEW010000375.1:0-1293 GCA_964250115.1 uncultured Terriglobus sp.
TCGGCAGAACAATCTGCTCCGAGCGGTTGAGATCGTGGACGCCGTGATCCTCGAGTGCTGCAGAGCCGCCTTCAGGTCTGCCGCCAGCGCACGGGATCGATCCACATAGGCAGCCTGCGCCTCATCCCAGCGCACGGGCGAGCCGCTTGCCGCGACTGCCTGATGTAGAGCGCTGGTGTATAGGTGAACGCCGCTGCCCTGGGCCGTGGCATGCAGCAGAATGCATGCAATGGGATGGAGATTGTTGGCCAGTGCGGCACGCGCATCGTTGGGCATATCCACGTCCGCATCCCGCGTCATGGCGACGGTAAAGCCGCGTGCGCGCAGCAGCGAGGCCAGCCTGCTCGCCGTGTCGAGCGTGACTTGCTTTTCAGGCAGGCGGTCGGCAATACGCGCGCCGCTCTCCGCACCGCCGCGGGCTGGGTCCAGCAGAACGACCGGCTGCTGCGCAAAAGCCGTAGAGAGGCCGAACAGACCGAGGATGGAGAGGGTGCGAGTCACGATGGCTAGCTGATTGTATCGGCTGGGCCCACGCGCTTGGCCGGAAGGCTTACTGTCGGGCCGCAGCCGGTGCTGCCCCAGCAGGCGCACTGCCCTTTGGGAAATAGCCGCTGCGGGTGCGCACTGTCAACTTGCCGTAGCCCTTTTGCTGGGCAGTCACGTGGATGGTCCGGTAGCCGCCCAGCCGTGCCGGCTTTGTGGAGGTATATGCAATCGTGTACTGCTGCCGGATGTCGGCTGCCACCTGCTGAGCGATGCTGTCGACATCCTCAAGCCTGCGGGGAAAGTAGGCGACGCCGCCGGTCTGCTCCGCCAGCGTCTCCAGCACGCGTTTGGCGTGGCGGCTTTCTCGCCGATCCTCATCCGGACCGAACAGCAAACCCACGCAGTAGATTGTAGGTCCATCCAATTCCTGCACCCGGCGGATGGTCTCTTCCAGCGTAGAGCTTGACGCATTATCGTCACCGTCGGTAATCAGCAGCAGCACCTGTTTTGGCTGCTTCGCATTGCGCGCAAGGTAGTCGGCCGATGCGATGACCGCGTCGTAAATGGCCGTTCCGCCGCTGGCTTTGACGTAGTTCAGGCCCTCTTCCAGCTTCTTGATGTCGCGGGTAAAGTCCTGGTCGATGAAGGCCTCCCACGAAAAGTCCACGAGGAAAGCTTCATCCTGAGGATTGGAAAGTCGGATCAGGTCGAGTGACGCCTTGCCCACGGCAGCTCGCTTGTCGTACATGGAACCGGAGCTGTCGATCAGCACGCCTAGCGAGACAGGCAGATCCTCATGCCGGAACG
>CAXUEW010000375.1:1303-2350 GCA_964250115.1 uncultured Terriglobus sp.
GCCAGCGTGATGGCGCCGGGGTCGTCGCCGAGCGCGACGGTCTGCGGCGTGCCGTCTTCAAACACTTGAAAAGCCTCGCGCGGCAGTGTCTGCACGACGCGCCCGTTGTTGTCGAGCACGCTTGCGTTCAACCGGACCTCGCCCACGTCAGTTCGCAGCGTGTAGGTGCTGCCGGCGCGCTGTACCTGGCTGCCGGGGCCAGCCTGCGGGGCCTGAGTCGCGTCGGCTGCGGCGGGTGCCGTGTCTGGATCGGGTGAGGGAACCGGGTCACGATCGACCGTCAACGACGGAACGGCGGGAACTTTGTGGGTGGATTGCTGCGCGCTGGCCGGTAGTCCGAACGGGATAGCAACAAATGTGGCAAAAGCAAGTGCGGCAGCGAAGCGGCTAATCCGAAGGTGCATAGTAACCCTGACGATTGTGAACCGAGAGCTGCGGCAGACCGGGCGGCGGATTCAACCTAACCTTCAATTTACGCCAGTTGCCGTCGTGCCGCAGGTCCGTCGGCTTGTAACCGACCACGTACTCGTTCCGCAACTCGGCGGAGATGCGCGCGGCAATGTCGCCCAGCTCGGCTACATCGGACACACGGAACAGGCGTCCGCCGGTCTGTTCGCAGATGTCGGTCAGTAGCGCCGGTCCGTTTTTTTCTTCTTCCGTTGCTGCAGTGGTGTCGAAGATACCGATGGAATAAATCTGCACGTCACTTTCGCGCACGGCTTTGCGCAACTCGCCCTCGGTATAGCGCGAACGATTATCGCCACCATCCGAGATGATCAGCAGCGCCTTGCGTTCATGCTTGGCGTTCTTCAGCTTGTTCAGGCCTAGGTAAACTGCGTCGATCAGCGCGGTCCGGTTTGCGGGTTTCAACATCACCATGCGAGCGTCCACGTCGTCCACGTTGCTGGTGTAGTCCACCACCACGTTGGGCCGGTCGTTGAAGGCAACGACGAAAAACTCATCTTCGGGGTTGCTGGTCCGCATGAACTCGCTCAGGGCACGGCGCGCGCGGGTGAATTTGCTGTTCATGCTGCCGCTCAGGTCGAA
>CAXUEW010000376.1:0-2311 GCA_964250115.1 uncultured Terriglobus sp.
CATCGGCGGCAAGGACCGGCCGCCCTTTGGCATCCTGCAGGTTGACAGCCGCACCTTCTTTCACGCCGGCGGCGTTTTCAAAGTAAGTGGTTGCCGTCAATTTGTGCGAAAACAGGCCCAGACCCTGGGAACTGGTCATGAGGAACAGCAAGGTGACCAGCAGCAAAGCCGCGATCAGGACGATAACGCCCACTTTCAACTGCGACCACTTGACTTCACTCTGACTGGGCATTCGTCTGTTTCGCTCCCGGACCGCACCGGCGGTTGCGCAAACGTTCGCGTCACCGTCTGCTGCTGAACCTGTCTAGCAATGGATGCAGAACAGGCGGGAGATGTTTCAACGATCTGTGTTGAGGACTCCGGCAACGGCCGGGAACGTAGCAGTTCGGGTTCAAAATGGTCTACGGCTACCGTGCGCAAGTCTGAAAATGTAACTAAAGTAGTAGGCACGACGCAGGTAACGCGTCTGAACCCCTTTTACTCAGGACGCCCATGGATTACCCCTTTCGTTCGAAGCTGGTCACTGCCGCAGCCCTGATGCTGGCCGCCACCGCGACTGTCCACACACAGCAATTGCACCTTGTGCTGGACGGCGACTCTGCGCCTATAGCCGTGCCTAAAGGCGGCATCTCTCTGGACGTTTCAGCCATCGACAAGACGGTCAATCCCTGCAACGACTTCTACGCCTACGCATGCGGCAACTGGCGCAAGAACAACCCCGTGCCTGCCGATAAAACCCGCTGGGGCCGCTTTGACGAACTGGGCGAGCGCAACCTGTACACCGTCTACAACCTGCTGCAGCAGGCAGCCGACAAGCCCGCATCGCCACTGCAGGTAAAGTACGGCAACTACTTTGCCGCCTGCATGAATGAGGATGCAGCCAACCAGCTTGGAAGCAAGCCGCTGGACCCGGTACTGAAGCAGATTGCAGCCTTAAACGATCGTGCGGGCGTCGCTCGGCTGGTTGGCTCGCTGGAGAACAATCACGGACTTGGCCTTTTTTATGGCTTCGGCTCGCAGCAGGATCAGAAGGACAGCCAGAAACAGATTCCGGGTATTGGCCAGGGCGGTTTGTCGCTGCCGGACCGCGACTACTACCTGCAGCAGGACGACCGCATGAACAAAATCCGGACCCAGTATGTGGAACATCTGACCAGGATGTTCACGCTGCTGGGCGACACACCTGATCAGGCGGCTTCTGAGGCGAAGGCCGTTATGACCATCGAAACGGCGCTGGCAAAAGGTTCCATGCCGCGCGTGGACATGCGCGAACCGGCCAACGTGTACCACATGAAGACCCTGGCAGAACTGCAGGCGCTGACCCCGGCCTACAAGTGGTCCGACTACTTTGCCGAGATCAAGGTGCCCATCAACACACTGAACGTGGAACAGCCGGAGTACTTCCGGACCATGAATGAGCAGCTCAGCTCTGCCTCCATGGCTGACCTGAAGAGTTACCTGCGCTGGCACGCTCTGCTGCCCAATGCAACCGCGCTTTCCAAGCCGTTTGTGGATGAGAACTTCCACTTCTTTGCGCAGGTTCTAGGTGGTCAGAAGGAACAGGCTCCGCTGTGGAAGCGCTGCACACAGCAGACAGACCGCGCTCTGGGCGAAGCCGTTGGCCAGGACTGGGTCGCAAAGTACTTCACCCCACAGGCCAAGGCGAACATGCAGGAGCTGGTCCATCAGCTGGAAGCTTCGCTACATGACGACATCAACAGCCTGGAGTGGATGAGCCCCGAGACCAAGGTTGAAGCGCAGAAAAAGCTGGTAGCCTTCCGCGACAAGATTGGTTATCCCGAAACGTGGCGCGACTACACTTCGCTCACCGTCAAGCGCGACGACCGGCTTGGCAACCGCGAGCAATCCAGCATCTTTGCGGACCGGCGTGACATCGCAAAGATCGGCAAGCCCGTCGACGAGAAGGAGTGGGGCATGACACCGCCCACCGTCAACGCCTACTACGATCCGTCGAACAATGACATCAACTTCCCCGCAGGCATCCTGCAGCCGCCGTTCTACGACTTCAAGATCGATCCGGCAGTCAACTTTGGCGCCATTGGCGTTGTCATCGGCCATGAGATGACGCACGGCTTCGACGACGAAGGCAGCCAGTACGATGCGCAGGGCAACGTGCGTAGCTGGTGGACTGCAGCGGATAAAGCCGAGTTCGACAAGCGCACCGACTGCGAAGTGAAGGAGTACGGCGCATTCGAGCCGGTTCCGGGCGCGAAGCTGAACGGCAAGCTGACACTCGGCGAAAACACCGCGGACAACGGTGGCCTGCAGGTGGCCTACATGGCCCTGCACA
>CAXUEW010000377.1:0-2268 GCA_964250115.1 uncultured Terriglobus sp.
GGGCCGCCGCGGAAAGCCCGGCTGCGGCCAGCTTTCCAAAATCGCGTCGTGTGAAGCTCATGATGTTATCGTCCCTGCGGCAAGCTGTCGCCGCGCCGGACGATTCTAGGGTGCGGCGGGGAGAAGTCGCAAGCTCCGATCGAGGTAACCCCGATCGAGTTGCAATGCGGCTTTAGCCGCCTGGATAGCATACGCGTAGGAAAAAGAAGGGAGCTTTAGCCTCTGAGATGCGCGCGGCAAGGTGTCATCTCGGCGGCTAAAGCCGCTCATGGCGCTCTTTCGTTTGCTATCTCAGCGGCTAAAGCCGTGGCAGTATGGGCGGCTCAAGCGAGCGGTGTGAGTTCGAAGCATCTCGCAGCAGAAATCGCTAGAAGTTGTAGCGCAGGCCTATCTCCACCCGCCTGCCTGACTGTGCCTGGTACGCCCGGCCAAACAGGGGTGAGCCAAGCACGCTGCCCACCTGCGTGACGTTGGTGTGGTTGATCAGGTTGGCCGTTCGCACGTTGACGGCAAGCGACTGTGACTGCTCCTTGGCTGCGTGTGGCGTCAGGACAAAGGAGCGGCTCACATTGCCGTCCAGAAAGACACGGAAGGGCATGGTCCCCGTGTTGCGCGGCAGCACGCCGGTGCCGCCGGTCGCCGTCAGCAGGCCGTACCGCGTTTGGACGGCGTTCGGATCACCGGCGCGTGCGTAGGTTGGCCGGTCGTTGAAGTTGCCGTCGCCGTTGTTATCGAAGCCGGTGGTCACGTTGAAGGGGTTGCCGCTGCCCACGTAGTAGTTGCTATCGACGTCGATTTTGAAGGGCAGGTGCAGGTTGCCGCTGCCGAAGACCTGGTGCTGGTCCTGCCGTTCACGACGTCCATACTCGCCAGCGTTCGTGAAGGCGCTCTGCGGCGCGAAGAACTCGTCGTTGTTCGAGTCGTCACGCAGATCGACACGGGCATAGCCCACGAAGATGCCCAGCCACTTCAGCTTATGTTGATTGACGGAGACGAACTCGATGTCTCCCTTCATGGAACCGCTGTTCTGCAGTTGCAGAATGTTCAGGTTGGCCGGGCCGGGCCGGGGTCCGTTAGGCTGGCCGTTGAGCGGTGAGTTGGCGTTGGGCGAGCGCGCGAAGTTCCAGCCTCGAATCCAGTAGAAGGTACCCTGCACATCCCATCCACCGCGCAGGCTGCGGTCCACCTCAACCTGCTGCTCCGCAAAGGTGACGCCGCTGAAGCCGGGTGCAATCGTGCGCACCGTGCGAACCGGAACAGAGCCGGTCAATGGACTGCCGTACGTAGGCGAGTAGACGGTGTTGCTGATACGCTCCACGCCGTCAAGCCGACGCAACTCCGTGTAGTCCTCCGTGCTGTACCGGCCGCTGAACATGCCGGAGTGCAGCTTGATGGTCCATAGCTGCTTCTTGTCCGGCGACCACGCGATGCCGACACGCGGCACCAGGTTCAGCAGGGTTGCCGGGTTGTTCTGCAGGTAATAGCGAGCGCCGTACGACAGTTTCAGGTTCGGCAGCACCTTCCATTCGTCCTGCGCAAACAGAGCGACGCGCGTCTGTACAAAGCTGATGGCAGGCAATCCCGTGACGGCGGTGTACGCCGTGGGCGTGCCGCCGGGCAGGTGGTTCAGAGCGCGGCGGTACTGCTCCAGGCCGCTGATGACCTGCGATGAGCCAGCTACCGCGTTGCCGGTTGTATCCAGCACCGGCGCAGTTCCACCACCAAAGATATACGTGCCATTGAAGTTGCGCGTCATCTGTTCCTGTTCGCGATAGGTGCGCAGGTTCAGGCCGAACTTCAGGGTATGCGCGCCGTGCGTCAGGATGGCGTCGTCGGCAATCTCCATGCCGACTTCGCGAATCTTCTGCGGGCCCAGTTCCGCTCCGCCGCCCGTGAAGGCACCCGCCACCTGCACCTGCGGCGCGGTGGAACGCGGCGTGGAAAGATCGCCCAGCCAACGAACGCTTAGCCGCGCCTCGTGCATCAGGTTGGCAGATGCTGTGGTGATGTTGATGAAGCGCAGCGTGTGTTCGTAGTTGAGGACATCGCGACTGCTCTCCTCCAACGCCGTGCCACCCACACCTCGATTTTTTTTGTCATCCACATTGGCCGTGTAGGTGCCGGTGAAAGTGTTCTTTGGGCCAAGCTGCCATGCCAGGCGCGCGCTGCCGCTCCAAAAGCTTTCCGGCGTGGGCACGGTGGCTTGCAATGGAACTGCATTGCCGCTTGCGTCCAGCGTCACGGCATTGACGGCGGCGATGTTATCGA
>CAXUEW010000378.1:0-2137 GCA_964250115.1 uncultured Terriglobus sp.
TGGCCATGACGGGCGGAGGCACCATCGCTGCGGGCGACAAAGCCTCCAGCCTGCCGGGCGTTACGCTGTCCCGCATCCGCGGCGACCGCATGGAGGTCGCGGTTGCCATCGGCACCGATCCAGCAATGACCTTTTCTGCAATCGTGCCCGCTCCGCCGGAGATCGAGGAGTACCTCATCGCCGGATTTCTGCGTCAATCGCCGGTAGAACTGGTCAGGTGCGAGACAAACTCGCTCGAAGTTCCGGCCAATGCGGAATACATCTTGGAAGGCTATGTCGAACTCGGCGAGCTTCGTAGCGAAGGTCCATTCGGCGACCACACCGGCTTCTACACCATGCCGGAGGAGTACCCGGTCTTCCATATCACAGCGATCACGCACCGCAAGAACCCGATCTACGCGGCTACAGTAGTTGGCAAACCGCCAATGGAAGACGCATGGCTCGCAAAGGCAGTGGAACGTATCTTCCTGCCATTGATTAAGCTCACCATGCCGGAGATCGTAGATATCAACCTGCCGCCTGAAGGCGTAGCGCACAACCTGATGCTGATCTCGATCCGCAAAAGTTACGCGGGGCACGCACGCAAGGTGATGAGCGGCATCTGGGCGCTGGGGCAAGCCATGTTTACGAAGTGCATCGTCGTAGTGGATGAGGACTGCGATGTGCAGGATGTGGGCGAAGTGGTGCTGCGTGTCGCGAACAACATTGATCCTGAGCGCGACATTCAGTTCACGCTCGGCCCCGTCGATTCACTCGATCATGCCTCACGCTTGCCTAACTTCGGATCGAAGATGGGCATTGACGCCACCCGCAAGTGGCCTGCAGAAGGATTCACGCGGCCATGGCCGGAGATGCTTGCCATGCCTGCTGACGTCAAGGCAAAGGTAGACGCAATGTGGTCCAAGTTGGGATTTAGCTAGAGCAGATGCTCTATATTTTAGAGCATTCCATCCAAGGTACCTAGGCCTTCGGCCTAGGCTGTAATGTAATGGGCCCTTGGCCCTACAGCGTGAAGGCTACACCGCAATGTTCCGAGTGAGCCGAGCGAACGATGGGGCGCTGGTTGCCAGCGCTGAGGGCTTCGCCTCACAGCTCTGCCAAATGTTCTAATGTGGTGCGATAAGGGCCAACGGCCCGTGACATTACAGCCTGGACCAAAGGCCCAGGTTACCGTGCAGTTGAGCTTTGAGCGCTGAAAGCGCGACACATTTCGGCACGCTACTGCATTAGAGGAACATCTAGTTCGCGGGTACGGCTTTGACCGTGAGTGATTGCAGGTTGCGCACCCAGCGTGCGGGCTTCTTGTCCTCCGTCAGGATCAGCTTGAAGGCACCGTCTGTGGAGAGCGGTGTGCCGTCCTGCATGTCCGCGACAAGCGCCTGACCGTTGCGGCACTCCGGATTGGTATCGCAGAGTGTCAGGGCCACATGAAACCCATCCGTCGCACCCGCGATGACAATCTGCATGTTGGTGGACACCTTGGGTCCTGAATCTCTGGGCGCTTCAACCAGGGTCAGCAGGTCCTTCAGCGGCACGCCGCTGTAGCTTTCATCTTTGTTGTTATGAGCATTGTGAACGCTGACTGACACGTGTTGCATGGACTTCAGGTCTGCCGGGGCGAACGCGCGAGTAACTCCGGACAGCCCCGTGACCGTCAACTCGGTCGAAGGTACCGGCGCTGGCTTGTGCGCCAGCCCGTCCGTAGTTTCCATCTTCATCTGCGCGGGTAAAGACGCTGCCGTCAGAAAAGCCAGACCTACTGCCAGTTCTCTCATCATTTGGCTACTCCGAAGGTATTACCTGTCTGGTTGTTCCGCACGCAGCGCGTGTAGTTGTACAGGAATGTATCCCTCATACGTGCGTAGTCCTCTGCGGTCTTGAAGCGGCGCTTTGCCGGGTCGGCGTTCAGCAGGTACACCGTCGCGGCGATGTGTGTCTGATCGTCGATCAGCAGGTAGATGCTCAGCGTACTGCCTTTGAACTCCTTGCGGTCCAGACCTGTAACGGAGAAGCCGCTTTGTGTTGGCTTGCGCGTCACGTTTCGCGCCACGCCATTGTCTGAGGCGACGATGTCAGCAAAGTCGTCCAGCAGCAGTTTGCGGTTCGCAGCGAAGTTGGCTGGCGGCAGCAGCTCGAC
>CAXUEW010000379.1:0-2136 GCA_964250115.1 uncultured Terriglobus sp.
CGCGCGAAAGCGAGATTCTGCATGGACGCTTCTGGGAATCCGCGCGCCAACTGATGATCGACCACGGCGTGCTGTACGAAGAAACTGCGGGCAAGAACAAGGGTTGCTGGGTCATGCGCAGGCCTGGCACAGAGACAACTGCCGATGGTCCAGACGAGGACGCGAAGATTCTTGTGCGATCCAATGGCACTGTGACCTACGTGGGTAAGGACATTGCCTACCACCTCTGGAAGTTCGGTCTGCTGCCAGGGCGGGACTTCGGTTACCGCATCTTTCATCAGTACCCTACGCATCCGTGTTGGATTTCGACGATGAGTGGCGACGCCGAGCACCCGCATTTCGGACAGGCCGCTGCGATCTACAACGTCATCGATTCACGGCAGAACGATCCGCAAGCAAATGTCGTGGAGTCGCTGCGCGCCATGGGCTACACCGCAGCGGCGGACAGGTACACGCATATCAACTACGCCATGGTGGCGCTCACGCCGCGATGTGCGGTCGATCTTGGCTACACGGTCAGCCCGGAAGACATGCAGAGGCCCTACCTTGAGGTGAGCGGCCGCAAGGGTTTCGGCGTCAAGGCGGATGACCTGCTGGACCGTCTGGTTACCGCTGCGAAGGCGCAGGTGGACGCACGCCATCCGGAAGACCCGGAACAACAGCGTCAGAAGAGCGCCGAGCAGATAGCCATCGGCGCACTGCGTTATTTCATGCTGAAGTTCACGCGGAACACGGTAATCGCATTCGACTTTCGCGAGGCGCTTTCATTCGAGGGCGAGACCGGACCCTACGTGCAGTACTCGGCGGTGCGCGCGGCCAACATTCTGCGCAAGGCGGGTATTTCAAGGGCGGATGCGATCGGTAATCTCAATGCAGCCGAAACAGGGCCCTACCTCCAGGGGACCGACGGCGATGGTATCTGGGCGATGTGGCTTGCCGCGTCGCGTGTGACCACCGTGCTGGAACAGGCGATTGTAGCGGCAGAGCCCGCCCTGGTCGCGCGTTATGCCTTTCAAATGGCGCAGGAGTTTAACAACTTCTACCACCGCAATCACGTCCTGAATGAAACGAAGTCTGCTGTTGGCCACTGCGGCGGTCGCCCTGCGAGAGTTGGAACGTGTGCTGGGCTGGCTTGGTATTGCAGTACCGCAATCCATGTAACCGCGCCTTATTTGCTGCCGCACGCGATTGCTCTGGGTCGAATATTCAGGCGCTAACTTGGCTGCAGGGTGGCGAGCACCCGCTCCATCAGTGCTGTGAGGGCTTCCGGGTGCAGGGGTTTGGTTACGGTCTCGACTACCGACAACAAACTTAATTCTTCAAGATCTTCCGGCTCAACGCCGTTGACGAAAAGAATGCTGGGGATGCGAATACCCTTCGCGTGCATCGTACGCAACAAGGCCTTGCCGTCCATCACGGGCATCTGTTTATCGGTCAGCATGACGTCGACAGTCTCCCTGGCCAGCACCTGCAGCGCCTCGGCACCGTTGCCCGCAACGTGCACGGTCGCCCCGTGCTGCTTTAGCAGGACGCTAAAGGTAAGCCGCAGAACCGGCTCGTCATCGACAATCAGGATGTTGGCATCTGCAAGCTTCATGCGGCCAGCGCCCGTACCCATTCCACGATGGACCGGACGGCTACGCCCGATGGCCCTTTCGCGATGTAGCTGCGCGCGTCGTCAATCCAGGCCTGCCCGGCGATGTCCAGGTGAACCCAGGGTGTGTCACCGGCAAACTCTTTCAGGAACATGGCAGCAGTAGTGGCACCGCCTCCACGATCCATACCCGTGTTCATGATGTCGGCGATGCTGCTCTTGATCAGATCGCGATAATCGTCAGTGCAGGGCAAGCGCCAGAAGTTTTCCCCGGCAGCGCGCGAGGCTTTTAGGAAGTGGGCGCAGGCGTCTTCGTCGTTTGAGAACAGGCCTGAATTTAATTTGCCCAGCGCAACAATGCACGCGCCAGTCAGCGTAGCGGCATCGATCAGGTGAGTAGCGCCAAGGGTTTTGGCGTAGTGCAGGCCATCAGCCAGGACAAGGCGTCCTTCCGCGTCGGTATTCATGACTTCGATGGTTTTGCCGGACATCGCGGTCAGAACGTCTCCGGGCTTGTACGCGGTGCCGCTCGGCATATTCTC
>CAXUEW010000380.1:0-2067 GCA_964250115.1 uncultured Terriglobus sp.
AAGGGCGTTGTGCAGCGGCAGGGTCATCTATTTTGATATTGTGCGCCCGCCCGTGCTGACACGCTGCGGTTTCTCGTATGGACAGATCGTTGGAGCGGGCAAGAGCAGCACATGGGGAGCTGAAACACTTCCACGCACTGCATGGTAAGCTCCACATAATTCCGGAGATGGGATGCCGGCACCGTAATGCGTTTTGGAAGAACAACGTGCTATTCGATATCAGAGAAGGGGTTGAGCTTGTCAAAGCGCTTTGACGATACCCTGATCCGATTGCTCTTGTTGTGCCTGGCCGGTGCCACGTCTTCCATGCAGGCGCAGACGATCCTCACGATTGCCACTGTCAACAATGGCGACATGATTGTCATGCAGCGCCTCTCAAAGGAGTTTGAGCGGCAACACCCCGACATCAAACTCGACTGGGTAGTGCTCGAAGAAAATATCCTTCGCGAGAAGACCACAACAGACGCGGCGACGCGCGGCGGCCAGTACGACGTAGTTACCATCGGGCCGCTGGAGGCGCCCGTGTGGGGCAGGCGCGGATGGTTGCTGCCGCTGGAAGGCGCGCTGACGAAGAGCTACGATGTCGACGACCTGCTGAAACCGATCCGCGATGGTGCCTCTGACCGTGGGCACCTGTACGCGCTGCCGTTTTATGCGGAGAGTTCGCTGACCTATTACCGCAAGGACCTGTTCGCGGCAGCGGGTTTGCAGATGCCGGCACAGCCCACCTACGCCGACATCGCCCGGTTCGCTAAAGCGCTGCACAATCCCGCAAAGGGCACGTACGGTGTCTGCCTGCGCGGCAAGCCTGGCTGGGGCGAGAACATCGCATTCGTCACGACGATGGCGAACACCTTTGGCGGCCGCTGGTTTGACGAAAGCTGGAAACCGCAACTCGACTCGCAGGAGTGGCACAGCGCCATCTCGTTTTACGTGGACCTGCTACAGAAGTATGGGCCGCCGGGCAGCAGCTCCAACGGCTTCAATGAGTCGCTCACGCTCTTTGAAAACGGCCGCTGCGCCATGTGGATCGATGCGACGGTTGCTGCCGGAACACTCGCCAATCCCAAGCAGTCGCTGGTAGCGAATACGGTAGGTTTCGCTCCCGCGCCCATTGCAAGCACGCCACGCGGTGCGCAGTGGCTCTGGTTCTGGGCCCTGGGCGTGCCCTCCGCGACGCACCATGCTGAGGCTGCCGCCAAGTTCGTGCAGTGGGCCACGTCAAAGGAGTACATACGGCTTGTAGCAGATACATACGGCTGGGCCGCGGTGCCACCAGGCACGCGCCAGTCCACCTACCGGCAACCCGAGTATCTCGCCAATGCGCCGTTCGCTGACCTGGTGTACCGGGCGATCATGGCCGCCGATCCGCTGCACCCCACACTCAAGGCCGTACCTTACACAGGTATTCAGGTCGTGGTGATTCCGGCATTTCCAACTATCGGCAATCAGGTTGGGCAGTTGATCGCCGCCGCCCTTGTCGGAAATATGCCGGTTGACGAGAGTCTGCATAAGGCGCAGGCTGCTACCGAACGCGTCGTCAACCGGATGGGAGTGGAGCGCTAGACCCATGACAGCGGCCGAATCGACTACAGATATAACAGCAGGCCTGGTACGCCAACGCAGTGGCGCGCGCGGCCGGCTGCTGACGCTGCCGGCAATCGTGCTGCTGCTGCTCTGGTCGGTGCTGCCGCTGATCGTGACGCTGTGGTTTTCACTGCGACGCTACAACCTGATGAGCCCGGGCCGCGTGGGCTTTGACGGCCTGGGCAACTATCGCTATCTGCTCAGCGATCCCGGCCTTGGACTTGCAGTCTGGAACACGGTTGTCCTGCTCGGTTCCGTGCTGGTCATCACCATCGGTCTCGGCACGTTGATCGCCATCCTGCTTGATCAGGAGTTCTATGGCCGCGGCGTCGCGCGCGTGCTGATGCTGGCGCCGTTCTTCGTCATGCCCACGGTGAGCGCGCTGCTTTGGAAGAACATGATGATGCATCCGGACAACGGCTTTCTTGCCTTCCTGATGCGCTCGGCCGGCCTGAAACCGATCGACTGGTTCGCGGTCGC